>JACDGU010000022.1:12686-24881 GCA_013821475.1 Solirubrobacterales bacterium
CCCCCCCCGAGCCGGCCAGCCCGGAGAGGGCGAGGGCCGAGGTGGCGAGGGCGAGGAACAGGTTGCGGATCTTGGTCTTGGGGCTCATTGCTTCTCCTTAAGTCGGGTGAGCGCTGCTTGCCCAACCATGTTCGGCGGAGAAGGTGGCCCCAACCAGGACCCCAAGGGGTGAACCCGGCCACCCCGATCGAGCCCCTCGCGCTCGTTTCCTCAGGTTCCGGGCGCCACCGTTCGCAGGCCGGCCAGGCGAGCAGCTGCGGCCTGGCGCTCGTCGTAGGTCACGAACGCCTCGATCGGCAGCAGGCCCACAGCCGCCACGATGTGGATCGCGTCCAGAGCTCGCAGCGCCGGCTCGACCAGGGCGCCGGCAGCGCCAAGCAGGACGTGATCGAGCGGACACAAGGCGACCGCGTCGACCAGTTCCCCCGCTCGCTCCAAGAGTCGATCGAGCGGTAGATCGGTGTCTTGGGCGGCGGCACGACGCACCGCGCGCGGAATCTCAGTCAGGACCAACTCGCTGCTGACCAGATCGGCGCCATCCAGATACGACCGCAGATCGGCCGAACCGGGCTCATCGCGAATCAGCTTGACGAGGGCGGAGGCATCGGCGTAGAGGACCGCCACGTGTCGCCTCGCGCCGATCAGAGCCGTCGCGGCCCAGCACGTAGCTAGCTGCCAGTGCGCTCGCGGTGCTTGCAGCCCGGCCAGCAGCAGGGCCGGCGCATGCCTTCCTCCAGCTCTTCCCGCGTGCGCCGGATACGGCGCTCGCGGGTGGCCGGACGCTTGGCGTCCTCGACCCAGCAGATGAACTCGTTGCGGGCCAGCGGCGTGATGTCGTTCCAGGCATCCAGCGCCGTGCCGTCGGCGATCAGCGCCTCGCGCAGATCGCCGGGCAGCTCATGCACCACGCCACCGGGAACCGTCTGAACTCTCACGGAGCCATCCACACTGGCGAGAGTATCCCCACTCTTCGCTCCGCCGTGCGGATCGGCGCTAGTCAGCCCACCACCCTGGATCAGAGAGGAAGGCCCTGCTCCAGCGAGGAGATCGCGTAGTCAGCGCCCGCCGTCTGCAGTTCCTCGGCGGTGAACTTGTGGCTGCCAACGCCGACGCACTCGATCCCGGCCGCATGAGCGCCCTTTACGTCCATCGGGGTGTCGCCCACCGCGATCGCCTGCGCCGGGTCGACATCAGCCCCATAGACGACCGCTGCGCGCTTCAGGGCGATCCGCGTCACCTCACCGCGCTCGGGAGAATCGGAGCCATAGCCGCCAAAAGAGAAAAAGCGATTGAGCTTTGCCCGGTGGAGCTTGACGTGAGCGGCGGCTTCGGTGTTCCCGGTGACCAGTCCGACCAGGTAGCCGTCCTCGATCAGGCGCGGCAGCAGCTCCTCAACTCCGGCCAGCACCTCATAGCCCTCCGACTCTTCGACCGTCTGGTGCAGGTAATGCAGCCGGCGCTCCAGCAGCCGCGTGAACTCCTTGCGCTCGGGCTCACGGTGGAGGACGGCTTCAAAGGTCTTGCGCCCGACCTCCGGGTCGGTCATGCCGGAGTCGGTGAACTCGCCGATGTCGGCCGGGACCTCGTAGAGCTCCTTGAAGGCCAGCGCCCAGGAGGCGGCGCCGGCACCGCCGGTGTTGATCAAGGTGCCGTCGATGTCGAACAGGATGGCGAGGCGATCTGCGGGCATCTGCGCTGATGAGCGTAGCCCGGCAGCGGGGTCGAGAAAGTTAAGCCGTGGCCGCTCTTTTCACGCAACCCGTTTCGTCCGGACCCGTGATCGCGCGATAGGGTCGCCACCACCGCCGGCTGAGAATGGAGGGGTGAGCATGCGCGCTTTGACCGTGGTTCCCGAGCAGCAGGGGTCGGCAGCAGTCACGGACGTCGAGGAGCCGGGCCCCGAGCAGGGCGATCTTCTGGTCGACGGCCTGGCGCTGGGAGTCTGCGGCACCGACCGCGAGATCATCGCCGGCGACTACGGCGAGGCGCCGCCGGGACACGAACGGCTCGTGCTCGGGCACGAGTCCCTGGGGGTCGTCAAGGATGCGCCGGAGGGCAGCGGTTTCGCAAGGGGAGACCTCGTTGTCGGCATCGTCCGCCGCCCCGACCCGGTGCCCTGCGACGCCTGCGCCCGCGGCGAATTCGATATGTGCCGCAACGGCCGATTCAAAGAGCGCGGGATCAAGCAGCTCGACGGCTATGGCTCCGAGCGCTGGAGGGTCGAGAGCGACTACTGCGTCAAGCTGGATCCGGGCCTACGGTCCGTCGGCATGCTGATGGAGCCGACGACCGTGGTCGCCAAGGCGATCGAGCAGGCCCAGCGGATCGGCGAGGCGATGCGCTTCAAGCCCCGCCGGCTGCTGGTCACCGGGGCCGGGCCGATCGGCCTGCTGGGCGCGATGCTCGGGGTCCAGCGCGGGCTCGAGGTGCACGTGCTGGACCATGTCAGCGACGGTCCCAAGCCGGCGCTGGTCGAGGACCTCGGCGCCACCTACCATTCCGGCAGCATCGCCGAGGTGGTCGGGAAGACCGGTGCCGACGCGATCCTCGAGGCCACCGGCGTCGGCCAGCTCGTCTTCGACGCGATGGACCACCTCGCCGCCGGTGGCGTCGTCTGCCTCACCGGCCTCTCTCCGGCCGGCGGCACGCTCAGCGTCGATGCCGGATCGATCAACCGTGACCTGGTGCTACAGAACAATGTCGTGCTCGGCTCGGTCAACGCCAACGCCGTGGGCGATCTCGCACTGCTCGCCCGACGGACGAGGGGTCGTCACCTGCTACTTCGCAAACACGCGGTTCGCGTTGCTCGGATCGCCGCGCGTTTCGAACGCGACAAGCTTGCCGTCGGCGCCGAAGCTGAGGATGTCGGCGCTCTCGACGTCTACCCCCTCGAGGGTCACCGTGGTGAGGACGACGACCTTGGCGCCATCGGCGATGAAGTCGCTAGGCACGGTGGCGAACTGTTTGCTCGCCAGCTGCCCCCACAGCCCGGCCACCTCGCCTTTGCCCTTGTAGGTCCCGCTCAGCGCGTTGTCGCCGGGCGAGGTCCAGACGATCTCCTCGTCCATATTGGCCATCGCGCCCTCGGCGTCCCCGTCCTGGAAGGCCTCGTAGGCGGCTTCAGCCGATCGCTTGTTCTCCTCAGCACCCATAGTTTCCCTTCGGTGGATCTTGAGATAGGAAGCTCTGAACATATGCCCACAGCTCAAAGCGCGCTGTGATTTCTAGGTGAGAAGGTGCTAGGGCTGCACGGCCCGGGAATCGGCGCATCAGCAGAACCAGTCCGGCGAGCCTCTGGATCAATGCGCCGAGCGGGTCGGGGCGGGCGCTTTGCCGCACCTGCGCGTCGTCGGCATCGCAGGTCTCGCGTCCACCTCGGCGGCGATGACCTGAGCAGCGCGGATCAAAGTGAGGTGGCTGAATGCTTGTGAGAAGTTTCCAACCTGGCGGCGACGCCCCACGTCGTACTCCTCCGCGAGCAGGCCGAGGTCGTTGGCCAAGCCCAAGAGCCGCTCGAAAAGGATGCGCGCCTCACCTACTAGGCGTCCGTTGAGGCAAGAGCACTGACCAGCCAGAACGAGCAGGCGAGGAACTGCCCCTCGTCGCCGGCGAGTCCATCGTCGGCGGTCTCCACGGTCGAGTTACGCGAAACGAAGCCGTCTCGAGCCAGCTCGGCGGAGATCGCGTCAATCGTTCCCGTGACGCGTTCGTCGCAGCCCGGCAGGAAGCCCACGAGTGAGATGTTGGGAACGCTCGCATCGAGCTCACGGGATCCGTAGTACTGGGTGAAGGTGCGATCGAGGGGCTCGCCTCGCTCGCCGTCTTCCTCTCGTTCACCGCCATCAGCCTCTTCTTCCCGCTCAAGGACGCGCCGACCACCTGCAGGACTCCGCCGATCCTCCCCTTCGCACCCTGGCGCTCGACCTCGAGGGCGTCAACTTCATCGATTCGCAGGGTGCCGCGAAGTTGACAGAGATCGAGGAGCTGACCAGCGCCGACGGCATCTCCTATCCCTGGCCAGGGTGAAGCCGGGTGTCCGGGCCGTGCTGGAGGCCCAAGGCTTGATCGACAAGATCGGGGCCGATCGCGTGCACGCAACGTCGACCGCGCGGTCAGGGCACGACTCGCCGAGCTCACCCGCCCGCCATCGGGCTAGTTCCCCGCCCCGGGCGCTCTCCCCCCATAGACTGATCCCGTGTGCCGCCTCTTCGCCCTGCACGCTGGTAACCGCGACGTCGCCGCCGAGTTCTGGCTGCTGAACGGCCCCCGACTCGATCGCCCGCCAGAGTGAAATCAACGCCGATGGCTACGGCCTCGCGGCGCTGACCTCGAAACGGGGCATGATCATCATGCGCAACCCGGTCGAAGCCGCCAGCGATTCCGCCTACCAGGCGGTCGCGCAGCGCCTCGTCGCGGCGGAGATGGTCGTCCACCTGCGCTACGCCGACACCGGCGGCACCTCGCTGGTCAACACCCATCCCTTCACCCAGGACGGCCGCGCCTTCGCCCACAACGGCGTCGTCGGCGACCTCGACCGGATCGAGGAGCGGCTCGGCTCCAACCGGGCGATGGTGATGGGCGGCACCGACTCCGAGCGCTTCTTCGCCCTGATCACCCTGGCGATCCGCGATGCCGGCGGCGATGTTCGCGCCGGGATCAAGGAGGTGGTCGAGGAGTACGAGCTCTACAGCCTCAATTTCGTGATCGGTGAACTCGGCAACATCTGGGCCTTCCGCTACCCGGAGAAAAACCCACTGCTGCTGTTGCGGCGCGGCGCCGGCGGCCCCAGCGGGGACGCCCACCTCGACCATGCCGATTCGGCCGGCACCCTTCGGCTGCACTCCGATGACGCCGCCGAGGTGCCGCTGGTCGTGATCGCCAGCGAGCAGATCAGCGAAGAGCCGGGCTGGGAAGAGATCGCCAGCGGCGAGCTGATCCACGTCGGGCAGGACCTGGAGGTCGACCGCGAGATGATCGTCAGCGGCCCGCCACGCCACCCGATGGTCCTCAGTCACCGCGCGGTGAAGTCTCAGTCCTACGTGTAGCGGCTGAGGAAGAGGGCCTCGGCGAGGGCGATCCGCTCGATCTCCGACGTGTCGACGCTCTCGTTGGGCGCGTGGATCAGGCAGCTCGGCTCCTCGACGCCGATCAGCATGATCTCGGGCTGGCCTGAGAAATCACCCTTGTCGACGGAGAACTCGACCGCCATGTGGTCAACTGGTCCCAGTTGGTAAGTGGAGTCGTTCACCGTCTCCTCCTTCACAGCGTCTTTATGCGAAAACAGCCTAGACGGCCAGCGCGAATCGCACCGAGAGGTCGGCGGTTCGAATCCGCGTTGAAGGAGGTCGTCGCGCCCCCTTTAACGACTCCGACGAGGTTGCAGCCTGGCGGCGGGCGCCTTCGCCTTGCTTCCGGCTTTTCCAGCTGGGTTCGGTACCAGATCGGAGAAATGATCTATTTGCGGCGGTAGCTTCCTGTTTCCGCTTCGCAGGCAGCGAAGGCGAGTAGGGCGCCGGGAAGCGCCCAGAGGGAGCGATTTCGATCCGACCGAAGAACGCAGTTCTCGCCGTAGTCGTGGCTGCCGCGGTGCTCGTCGCCGCGCCGAGCGCGGAGGCCGCCCCGCTTTTCGGCGGCTCGGTCGGCTGCGTGGCGCAGCCGGCCAACGGCAATGTGCGGCTCTGCAGCGGCATCGCCAAAACCTGGGACGGCCAGACGAAAATCGACGTCAACGTGGTGCTGCCGCCACAGCCCGCCGGAGCCGACGGTCCCTATCCGCTGATCGGCGACTTCCACGGCTGGGGCGGCGAAAAGCTGGGGCTCGCAGACCCCGGTGTCCAGGGCTGGGCCGAACGCGGCTACGCCGTCTTCAGCATGAGCGACCGCGGCTGGGGCAATTCCTGCAGTGCCTCCGACCTCCCCGACAGACTCCTCCCCACCTGCGAACACGGCTACAACCACCTGATGGACGACCGCTACGAAGTTCGCGACGCCCAGTATCTGATCTCCGTGCTCGCCGACGAAGGCGTCGCCCAGCCGCAGCGGATCGGCGCCACCGGGATGTCCTACGGAGGCGGAATCTCGATGGCCCTGGCGGCACTGCGCAACCGGACGATGCTGCCCGACGGCTCGCTGGTGCCGTGGACCAGCCCCGGCGGCAAAGCGATGGCGGTCGCGGCGGCGGTGCCGCAGTGGCCGTGGAGCGACCTCGCCTACTCGCTGATGCCGAACGGCCGCACCCTCGACTACGTCGCTGATGCTCCGTATAAGGGCCCGAACGGCGATGCGCCGGTGGGGATCGAGAAGACTTCGTTCGTCAGCGGGCTGTTCAGCGTCGGGGCGACCACCAGCAACTTCTCGACGACCGATTCCGAAGCCGACGTGCCCGCCTGGTACGCCCGGATCAACGTCGGCGAGCCCTATGACGGCGACCCGACCGCGGAATCGATCGTCGAACAGATCACCACCTTCCACTCCTCCTACTACATAAATCATGCCGAGCCGCCGGCGCCGCTCCTGATCCAGAGCGGCTGGAACGACGACCTCTTCCCCGCCGACGAGGCGCTGCGCTTCTACAACCGCACCCGCTCGCAGTATCCGGGCGACCCGATCTCGCTCTTCTTCATGGACGACGGCCACGCCCGCAGCCAGAACAAGCCGGCCGACATCGCCGTGTTCGAAGCCCGCCTTAACGCTTGGTTCGACCACTACCTCAAGGGCGAAGGGGCGGCGCCCGGCTCGAGCGTCGAGACCCTGACGACGACCTGCAGCGCGCCGTCGGGCGGCCCCTACACCGCTTCTGGTTGGAAGGACATCGCACCGGGTGAGATCCGCCTCGACAGCGCCGCGGCGCAGACGATCGTCCCCGGCGCCGGGGACCCGACGGCGGGCACGGCGTTCGACCCGATTGCCGGCAAAACCCCCTGCACGACGGCTTCGGCGACCGACCAGACCGGCGTCGCCAACTACCGCCTCGCCCCCACCCCCGCCGGCGGCTTCACGCTGATGGGCTCGCCGACGATCGTCGCCAACGTCGAATCGACCGGGCCCGAGTCGGAGCTGGCGGCGCGGCTGGTCGATGTCGCGCCGGGCGGCACCGAGACCCTGGTCGCCCGTGGGCTCTACCGACCCGGAGCCGGCGGCCCGATCACCGTCTTCCAGCTGCACCCACAGGGCTACCACTTCGCCGCCGGCGACATCGCGAAGCTCGAACTGCTGCCCTCCGACGCGCCCTACGCGCGGGCCTCCAACGCGCAGACTCCGATCGTCGTCTCCAACCTCGAGCTGCGGCTGCCGGTGGTGGAGCAGCCGGGCTCCCTCGGCGGCCTGATCCAGACGCCGGTACCGAAAGTTCTCCCGCCGGGCTACCAGCTGGCCACCGAATACCTCGGCGGCGCGGCGCCGGTGGTGAAGGTCGGCACCGCCGGGCTGGCTGGGCCGATCCGCGCCACCCGCAAGAAGCTGATCGTGCCGCTGCGCTGCCACGGCGAAGGGAGCTGCTCGGGCACCATCGCGATGCGGGCCAAGGGGCGCCCGAAAGCGAAGCGCCCGCGACTGGTGGCCCGCGGTTCCTACGCGATGGCCGCCGGCCAGGTGGTCCGCCTGCGCCTGCCGTTGACCAAGGCCGGGCGCAAGCTCGTGGCCGCACGCCTGGCCAAGGGCGCGCGCCGCACCAAGCTGCGCGGCCGGCTCGAGCTGAACGACGCCGGCCTGCCGACCCGGCTCGATCTGGCGCGGACGATCAAGCTCCCCCGGAAGCACGCGCATCGCTGACCCGGCGCCCGGCGTCGGCGCCCGGGCCTGCTTTAGCTTTCGACTCCGACCCGAGCACCAGCGAGAAGCCACTCGCATGGCGCGCCCTCACGCCGTAGCTCTGCGACGACAAGCTCTATCGCCGTACGCGCCGCCTGGGTACAGTGCGCGAGATCCTCAGCAAGCAGTTCCTCGTCGATGCGGACTTCAAAGCGCGGACCCGCGCCCGCGCTCATCTTGCCCGCTATCCCTCGCCGTCGGTGGGCAGCGACCCGAAGTGCCGGTCGAATTCCTCGGGGCTCATCGGTTTGGTGCCCGTCCGCTTGCGAATCTCCTCGATGGAGGTCGCTTTAGAGGGCCAATCGGGAGCAAAGATCAGCTTGGTCTCCGCCGCTTCCTCATCGGTCATCGACTCAATCTGCTCGTACAGCTCAGCCTTGGTCATGCCCCAGATCGTAGCGGCCGTCAAGGCAGCATTCCCGACACGGCACGCGCCGGATCCGCTGGGCAAAGGCTCGCTCAATTGGCTCGGCCTCATGGGGATTCGGGGCGTAGTCGGCGTAGATCAGAGTCGTCGACCAGGCCCGCCTCCCGCAGCCGCCACCACTTCTCTCGTCACCACCCCAAACCGCGCCACGAACTCCAAGACCTCCAGATCCCTCCTACTTATCCGATCCGTTCTCTTTCCCCCTGGCATCTCGTCCTTTAGACGCCTCGCCCGTCCCCCCGATACCCCCGCAGCCACTTCGCCTCTCCTTCCGCCCCAGAACCGCTTGGAGAGCCGAGGTGGCTGCGGACAGGTTTTCTGGACCCCCGTCCGTAGCCCGATGGGCCTCGGAAAGGCCCCGAATGCCTGCTTCGGAGACCGGAAAAGCCGCAGATTCGAGGGGTCTGGCGACTGCAATCGCCGAAAAATTGGAACCACATTGGAACCACGACATCTGATTCCACAGGCCCTGAGCAAAAGAAAAGCCGAAAAGCCGTAAGCGTTCAGTGACCCCGCTCAGACGAGCGCCGGTGCGGGCTGACCGCGAATCGAGGCCTGGGCGACCCCGGCGAGGTAGGCGAAGAGTGAGCGGCCCTGGAGGCGACAGCTGATCGCGGCCGAGAGCAGGCGCTCGGTTGCAAGCGCGCCGTCCTCGCTGCGACTGCCCTGGGAGAGCTTGCGGTAGATGACCGCGTGGCGCAGGCCGCGCTCAGCACGGTTGTTGGTCGGCTCGACGCCTTCGGCCTCGACGAAGGTCCAAAGCGCCGGCCAGACCTTGACCAGATTGCGGGCGAGGCCGCGGTGGTAGCGGCTCTTGACCGACTTGCGCTTCCCCGCTTCGCATAGCGCCCGCAGCTCGCGTTCGTGCGGGGCCATCCGCCGCCGCAGGCGGCGCCGGTCGCCATCAGCCTGGAACTCGCGCCAGGCCTCGAACACGCCCTCGGCGATCAACAGGCAGGCCTCGCCGAACTCGCTCTGGTGGGCAAGCGGGCTCTCGGCGTGAAAGCGGAAGTCGCGCAGCAGGTGCGACCAGCAGACCTGGCGGCGGGTGGGGTCGAGGTGGTCATATGCCCACCAGCGATCGGAGGAGACGATCGCCTCGCTCTCGCCGAGCAACTCTTCGGCCTCCTCGCGGTGGCGGAACCCAGATCGCCCGTCGTACGTCGGCGAGCACGTTTTGCAGCTCTTTGTTGGCGCGAGTGCGCGTCCAGCCTTCCGCCGGTGAGCTCAGCGTCAGATACCGGCGCGCACCGTAAGCCTGGAAGCGAAGGGCATAAGACCGTTCCGCGAGCGCCGGAACGCTCCATCACCTGTCCTGCGGATCTCGTAGACATCGTCTGCTCCTCTCGTAAGGAGGCGAAGCGAGAGGTAATTGCGCCGTCGCCGACGCCTCAGCTCGGTAGCCTGTACTTGAATAGTTGCAAAAAGCAACACTTTGAGCACCGGCATCTGCTACGCTGCTGGTGCTTAATTAGTTGCAAAACGCAACACTTACATCAAGATGCCAGGCAAGAACTACGACAAGCTAGCGCTGATCGCAGCCGAACAGGAGGGCCTTCTCGCTGCCGCCGATGCCCGCGAGGCCGGCATCGATCCCCACCGGCTCATCGACATGGAGCGCCGCGGCACGATCGAGCGCGTGGCTAGGGGGCTTTACCGTTTTCCCCTGCTCGATTCCAGGCCTGAACTGGGGCAGCTGGCCCAGGCGACGATGTGGGCAGATCGCCGGGGCGTGCTCTCCCACGACACCGCACTCGACCTATATGAGCTCTGCGACGTCAACCCCGCGCAGATCCACATCACCATCCCGACCAGCTACCGGCTGCAAAAGCCGGTGCCCAAGCTCTACGTCCTCCACCAGCGCGACCTGGAGGAAGACGAGAAAGCCCGCTACGAAGGAATCCCGATCGTCACCCCCCAGCGGGCGATCCTCGACGGCATCGAATCTGGGCTTCGCACCGACCTGCTGCGCCAAGCGATCGAGACCGCCCGCCGACGGGGTCTGCTGCGGGACGCCTACCTCAGACGCATAAGGCGTCGCCTTGCAAGCAGGGGCGCCCGATGAGCGGATTCCCCAAGCAGAAGCGACCCACCAACATGAGAGTTCTGGGGGACTGGGTCCGCGAATACGCCGATCAGCAGCAGATGGCCGAGTCGCGGGTGCGCCGCGCGGTCTCCTTCATGCTGGTCGCGCTGCCACTCGAACACTCCCTCGACGGCGATGGAAAACCGCTCTTCGCAGTCAAGGGAGGGGTCTCGATGGAGCTCCGCCTCGGACTGCGGGCCCGTACCACCAAAGACTTCGACGCGGTCTTCCGGGGCACGTTCGAGGGCTGGCTGGCGGCGCTCGACGACGCCCTCGCCGACGACATCGAGGAGTTCTCTTTCTCGCGCGAGGAGCCCGAAGCGATCCGCGACACGAAGTCCTTCCGCGTCAACATCATCATCGACTTCAAAGGGAAGCGCTGGGGCAAGGTTCAGTTCGAGGTGGCACCGGTCGAGGTCAGCTCTGTCCTCGATGTCGATCAGGTCGATCCCTTCGACATCGGCCAATTCGGGTTGCGGGCGCCCGGTCAGATCAGCGTGGTCGGGCTCCCCTACCTGATCGCGCAAAAGCTCCACGCCTGCACCGAGGTCCTCGAGGGTGAGGAGAACGCGCGGGTGCATGACCTGATGGACCTACTGCTAGCCCGGGAGCTGCTGGCACCCGAGGATCTGCGCAGAGTCCGTGAGGCCTGTACGGCGATCTTCGACAACCGCCAGAAGCAGACATGGCCACCGCAGCTGACCGTCTACCGAAGCTGGGCTGAGACCTATGCCCGGCTGGCTGATGAAGAGGGCGTTCCGGTCGGTGACGTCGAGGAGGCCGCATCCTTGGTCGGCGAGTTCATCGCTGAGATCGACGCCGCGGCTAATTGGAACTTCCGCTGACGAGCCTTCGCCGCCCGCGGCTGAACACTCCCTCACGGCCGCTGCTCCTCAGCCGCAGCAGCGCTTGTACTTGCGTCCCGAGCTGCACCAACAGGGGTCGTTCCTGCCAGGCGGCCAGGGCACGGTTTCGTCGCGGCTGCCGAGGAAGGCGGCGAAACTGCTCCTGGCGCCGCCGGTGCTCGGATCCAGCCCCCGCTCTGAGGCGAACGCGAGGAAGGCCTCCACCCGTAGGGGAGCGACGGATGGCGCGCGCCCGGTCGCGGCGCGCACCTCGCGGAGGCGGACCTCGATCACCTTGCAGTAGGCGTCGGGGTCCTCCACGTCGCCGGCGAGGTCGGGCCAACGCGCGAGCGCGGCTTGTATCTGGTGGCGCGGGTACCAGGCGACCGCGTAGCTGGTCGGCTCCGGAAAAGGGTGGCCGCGGAGTTCGGCCAGACGGTCTTCATCGTCGGGTGGCAGACCGAGCTCGAGGCGGCATTCTTGACGTTCTGCCCTCAGTCGTCCCACCAGGGGCTCGTCCCCAGTCTTCTTCGCCAGCTCCAATGCCTCCTCGAAGGCGCCTAAAGCCCCCTCCCAATCAGCGGAATCGCTGCGGGCGGCGCCGAGCGTGGCGAGAAGTTCGGGGGCGTCGGGACGCTCCTGGCAGAGCGCGGCGAAGACGGACTCTCCCTCCTCCCGCTCGCCCGCCTTCAGCAGGTACCAGCCGAGCATTTCCCGGCCCAGCTCGGGGAGGCGGCAGCCGTGCTCAAGCGCGCGGCGCTGCGCTCGCACGGCGAGGGGAAAGTCTTCCTCCTCTGACGCCACTTCGGCAAGGCCCTCGTAACACTCACCCAGTTCGAGGTCCGATGGATGCTCCATCGCGGCGATCTGGTCGAGGGCGTCCTCGGCCTCGACGAGGTCTGCGGTCGTTTGGTAGATCGAGAGCAGCTCGGAAACGCTCGCCATGTCGCGAATCTAACGATCTGACCCGGCAGGTGAATTCAATTCTCAGTTGCGGTACGCCGGGCTTGCGTCAAGGCGATCGGCCA
>JACDGU010000023.1 GCA_013821475.1 Solirubrobacterales bacterium
ACCGGCCTGGACTGCCGGATCGCCGTCGCCGCCGAGGAGGACGTCGAGGCGCTGCTCTCGCGTTTGGGCACGCTGCAGAGCGCCACCGCCGAGGCGATCATCGAGGACGAGGTCGGCGAAGACAACTTCGACGAGGAAGCGGGCGGCGCCGGCATCAGCGAGATGAAGGTCAGCGCGGAGGACGCGCCAGTGATCAAGCTCGTCTACAGCATCCTTGCCCAGGCGGTGGGGGAGGGAGCCTCCGACATCCACCTCGAGCCCGAAGAGGCGGAGCTTCGGGTCCGCTTCCGGATCGACGGCGTGCTGAAGGAGACCGCCCACGTCCCGAAGCGGATGATCAGCGCGATGATCTCGCGGCTGAAGATCATGAGCGAGCTCGACATCGCCGAGAAGCGAGTCCCCCAGGACGGGCGCGTCGGGGTCACCGTCGAAGGGCGCCGGATCGACCTGCGGGTGACGACGCTGCCGACCCAACGCGGCGAGGGGGCGACGATCCGGATCCTCGACGAGGGAAATTCGCAGCGCACGCTCGACGACCTCGGCATGGATGGCTCCGCTCGGGCTCGTTTCGAGGAAGCTTTCAGGCGCGCCTATGGCGCCGTCCTCGTCACCGGTCCGACCGGCTCGGGGAAGTCGACGACCCTCTATGCAGCGCTGCAGGCGCTGAACCAAGTCGAGAAGAAGATCATCACGATCGAGGATCCGGTCGAGTACCGGATCGGCGGCATCAACCAGCTCAACGTCAACCGCAAGGCGGGGCTCGACTTCGCCACCGGCCTGCGCTCGATCCTGCGGGCAGATCCAGACATCGTGATGGTGGGCGAGATCCGCGATGCCGAGACGGCGCGGATCGCGATCGAGGCGGCATTGACCGGCCACATGATGCTGACCACGCTGCACACGAACGACGCCCCGGGTGCGATTGCCCGCCTCACCGAGATGGGCATCGAGACCTTCCTCACCGCCTCCTCGGTCGACTGCGTCGTCGCCCAGCGACTCGCCCGCAAGCTCTGCACCAGCTGCAAGAAGCCGGTGACGATCCCAGTAGCGTCCCTGGCCGAAGCCGGGGTTCCCGCCTACGCCGACGTCGAGGCCTACGAACCGGTCGGCTGCTCCCGTTGCGGCCAGAGCGGCTACAAAGGCCGGGTCGGCATCTACTCGGTAATGAGCCTGAGCGAGAAGCTCAAGGAAATGACGATCGCTCATGCGGCTGAGCCCGAAATCGCCACCGCCGCCCACGAAGAGGGGATGTTGACGCTACGTGAGGACGGGGTTTCCAAGGTCCGCAGCGGCTCCACCAGCCTCGAGGAGGTTCTTCGTGTCACTGCCTGAATTCGACTTTTCCGAGGTGCTGCACCAGATGGTCGACATCAAGGCGTCGGACGTCCACATCACGGCTGGGTTCCCTCCGGCGGTCCGCGACAGGGGCCAGATCAAACCGATGGAGGGCTTCCCGAAGCTCAACAGCCAGCAGACCCGCGAGGTCGTGTACAGCATCCTGAACGACGACCAGCGCAAGCGCTTCGAGAACAACAAACAGCTCGACTTCGCCTACGCGATCCCCGGCGTCGCCCGCTTCCGCGTCAACTGCTACTTCCAGCGCGGCTCGGTCAGCGCCGCCTTCCGGCTGGTGCCGCAGGAGATCCCCAGCCTCGAGACGCTCGGGGTGCCTCAGATCCTCCGCGATCTGACCAGGAAACCGCGCGGCTTCATCCTCGTCACCGGCCCGACCGGCTCCGGCAAGTCGACCACCCTGGCGGCGATGATCGACGTGATCAATCGCGAGCGCGAGGACCACATCCTCACGATCGAGGACCCGATCGAGTTCCTGCACCAACACAAACACTCGATCGTCAACCAGCGCGAGGTCGGCGCAGACGCACCGGACTTCGCGCTCGGGCTGCGGGCGGCGCTGCGGCAGGATCCCGACGTCATCCTGGTCGGCGAGATGCGGGACCTGGAGACGGTCTCGACGGCGCTGACCGCGGCGGAGACCGGCCACCTCGTCTTCGCCACCCTGCATACCCAGTCGACCGCCCAGACGGTCGACCGGATCATCGACGTCTTCCCGCCCGAGCAGCAGGGCCAGGTGCGGACTCAGCTCTCGATCGCGCTGCAGGGGATCGTCACCCAGCAGTTGCTGCCGACCGCGGACGGCCTCGGCCGGGTCGTCGCCTGCGAGGTATTGATCCCGACGCCTGCGGTCCGCAACCTGATCCGCGAGGGCAAGACGCACCAGATCTACGCCGCCCTGCAGACCTCGGGGGGTGTCGGGATGCAGACGATGGACGCCGACCTGGCGCGCCTCGTCCGCGGCGGCTCGATCACCCGCAAACTCGCCGAACAGCGGGCCTCGGTCCCCGAGGAGCTGAAGCGGCTACTGGCCGGGGCCGGCGTTCCGATGCCCGGCAACGGGCTGGCCGGCGACCCCGCGCCGGAAGCGCCGGCCTACACGAGCGGGGGCTAGCCACATGGCCGACGCGATGACCTTCGCCTTCAAAGCCATGGATCTGGCCGGCTCGCCGTCGGCCGGCGAGCTTGAGGCGGAATCGAAAGCCCAGGTCTCCGAGCAGCTGCGCCAGCGCGGCCTGATCGTCCTCGACGTCTCCGAGAAGAAGACGCCGTTCAACATCGAGGACGTCTTCAAGCGCTGGCAGGGGATCGACATGCGGGCGCTGGCGGTCTTCTCGCGCCAGTTCGCGACCCTGGTCGCGTCGGGGATGCCGATGCTGCGAACCCTCCACACGCTCGAAGAGCAGACCCAGGAAGAGCAGATTCGCGATGCGGTCGCCTCGGTCCACGCCGATGTCGAGGCGGGCTCCACCCTCGAGCAGGGGATGGAGCGCCACCCGAAGGTGTTTGACCGCCTCTTTCGAGCGATGGTTCGCTCCGGAGAGCAGTCGGGCCGGCTCGAGGACGCGCTCGACCGGATCGCCTTCCAGGTCGAGAAAGCCGACGTGCTGCGCCGCCAGGTCAAATCGGCGCTGATGTACCCGGCGCTGGTCTTCAGCGTCGCGGTCGTGGTCCTGGTCGCGATCGTCGCCTTCGTGATTCCGGTGTTCGTGACGATCTTCGAAGAACTTGCGGCGGAACACCCGGAAGAAGCCTCGGCTCTCCCGCTTCCGACCCAGATCTGCGTCAACGCGTCCAAGGCGCTAACCGGTTACTGGTTTGTGATCATTCCCGCAATCGGGTTGCTGATCTTCGCCTTTGTCAAGCTGAAGAAGACCGAACGCGGGCACGAACTCTGGGACCGGTTCAAATTGCAGATCCCGTTCAAAATCGGCGATGTGATCCAGAAAGTCGCGCTTGCCCGCTGGTCGCGGACCTTCTCCGGTTCGGTCTCTGCCGGCGTGCCGATGCTGCAGGCGATCCAGCTGACCGGACAGACGTCCGGCAACGTCGTCGTCGAGCAGGCGATGGCTGACGTCTACGACTCCGTCAAGCGCGGCGGTTCGCTGGCGGCGCCGATCCAGGCCAACGCGATCTTTCCGCCGATGGTCGGCCACATGGTCGCGGTCGGCGAGGAAACCGGTCAGCTGGAGCACATGCTGAGCAAGATCGCCGACTTCTACGAGGCCGAGGTCGACGCCAAGGTCAAGGCCCTGACGGCCCTGATCGAGCCGGTGATGATCGTCTTCGTCGGCGGCATCGTCGGCTTCATCGTGATCTCAATGTACCTGCCGATGTTCAGCATCTACGAAAAGATCCGCTGAGCATTTCTTCCCTCCCGCCGGGATTCCGGCGCTAGACGTTCGTTTGGTTCCGCGACTCCATTTCTGGCGTTGGTAAGTCTCTTGCCCCTTTTTTCGTTACCAGAAACCCCAGTTTTCGCGGTGACGTCCCAAAAAATGGAACTAGACGAAATCTTCAGTGCAGGGGCTAAAGCTGCACGCTGAGAGGCCGATGAGGTGTGAGTAATTGCCAGTGTCTCGGAGCCCCAAGCCCGGGCAATGGCGCAAACGATAGGTCCAATAGGAGGTACCTATGTTGCTCCAGAATATCCGGGCGAAGATTGGAGCCCGAATCAACGGCGATACCAGCGAGGCCGGCTTCACGCTGATCGAGCTTCTCGTCGTAATGCTCATCCTCGGCATCCTTGCTGCGATCGCGCTGCCGGCCTTCTTCAACCAGAAGAACAAGGCGACCGACGCGAAAGCCAAGGAGAACGCCCACTCGGCTCAGGTAGCGATGGAGACTTGCGGCACCGAAGTCACCACCGCCTACACCGGCTGCACCACCGCGGAACTCAAGAAGATCGAGCCGACTCTGCCGACGGAAACCGCCGCCGCTAACACCGAAAGCCTGGCTGCCACTCCGACCACCAACGAATACACGGTCAAAGTAACGTCGAGCACGGGCAACACGTTCTCGATCAAACGGGCGACCACCGGTGCACTCACGTATCCGTGCACCATTCCCACCGCCACCTCCGACAAAGGCGGGTGTAACACGGTCTCTGGGACCGCCGCTGGAACTTGGAATAGTTAAGCCGCCACCTGTCAGTGGCCGACTCGTCCAGGTAGTTGTTTTTCGCCGAGGGGCGGGCTCTGAGCCCGCCCCTCGTGCGTTCGTCCAGAAGCACGCCCCTCGCTCAATGTCACTGCACACTCTGCCGATCCCGATCACGATGCCATCGCTGTTCAAGCGCGCGCCAGGTCCGAGGTCGATCAGCCGCCCCTTTGCGGCAATCGTGGCGGCTGCGTTGACCGCGCTCGTCGTCTCCGCGACCTCCGCTCAAGCGCTGCCCATCACGCCGACCCTGGGTGGGACCCACCCTTCGTCCCCGGGCGTCTCGACGACGCCCCGCGTGTTCGGTTCGGCGAGCCTAGCCTCGATCTCACTGTCATCGTCGGCCCACGGTCGGCGGCTGGCGTCCGACCGGGCCGGTTGGTTCTCGGGAAGGCGACGGGCTGACTCATAGCCTCGATGTCGACCCGAAGGTCTGACCACCGATAAGCACCTGAGGAAACCCGCCGGGAACGTCCTCTTGGCCGATGAGAATGCGGTTTACGACGACCCATTCTCAAGACCAGGAGGACACCCGGAAGGTGAAGACACAAACGACGTCCCAAACCGTAGAAGTCAGGGCGGACGGCGAAGGGCTCGTCTCCCACGCCGGGGCCTTCCTGTTGGTCGAGCTGTCTGATCGGCTCGGGCTCACCGCAGGGCTCTCGGAGGCGATGGCGCCGACCCGCGAGCGGCGCTCCGCCCACAACCCCGGCGTCGTTTTGCGCGACCTCGCCGTCGCGGTCGCCGACGGTGGCGACTGCCTCACAGACCTCGGCGTCCTGCGCGGCCAGGAGGCGCTGTTCGGAGCGGTCGCCTCGCAGACAACGGCCCACCGGGTGATCAAGTCGATCGACGCCGTGGCGCGCGAAGCGATCCGCGCCGCCCGCGCGAAGGCGCTTGAGCGAGCCTGGGATGCGGGCGCTCGACCACAGACGATCACCCTCGACATCGACGCATCGCTCGTGGGCGCCCACTCCGAGAAGGAGCACGCCGCCGGCAACTACAAGGGCGGCTTCGGCTTTCACCCGCTGCTCTGTTACCTGAGCGAGACCGGCGAGCCGTTGGCCGCGGTCCTTCGTCCCGGCAACGCCGGCGCCAACACCGCCGCCGATCACTTCGAGGTTTTGCAACTGGCCCTCGAGCAGCTACCGCAGGCCGACCTGGGGCGAGAGATCCTCGCCCGCGCCGATATCGGCGGGCGCACCCACGCCTTCATCTCCGACTGCCGCCAGGCCGGCATTCGCTTCTCGGTTGGCTACGGGGTCGACGAACGGGTGCGGGAGGCGACCCTCGCCGTTTCCGAGTCGGCCTGGCGCCAGGCGATCGATGCCGAGGGCAAAGAGCGCGAGGGCGCCCAGGTCGCAGAGCTGACCGACCGACTCGACCTCTCGGCCTGGCCCGAGGGCACGCGGCTGATCGTTCGCAGAGAGCGCCCCCACCCCGGCGCCCAGTTTCAGGTCTTCGACTCAGAGGGCTATCGCCACACCGCCTTCATCACCGACCAGGGCGACGCCGACATCGCCGCCCTTGAGCTGCGCCACCGTCGCCATGCCCGCGTCGAGGACTCGATCCGCGTCGCCAAGGAAACCGGGATGCGAAACCTGCCCTTCGGCGCCTTCGAGCACAACCAGGCCTGGCTGGAGATCTCGTTGGCAGCCCAGGCGATCCTGCGCTGGAGCGCCCTGCTCTGCCTGGAAGGCCGGCTCGCCCTGGCCGAGCCCAAGCGCGTTCGCCAGCGCCTGCTGCACGTCGCCGGGCGGATCGTGCGCTCGGGCCGGCGCACCGCCCTGCGGCTGCCGCGCTCCTGGCCCTGGGCCGAGGCGCTGGCGACCGCTTTCGCACGGCTGCGGGCGCTGCCGATCGCTTTGAGCCCGTAGCGACAGCGGTCGATCTCCAGCCCCAACCCCCTCGATGCAGCTGCCGATCTCGGCCTGCCCTTGAACGGGCGCCGGCGCTGCGATTCGCTGACGACCGACCTCGAAAGGAGCACCAGGGCGGTTCGGCGGAACCGCCCTGGCGCTGTTACCTACCTCAAGTCGCCTGCTTCCACCCTTCGAGGTGAAAACGGTGAATCGAGGCCTAGCCTCGACTTCAAATTTCCGTTTTGGGCCGCGCACGGCGCTGATCGCGCCTGACGGCAGCGGCAATTCGATCGCGATCTACGCGGAACCCGGCTGCGCGGGTCCCGAAGTCGCCTCGGGCACCGTTGCCCAGCTCGAAAACTCCGGCATCCAGGTCACCGTTGCGCCCGGTTCGACCACGACCTTCTCGGCGATCAACTCGGACGTCAGCGGCGTCTCCGGATGTTCCAACGACATCACCTATGTGGTGGTGTCCGAACCGCCCAGTGCGCCAACGGTGACTTCCGTCGATCCCGCCTCGCCGGCGAACAACAATCTTCCCCACGTCCTCGGCAGTGCCGGGCCTGGGTCGACCGTCGCCATCTACACGACCTCCAGTTGCGCCGGCAGTCCCGTGTCCACCGGGACGGCGACTCAGTTCGCGTCGGCCGGCATCCAGGTCGCGGTCGCGGACAACTCGAGCACCACCTTCTTCGCCCGGGCGAGTTGGGCGGAACTTCCATCTGCATGCTCCGCCACCTCGGCGACCTACCAGGAGCTGACCCCGGTGGAACCGCCGGGCGAACAGCCGAGCGGAGGCGGGGGTACGACGCCGCCACCCGCGACGACCCCGGTTGTGGCCCCGGGGGTCAAGGACCCCCCGGGTAAGCCCCAGCCTCCGCAGCTGCGGACGAGCCCCAGCCCGATCGCGAACGATCCCACGCCGCTCGTCACCGGCACCGCGCCGGCGCCAGCGTGGTCAAGATCTACGCCAATTCCGACTGCCAGGCGCCACTGCTCGCCAAGGGTTCGGCGGCGCAGTTCCAGGCCGGCCTGCCGGTCCAGATCGTCCCCAACACGGCGATCGCCTTCTACGGCAAGTCCGTCGATGGCGGCGGCGACGAGTCCGTCTGCTCGCCATCGCCGGTGATCTATACCGACGACTCGATCGCTCCCCGCACCCGGATCACCGGGGGCCCGCCCGTGAAGACGGTCAAGACTGCTGTCGTCTTTCGCTTCGCCGATAAAACCGGCGGTCCGGAGACCAGCTTTCTCTGCAAGGTCGACAGCAAGCCCTGGAAATCGTGCCAGGCACCCCTGAGGTTGAAGAAGGTGGGCCACAAGCGCCACCTGCTTCGGGTCAAGGCCTACGACGCCGCCGGAAACCGTGAGCAGAATGGCGTCAAGCGTAGCTTCCAGGTCGTCAAGCGCCCCTGATGGTCTTGGCGCGTCGGAGCGCCAGCCGCCCGGCCCGGTAGAACTCGACCTCAGTGGCCGGCATCGTCGCAATCGCATTTTTCGCGGGCCTGATGGCCGGCAGCTTCGTCTCTGCGGTGGCCTACCGAGTTCCACGCGGAATGTCGATTGCCGGACCGCGCTCACAGTGCCCCGCCTGTGGGGCTCAGATCGCCGCCTACGACAACGTTCCACTCTTCTCCTGGATCGTGCTGCAGGGCCGGGCGCGCTGCTGTGGCGCCAAGATCTCCTGGCTTTATCCGCTGACCGAGCTCACCGTCGCCCTGCTCTGGGCGGCGACGGTTCTCGTCTACCGTCACGACGCGGCCGAGGCGGTGGTCGGACTCGTCTTCGTGTCGGTGCTGGCCGCGGTGACCCTGACCGACCTCGAGCAGCGGATCATCCCGAACAAGATCCTGCTCACTGGCGCGATCCTCTGCCTGGCGATCGCGGTGCCCTTCGACACCGGCAGCCTGGCCGGGCGAGCGGCGGCCGCCGTCGGCGCCGGGGGCCTCCTGTTCCTCGTCGTCCTGGCCTATCCCAAGGGGATGGGCATGGGAGACGTCAAGCTGACGGCGACGATGGGCCTCTTCCTCGGTAGCGCCGTCGCGCCGGCTCTGCTCCTGGCGCTGCTGGCCGGGAGCACGGTCGGCCTGGTGCTGATCGCCCGCTACGGACAGCGGGCGCGAAAGATGGCGATCCCCTTCGGGCCGTTCCTGGCCCTGGGCGGCGTCGTCGGCCTGCTCGCCGGCAACGCCCTGCTCGACCTGTACCTGGGTTAGGGAAGCGAAAGTCGGCGCTAGTCGCCGCGAGGGGCTATGCGGCCGGCGACTTGGTCGGACTTCTTGGGCTGGCCGAGGGGGGCGCGTTCGAGGTGATCGGTGTAGACGACCTTGGTCTTGATCAGTTCGATCTTGTAGGTGCGCGCCTTGGGGCCGTAGACGACGGTCTCCGGCAGGCCGGGTTCGAGCGCGAGCAGCTGGCAGGCCTGCGAGCCGACTGCGCACTTTGAGTCGCCGAACAGCGCGGTGACGTCGGAGGAGACGAGCATCATCGCCTTCTTGCCGTCGCGGCTGGGACCGATGTAGGTGAGGGCGGGCGTCTCGCGGCTGGGGAGCATCACCAGCGGCGGCAGCTCTTCGCGGACTTCGGGCTTGACCTTGCTCGGCTTGCCGTCGCCGCCGATCGGCGTCACCCTGACGTCGATCGCGTAGGTGAAGTACGTGGCCGTCGCCTTGGTCGAGCCCGATTCGACCGTAGAGGGCGAGCTGCCGCTCGATTCGGTGGTCGGGGTGCTTTCTTCCGTCGTCGAGGTTTCGACTTCGGTGATCGATTCCTGCGCGCTGGTGCTCGCGGAAGGTTCAGAGTCTTCGCTGCTGCTGCTGCTGCTGCTGCTGCCGCTGCCGAACGGATCCTTGGCATGGAGGTGGTCGAGGCGGTGCTTGTAGGTCCGCAGGCGCGGATCTTCTTTGACGACGACCAACTTGCTCTGGCCCGTTCCGGGAATCGCGCTTGGGGTCGCGATCGCTTCGGCGCCGGCTTCTTCTGCCGAGCTTCCCGAGTCGCTCAGCACGAACGGAATCGCGACGATGGCGATGATCAGCAGTGCGACTATCGGCAGCAGGTGCCGGTCGTCGAGGTCGCGGTAGAGGTCGACCAGGAACTGCGGCGCCTTCAGTTTCGGCATTTTGATCTCGGGGCCCTTGAGTCGTTTCATCGGGCTTCGTCGCCAGTCGAGTAGGCGGACGCGGTGCCGGTGGTGGTTTCGGGAACCGGTTCCGCGGCCGGCGTTGCCGGCGTCGTCGGCGTGGCACCGGCCGTGACTCCCTGTTCCGGGGGGGCGATGTAGGTGGTGACGGTGAAGTTCGCGGTCAGCCCGGAAGCCCCCGCGGTCGTCCCTTCGGCGAGGGAGAAGCCGTCCAGGGTGATCAAGCGCCCGTCGACTCCGACCGTGGACTTGTTGACGTGGACCAGGGAGTCGATCCCGTGGATGAAGTCGGCGATCTGGAAGAAGTCGCCCTTGAAGGTGAGGTTGTAGGGCATCACGCCGAGTCCGGCCGAGCCGACCGTGGCACCGAGGGGCAGTAGGGCCGCCTCGGCCTCGGTCGGGGGCACGGTTTCCGAGGCCTTGACCGAGGTCGTGGGACCCACTTCCGGCGCCAGGCCACTCGCAGTGCCGGCTTCGCCGCCTTCGCCGGAGTTCAACTGGAGGGTTTCGAATTCGACTTCGGCGTCATCCGCCACCCGTTGCAACTCGACCAGCAGGGAGGCGGTTTCGCCCCCTGCGGGCACAGCCTGTCCGAGGACGACCAGCTTGCGGTAGTCAGTGGGAAATTCGCTCCGGGCCGCGCTCGCTTCGCTGACCTGGCCCTGTGCGGCGACGAGGGCAGTCTGCTGCGTTTCGACTTCAGTGGCCAGGTCGCTCGCCTGCTGGCGCTTTGGGCTCAAGATCAGGATCCAGAAAGCGGCGGCGAGCACCGTGACGACGAGGATGGCGACGATCGTTCGACTCGAGTTGGTGGTCGTCACGTCATTCACCTTCCGCGGCGGCAGGGGTGCCTTCGGCCGCGGGTTCCGCGGCGCCTTCTTCGGGGGCCGCTTCTTCGGGTGCGGCGGCGACTTCGGTCGTCGAGGTGGCGGCGACGGGAACCGGGGCCGCATCGAAGGCGACGACGATCTGGAAGAGGGCGGTGGACGTGCCGGCGGTGCAGCTGCCGCTGGCGGATTCCGAACCGCCGGATTCGGCGGTCGGGCGGAGTGAGGACTGCAGGCCGACGCGGGTGACGCCGTCGATGTCTTTGAGGTCGGTTACGAAGCTGGCGACCGATTCCTGCCCGGCGGCGCAGCCGACCATCGAGAGCGCCGGCCCGGCGACGGCCGAGCGCAGCGAAACGCTTTCGCCGCCGCCGACCGAGATCCCCGGGCGCACCGAGCCGGTCAGGTTGGTCAGAGTGACGTCGCTGGGGAGGATCAGCGCCAGTTCGCGCATCACCTTCTCCCAGTCGAAGCGACTGTCGGCGAGGTTGGAGACGGTCGTGGTACGGGCGCTGCTGAGGGTGTGGAACTGGGTGAAAGCGGCGAGCTTGCTCGCCTGCGCTTCCGCCGCCGCGGTCTCCGATTTCAGTTCGGTGACTTCGGCGCTGCGGCTCGAGATCTGGTTTTCGGCGCCGACGATCAGGACGATCCCGAGCAGAGCCGCGACCAGGCCACCGAGGACCATGTAGGCGAGCGAGCCGCCGCGCATCGGCTTGCGGCTGCCGCGGCGTTCGTCGGCGGGGATCAGGTTGACCGGACGCATCGCTCAAGCCTCCAGAGCGAGGCCGTAGGAGAGGGTCAGGCGCGCGGCGGCAGCGGGGTCGAGACCGGCGAGGGCGGCGGGACGGCCAACTTCGATCGGCAGTCCCAGGACCGGGGCCATCTGCTCCGCCAGGCCCGGGATCACGCTGCCGGGACCGGTCAGCACGATCCGCTCGACCGCCACGGCGCCCTCCTGGGCTCCGTAGAAGTCGAGCGAGAGGCGCAGCTCGTCGAGCAGCGCCGAGGCGCCCCTCTCGAGCGCCCCCCGGACCTGGGCGATCAGAGCCGGGTCGCCCTCGATCGCCTCCAGCGGTTGCGCGAGGCCGACGTGGGCAAGCCAGAGGCGGGCGTTCTCGAGCGCGAGGCCGGTGCCGGCGGAGAGGTCGGCAGCGATTCCCTCGGGCCCCGCGGGAGCGACACGGGTGAAGAGGCAGGAGCGGCCGTTGGCGACCGCGAGGTTGGTGCCGTCGCCGATGTTGCAGAAGAGGGTGGTGGAGGGGTGGCCCCGCTCGTCGTCTGCTGCCGATCCATTGCCGCCGAGGGCGCGGATCAATCCGAAGGCGGAGAGGTCGACGCCGACGGGGTGCAGCCCGGCGTCGCGCAGCGGCTTCAGAGAGGCGGTGATCATGTCTCGGCGGGCGGCGACGACGACGACGTCGATCCGTGCCCCCTCGTCCTCGGTGGCGGCGACTCCGCCAACCACGCGATGGTCGAGGATCGCCTGGTCGATCGGCATCGGGATCCGCTCCTCGGCCTGGAAGCGGACGGCCGCCTCGAGCTCTCGGGGATCGTCGATTGCCGGCAGTCGCAGGGTGCGGACGACGACGCGCTGGTTGGCGATTCCGAGCCGCACCCGTTTGGGCAGGCCGTTCTCGGCGAAGGTCGCGCGCAGCGTCTCGGCGATCGCGTCGGAATCGATTACCTCGCCCTCCTGGAAGGCGCCGGGGGGCAGCGGGGCGATCGCGGTCGCCGCGAGATCGTGGCTGCCATTGCTGCGGACCTCGATCGCGGCGACGCTGCCGGCCTCGATCTCGAGGCCGACGAGTGATCTCTCGCTCTTCTTCTTGGTCAGTTCAAGCATCTTGTATCGGTGGGTCGGCGCGCCGTTCGCTGCGCGCTCACCAGTTAGATCGGCAGGGAGCGCCCGAAACCTTTGCCCCGGGCGATATTTCCCTTGCCGGCGCTACGCGGCTCTAGGCGTAGAGCGGATCATCCGAGCGTCTCCCGGCCGATCACCCAGTTGGCGGGTTTCGGGTCGATGAAGCTCGGCGGCTCAAGATAGTGGAGCCGGTTGTCGTAGACGTAGTTCTTCAGGTAGCCGGTCGAGGGGCTGGTGTTCGAGCCGGTGCCGACGGGGCCGCGATATTTCTGCGCCAGGGCGCCTTCGACGTTGAGCGTTCCGAGGACGTTTCCGCAGTCGTAGTGATCGACGATGATCGAGTGTTCGATCGCCAGGATCGCCGCGTCGATTTCAGGGTTGTACAGCGTGCCGGCGCCGTTCTCGCCGCCGTTGCATTCCCTGACCCCGGTCTCGGCCGTGGTGGTGGTGCAGGTCGGCGTCCCGGAGGCCGAGGCGCAGAACGGGTGGTAGATGCGGACGAAGTTGTTGGCGATCAGGCCTAGCATGCCGTTGCTGCCGCTTTCCCTGGTCAGGTTGCCGTTGATAATGATGTCGTTCTGGGCGGCGATCGTCAGCTGCCCCGAATATTCCCCTTGGACGTAGACGTTGCCGCAACCGGAGGTGGTCGGGTAGGTGGCGGTGAACGGCGAGTAAGGAGCGTCGGTGCAGCTGCCGTTGGAGACGTAGATGACGCCGTTGGTGGGAATGCTGCCCGTGTATTTGCCGGTGCAGGTGCCATTGTTGCCGACCGTCATCGTCGTCCCGCTGAGGCAGATCTGGATCTGGCCGGTGTACCTGAACGTGGGTTGGGCGATTTCCGCCAGCTGGGAGTTGCTCGCGGGCGGCACCAGGACGGGGGCCCTGGTGGTGAAGGTGCCGACGAAATTGGGCCTGTCGACGGAGGTGTTGTTGATCGGATACCAGCCGGGCGGTTCGGCTCCGACTTCGATCATGTCCGCGCTGTTCCGACCCAGAGACGGGGTTCCGTTGATCGCGATCGCGTCGTTGGTGTGGATCGGACCCTTGATCTGATCGCCGGTGGCGAAGGAGATTTTGAAGCAGTACTGGGATTCGGTCCGCCTGGTTTCGCTGTTGTATTTTTCCCAGATCGGTTCGTCGTAGCGCCCCTCCTGCCAGGTCAGCGAGCAGAGTTTGTTGGCCTTTTCTAGTTCGGAAGAGCCGATTTCGAAGCCGTAGGAGACCGGGTCCAGGGTCTCGCGCTGGGTGAAGTACACGTAGTCCAGGAAGCTCGGCGGTTTGAAGGTGGCGACGATCGAGGCCTTGGCGTTTCCCGAGTAGCCGTTGGAGCGGATCCGGAACGAGCCCGGCAGGGTTTCCCCAGTCTCGATCATGCTCGTCGTCGCGGTCGAGATTGTCGCCGGGTTGCAGGTCGACTGGCCGGTCGCGGGGATAAGTTCGAGCGCGTAGGTCGCTCCGGTGTTGCCCGGGACGGAGCGGCGCTTCGTCGTCGAGCCCTGCTGGTTGACGGCGTTGGGCGCGGGCACGCTCGCGCATTCCGCCCAGTAGCCGCTGTTCGCGTTGAGGTGGTAGGAATAGTCGTCGATCCCCGCTTTCGCCGCCTCGAAGGCTTTTTTGCTATCGAGGTCGCGGCGGGTCAGGTGGGTGTCGCCGTTGACCGCGGCCACCGCGACGACGGCGAGCAGCATGATGATCGACATCGCGATCACGGTCGCGATCATCGTGAAGCCGCTCTCCTGGTTGCGATCCGTCATTGGCAGGGGAGGTTGGCGGAGGCCGAGTTGTAGGCGGGCGGCGTCAGCCGGAGCAGGGCGGCGTTCTGGATCTCGGTTTCGGCGTTGGCGTCCCCTGAGACGTCGTTCAGAGGCGACATCTGGAAGGCGACGTTGACCTGGACCGCGGTGGTGGAATTGGTCCCGAGCGGCGTCGCCAGCGGCGTCGCCGAGATCTGACCGTTCGAGTACGCGAAGTAGCGGAAGATCGGCAGGCTGGCGGAGATCGCGCTGACCCCGGTCATCAGCTGCACCGTCGAGGACGGCGTGGTGGCAAAGATCCATTTCGGGGCGGCGCCGCCGCTCACCGGGTAGTCGGACTGCGACAGGGTCGTCCCGGTGAGGGAGATTTTGCTCAGCACCGGAGTCGGGGCAACCGTCGAGCCGGACTGGTGCAGGAAGCTGAGCAGGGTGCCGGAGCTGCCTTCCTGGACCGGCGCGATCTGCGGTGCGACGCAGGCCGAGTGGAGCTGATTGATGATCTTGGTCATCGTGATGCGGGCATTCTGGTTGGCTTCGACGTGGCTGGAGACCCGGTTGGTCTCGCGCATGGTCACGATCATCGTCAGCACGATTCCGGTCATCACCACGACCCCGGCGGTGGTGGCGACCACGAGCTCGACCAGGGTCATCCCGCGCTCGTCGCGGATCAGGTCGAGCCGCTTCACGGACAGGCCCCGGGTTCGGAGGTGGTCGAGAGGGTCATCGTCAGCGCCGTGCCGGTGAGGGCATGAACGACGACGTTGGTGCTGTTCACCCGCCTCACCGTCCCCGAGATCGAGGCCGAGGTGCAAATGTTGTATGTGCCCCACGAGAGACCGGGATTGGGGAGGCTGCCGGCGGAATTTGTCGTGTACGATCTCTTCACGGGCGTCCCGCTGACCGAGCAGTTGACGTCGGTGACGGTGACCCGGGCGCCGCTGAGGGCGAGCTTTTCGGCGGCGGTGCCGCTGCTGTTCTTGACCGTCAGGTAGAGCGCCGGCAACTGGACGCTCGCGACGGCGGTCCCCCCGGACGGGGCGGCGACGTTGGCCGAGCCGGCTTCGGGTTTGTTGGCCGTGCAGGACCCGCCGTAGAAGTTGTAGCTGTAGGTGAAGGGATAAAGCGGCGTCGCGTTGATCGGCCGGACCAGAGTGCCCCCGGGCGTTCCGAAGACCTTGGCGCCGTTTTCGAGGCCGGTGGCGAGCGCCGTCACCGCGTCGTCGTAGGAGTTTTCGATCGTGCCGGCGCTGTTCCGGACGGTAAAGCCGATCTGGACGGTGCCCGCCTTGTCGTACTGCAGAACCAGCGGGGCGGTCGTCCCGGAGGTGATGCTGACGGTTTCGGCGCTCGGCGGTTCGCCGTTGAAGTCGACGTATTCCGAGGAAAGGCTCGGGGTCACCGTGTATTTGCCTGACGGCTGGCCGCCGAAGAGGGCGCAGCCGGAGGAATCGGTCGAGCCGCTGAAGGCGCCCGGCCCGGTGCCGTTGAGCCCGACGCCCGAGATCGCCACATTGGAGGCGTTGGTGACCGTGACCTTGAGGTTGCCGTGGCTGGGATCGAGCGAGCCGGTGACCGGCGAGACGATGCTTTCGATGCGGATTGGATCGGCGGAGCCCATGCTGGGCCAGGTGACTTCTGAGCCGAGCTTGACGTAGTCGGAACTGGATTCGCTGCCGCAGCTGGTGGTTCCGGTCTTGTCGCTGACGAAGGTTGCGGTGGAGGTGATTTCGTAGCGCGTTCCGTTCAGGGTCACGTTCCGTGGGGTCATCGCGACGTCGAGATCGGTGATCCGGGTCGCCCGCAGGCGTGCCTGGTCTTCCTGGGCGACCGAGTACGCCTGGGACTTCTGGCGCTCGGCGGCGCCCGCCTTGCCAGTGGCGCTGAGCAGGCTGACCACCGCGGCGGTGATGACGACCGCGATCAGGGCGCTGACCAGGACCTCGATCAGGGCGAAGCCTCCCTGGTCGGGCGGGGTGCTCGGCGCTCTTGCCGCAGTCATGCCTCACCATCGGTACCGCAGGGCCCCGGCTTTAGCCGATACCGACGTAAAGCCCACCGGACAGGGCCCTCCGGAGCGCCAACCGCCCCAGGGCTGCCCGCCGCCTCGGTCAAACGTCCATCCCTGGACCCCGGACCGCCGAACCTGTCCAGTACTTCAGTAAATGAAGCCACGTCGCTACACTTCCTGAAGTAAGGACTTTCGGCTTGGCCAAGCCATTGTGTTCCGAAAGGATTCAGATGAGCGCCGCCACCAACTCCACCTGTCCCGTCTGCCGCACCGCCGACGTCGTCTGCGGCAAGTGGACCTTGCTGCTGATCCGCGACCTCGCCGATGGCAGCAGTCGCTTCTGCGAGCTCGAGCGCTCGCTCGAGGGGATCAGCCCGCGGACGCTGTCGCTGCGGTTGCGGGCGCTGGAGGAGGAGGGCATTGTCGCTCGCCACACTTACCCAGAGGTGCCGCCGCGGGTCGAGTACGCGCTAACCGACAAAGGCCGGGCGCTGGTGCCGCTGATCGAGGACATGCGCAGCTACGGGCGTCGTTGGCTCGCCACCGAGTCCGAGCACGAGCTGGCGCCGGCCACTTCCTGAGTCCTCCGGATTCGTGCCTGCGCGGCCGCCAGGCGCGTCGCTGACGGAATTGCAAGGCGCCGTGCAGGCGCAGGAGCGACGCCCGGCGGGCGGAAGGCTGGGCCGTGCGTGACTTTCTCCTCACCGAAGCGCTGCGGCGACTTGCCACCGAGGCTGCGACCAGGTTCAGCACCCTGGTCGCCAGCGGCGACTCGATCCCCTTCGACGTGGCTGCCGAGGATGGCAAGGAATCAGCCTTCTATAGCTATGTGCCGCTGACCGGCCGCTACGTGGAGGAGCGCGCCGACGATCTGCGCTCGCTGCCCAGCTTCTCCCCGGCCAGGGAGGCCGCGATCGAGGCCGGCGTTGCCGCCTCTTACCTCGAGTCCCGCGGCAAGTCGGTTCCGGCCGATCCCGGCGAGCGCGCCGAGTCGATGCTGATCACCTTTTTCTCCTCCCTCTGGGAGGGCAGCACCGGCTTCTCGCTCGACCGGGTGCGGCTCGACGACGCGCTCTCGACCCTCGACGCCGAAGCGCGCGACGCCGACGACGCCGATGTCCTGATCGTCCCGATCGTCGGGCTGCGGATGTCGATGGCGCGGCTGCAGCTGCCCCATGGGGTGCGGATGGTGCGGGCGGACTCGATCGACGCACCGACCGACGCGATGCGCAGCGAGGGCATGGGGCGGGCGGCCTGGGAGCCCCAGTTCCTCGCCGTCGCCGAGCAGCACTCTGACGAAGGCGCCGAGGCGGCGCTGCGCCAACTGCACGAGTTGATCAGCGTGATGCGGCTGTTCAAGGGCTGTGGCATCGGACTCGGTCCGCACGCCTTCGCCCCGACCGGCGAGGACACCTGGCGGCGAGTCGCCACCGGCGCTCCGGCCACCCGGCCCGGTGGCTACCGACTGAGCGAGGCCGAGGGCGAGGAGCTGGGCGAGTTCGCCAGCGCGCTCGAGTCGCGCCCGGATCCCGACAGCGCCCTGACCTGGGCGGTCGGCCGCTTCGAGATGGGCTGTGAGCGCGACAGCGCCCTCGACGGCCTCAGCGACCACCTGCTCGCCCTGCGTGCCGTGCTCGAGGGCCATGGACCGGTCGGCGCCTCGCTGCCGATGCGCGCCGCGGCGCTGATCGCGGACGACTCGCTCGATCGCATCCAGGCTCGCGAGCGGGTCGAAGAGACTCTTGAGCTCGAGCGCTCGACGATGAACGGCCGACCGCTCGAAGGCGGCACCGAGCTTGCGAACTGGGCGGAGGAGAGCGTGCGCAGGCTGCTGCGCCAGGCCGCGCTCGGTCAGCTCGGCGCCGACCTCAGCGCCACGGCGGACGAGAGCCTGATCGTCAGCGGCCTGGCCGAGGGCGACGCCGAGATCGCCGTCGACGTCGAGACCGAGGCAGTCGCCGAGGACGTCCCTGAGCCCTTCGAGTCCGAGGCGCTGCCGGCTGAGCTTGCGCCGCAGGAAGAACGCGTCGCCGAGTTCCGAGTCGAACATCTTCCCGCGCCCGCCGAGTCAACCGAGGAGGACTGCATGGAGCAGGAAACCCGCATCATGGAGCCGATCCCGGCTGCGGACGAGATCCGCATCACCGCCACCCCCTGGCTCGACGAGATCAGCGACGAAAGCCCGGGCGACTCGCTCGAGTGGCCCGCGGTCGAGGCCGAGCGCGACCTTCAGCACCGCGAGCGCGTCGACACCCCGCGGGTGCGCCACCTCTTCCCGGTCCCGGACGCGGACTGGGAGGTCTCCCACCTCGAGTTCGAGCACTACGGCCGCGACGCTTCTTAGGCTCTTCCCGCCGCCATCGCCACCCGCTCCTCGCCGGTGGCGAACAGGTAGCGGTTGATCTCCGCCAGCCCGGCCAGGTCGTGGACGTCCTCGTCGAGGTATGGGACCCGAATCACGCCTTTGGTCCGCAGCTCGGTGGCGAGGTGCTCGATGTTGCGGGCGTCGCGCTCGGCCAGCGCCTGGTAGTCGGAGAAGTTGGCGGCGACCCGACGCGCCAGGTCCTCGTCGTCGAGCTTCTCGGCCAGCGTCGCCGGCAGGTCGACCGGGTCGGCTCCGCGCAGCTGCTCGGCCGGGTAGTGGACCTTGTTGACGATGACGCCGCCGAAGGGCAGTTTCGCCTCGACCAGTTTGCGGTGGAAGTAGACGGCCTCGTTGATCGGCTCTCCCTGCGGGCCGCAGACGACGAGGAAGCAGGTCTCCGGGTCGGCGAGCAGCTTGTCGACCCGTTTGGCGCGGGCCTGGAAGCCGTCGATCATGCCGCTGAAGGCGTTGAAGAACTCGGCCAGGTCGGCGATCAGGTCGAAGCCGACGATCCGCTTCATCACCCCCAGCGCAACCGAGGCGCCGCGGCCGGCGACCTTGGCCGCCAGTCCGGTCGGCTTCATGAAGACCCGCAGCGACTTGCCTTCGATGAACTGGGTCAGGCGTTTGGGCGCGTCGAGGAAGTCGAGCGCGTTGCGGGTCGGCGGCGTGTCGAGCACGAGTAGGTCGAACTGGCCTTCGGTGTGGAGCTCGAACAGCTTCTCCATCGCCATGTACTCCTGCGATCCGGCGAGGGCGCTGGAGATCTGCTGGTAGATGCGGTTTTCGAGGACGCGGTCGCGCGACTCCTCGTCGGGCGCCTGGCGGGCGATCAGCTCGTCGAAGGTCGCCTTGGCGTCGAGCATCATCGCCCACAGCTCGCCCTTCATCTCGACCCCCTGCTTCTCGAACAGCGCCGGGTCGACCCGGCGCGCCTCGTTGCCGAGCTCCTCGAGGCCGAGCGAGTCGGCGAGGCGCTTGGCGGGGTCGATCGTCAGCACGCAGACCTTCAGCCCCTGCGCCGCCATCCCGGTCGCGATCGCCGCCGAGGTGGTCGTCTTGCCGACCCCGCCGGAGCCGGCGCAGATGCAGATCGTCTTGCCCTCGAGGACGTCGCCCAGGGTCGGCATCAGGAGAGTCTCTTGGAGAGCCGCCGCGCCGCCTCGGGGCCGAGTTCGGGCTCGAAGAGGAAGGGCAGGGTTTTGACCGGGGCCTCGACCCGGCGGCGCAGCCGGGCCAGCTGGGCACGCTGGGAGCGGGCGCGGGCGTGCTCGGAGAGGGCGGCGCGAGCGGCGGCGCGAACCGCGCCCTCCTCGCCGTCGGCCAGGCCGGCCAGACGCTCGACCTCGGGCTTGGAGAAGCGCTCGGGATAGAGGCCGTTGAGGTAGACGCGGTCGACCGCGACGCCGACCTCGTCGCGCAGCTCCACCTCCAGCGCCGCCGACTCGTTGACCGGCATCTCCTCGGGCAGGGCGACGATCGCGGTTCCGGTGTTCTCGTGGTCGGTGATGAAGCGGTCGAGCGTCTGCGCCTGGGTATGGATTGGGCCGACGCGGGCAATCGAGGCGAAGGTGCGCGGCGTCTGCAGGAAGCCGACGCCATGGCCGGTCGCCGGCGCGTCGACGATCACGAGGTCGTATTTACGGCCCGACTTGACCTTGCGGTCGAGGCGCGCCAGCTCCCAGATTTTCCCGATCGTGACCAGCTCCTTGAGCCCGGGAGTGGCGGCGGCGAGGTAGTTGAAGATGCGGCTGCGGAAGAGCATGTCGCGCATCGCCCGCACCTTCAGCTGCAACAGCACGTACTCGCGCATCGACTCGTCGGGGTCGATCGAGATCGACCAGAGGTTCTCCTCCATCTCGACCTCGTGGAAGCCGACGGCGGTGTGGTCGAACATCCGCGAGGTGTTCTCCTGCGAGGAGACCTCGCAGACGATGGTCCGCTTGCCTTCCGCCGCGGCGCGCAGCCCGAGGGCCACCGCGACCGTCGTCTTGCCGACGCCACCCTTGCCGGTGACGATTACCAATCGCTTGTCGAGGAGTTCGGGTATCGGGCAATTCCTAGCAATTTCGGGAGCCGGCAGGAAAAGCCGGGTCCCATACGAATATCCGCGCAATGGGATTTCTAAGCCGCAAGCCAAAGTCCGCGCCCGTGACGATCGAGGAGCCGCATCCGATCGTGGAGGAGCTCCAGCGTATGGAGGAAGCCGTCCCGGAGCGTCGTCACGACGATTTCGAGGAGAGCTACGTCGAGCAGTCCTCCGGAGATCAGTACTCCGACAAGTATGAAGACAAGGAGTACGACGGCGAGCCGCAGGCGTCGGCGCCTCCCCGTGAGGCGGAGCCCGCCCAGAGCTCTGCTCCGGAGCCGTCAGCCGCTGTGCGGGTCGCCGAGCCAGAGCAGGCTGCCTCGGCGCTCGAGCAGGAGCCGGAGGTCGACGACGGCCGGATGAAGGCGATGGACCTGATCGCGCCGACCCGCCTCGACTTCGTCAAAGACCGCGAACGCCAGGCCGCCGAGCCGGAGATCCCGGTCAAGCCGGCCGACGTGATCGCCTTCGCCAACCAGAAGGGCGGCGTCGCCAAGACGACGACCACCCTCAACCTCGCCGTCGCCTTCGCCGAGCAGGGCTACCGCGTGCTCTGCGTCGACCTCGACCCGCAGGGCAACCTGACGATGAGCCAGGGGATCGACCCGGACAAGGTCGAGAAGAGCCTCTACGACGTGCTGGTCAACGACATGCCGATCAGCGAGATCATCGTCGCACGCGAGATCGACATCGCCGTCGCCTCGATCGACCTGGCTGGCGCCGAGATCGCGATGAGCACCAAGATCGGCCGCGAGCGCGCGCTCGAGAAGGCGCTGAAAGAGGTCTCGGGCGACTACGACTTCATCTGCATGGACACGCCGCCGAGCCTCGGCCTGCTGACGATCAACGCGCTGACGGCGGCGAACAAAGTGATCGTCCCCGTCCAGTGCGAGTATCTCTCGATGCGCGGGCTGGTCCAGCTTCAGAACACGCTGAAGATGATCCAAGAGAACCTCAACCCGGATGTCATCATCGAGGGCATCCTGCCGACGATGTTCGACGCGCGGACCGTCCACGCCAAGGAGGCTGTGGAGATCCTCGAAGAGAACTTCGGCGACCTCGTTTTCCGCTCCCGAATTCGCAAGGCGGTGAAGTTCGCCGAGGCGCCCGTGAAAGGCACGAGCGTGCTCAAGTACGATTCCGGCAGCAGCGCTGCGAACTACTACCGGGAGCTGGCGAAGGAGGTTCTGGCGAATGGCACGGCGGAATAAGCGCGCAAGCATGCGCGAGGGTCCCCTCGCCGATCTCTTTCGCTCGACTTCCGACGACGCCCCGTTGGATCCGGCCGAGGAGCCGCGCTACGGCCGGCTCGATCCGGCCGAGGCCAAGAAAGCCGGGGACGAAGGCGCCTCGCCGACGGGTCCCGTCGGCGACGATGCGCCCCAGGCCGAGGAGGCTCCGTTCTTCGACCAGGCCGCCGAAGAGCCCGTTGCCGAGCCGGAACAGCCGGCCGAGAGCTCCGAGAGCGCTCCGGAGCGGCTGAAACGTGTCTTCTCCGAGGAACCGAAGCCGCACGGGCGCGAAGAGCTTGCCCCCGCCAACCCGCGCTACGGGCGCGAGGAGCCTGCCTACGAGCCGCCCGGCAGCGGCGAGCCGCACCAGCCGGTGATCAAAGTCGTCGGCGTCGGTGGCGCCGGCGTCAACGCGGTCAACCGGATGGTCGACGCCCGCATCCCCGGGGTCGAGTTCGTGGCGGTCAACACCGATCTCCAGTCCCTGCAGCTCTGCGTCGCCGACGTCACCGTCCACATCGGCGACGAGCAGACGCGCGGCCTCGGCGCCGGCGCCGACCCCGAGGTCGGCCACCGCTCGGCCTTCGAGGAGCAGGACAAGATCAAGCGCCTGCTGAAGGGCTCGGACATGGTCTTCGTCGCCGCCGGAGCCGGTGGCGGCACCGGCAGCGGCGCCGCCCCGGTGGTCGCTCGTCTCGCCCGCGAGGTCGGCGCGCTTACCGTCGGCATCGTCACCAAGCCCTTCACCTTCGAGGGCAACCGCCGCGGCGACCAGGCCGACAAGGGGATCGAAGAGCTGGCCTCCGAGGTCGACACCCTGATCGTCGTCCCCAACGACCGGCTGCTGCAGGTGCTCGACCAGCAGACCTCGATGGTCGAGGCCTTCCAGGTCGCCGACGACGTCCTGCGCCAGGGCGTCCAGGGCATCTCCGACCTGGTCACCCTGCCTGCGGTGATCAACCTCGACTTCGCCGACGTGCGGACGATCATGTCCGACGCCGGTCGCGCCCTGCTCGGAATCGGCATGGCCTACGGCGACGATCGGGCCGTCCTCGCCGCCGAAAAAGCAATCTCCTCGCCGCTGCTGGAGACCTCGATGGAGGGCGCCCGCTCGATCCTGCTCTCGATCACCGGCGGCGCCGACCTCTCGCTGGTCGAGGTCTCGGAGGCCGCCAAGGTGGTCGGCGAGGCCGCCCACCCCGACGCCAACATCATCTTCGGCGCCAACGTCGACGAGGAGCTCTCCGACCAGATCTGGGTCACCGTCGTCGCCACCCGCTTCGACGGGCGGACGCCGTCGCGGCGTGCCGCCGAGCCGACGATCCGCCGCACCAAAGAGGCCCCCGGCGGCGCTCGCCAGGGTCGCTCCGAGCGTGGTGGCGAGCTCGGAATAGATGTCCCAGAGTTCCTGCCCGGGTAGTCGGTAGCGCCCCATGAAGGGGGTCGTCGCAGCCGGGCATGCGCTCACCGCCGAGGCCGGCGCGGGAGTGCTGCGCGAGGGCGGGAATGCGGTCGACGCGGCGATCGCCGCGGTGCTGGCCTCGTTCGCTGTCGAGAGCCCGTTGACTGGGCTGGGTGCGGGCGGCTACATGATGGTCCACCGCGGCGGCGAGACGCGGCTGATCGACTTCTTCGTCGCCGCACCCGGACTGGACGGCGTCGAGCGCCGCACCGAGCTGGCCGCGGTGCCGGTCCATTTCGATGCCGAGACGGTGCAGACGTTCTTCGTCGGCCCGGCCTCCTGTGGAGTACCGGGGACGCCCGCCGGCCTGGTACGGGTGCTCGAGCTGTTCGGCTCGATGCCGCTCCAAGACCTGGTCGATCCGGCCGTCGGCCTCGCCCGCAGGGGGGCGCCGGTCAACGCCGAGCAGGCCTACATCCTCGAGATCCTCGCCCCGATCCACGAGCGCCTGGCCGGAACCCGAGAGCTCTATGCGCCGCGGGGCGAGCGGCTACGGGAGGGCGACGAGTTCCGCTTCGCCGAGCTGGCCGACTCGCTCGAACGATTCGGAGCCGAAGGGTCAGAGCCGTTCTACCGCGGCGATGTCGCCGCCGCGCTGAGCGATTTCGTCGTCGACAACGGCGGCACCCTGGGCCGCCAGGACCTCGCCTCATACGAGGCGATCGAGCGCGTGCCGATCGCCACCCCCTTCCGCGGCACCCAGGTCCTGACCAACCCGCCACCGTCCTCGGGCGGGATCCTGATCGCCTACTCGCTGGGGCTGCTCGAGCGTCTCGGCGAGCGCAGCGGTCCCCGCCAGCTGGTCGCGGCGATGGGCGCCGCGAACGAGCTGCGCGACCTCGAGTTCGCTGCGGCGCTCTACGAGGAGGGGATGGAGGCCGGCTTGCTCGAGCCGGCGGCCCTCGACCTCGCCGCCACCGACCTGCTCGGCTCGACCACCCACGTCTCGGCGATCGACGCCGATGGGACCTGCGCTGCCGTTACCTGCTCCAACGGCTCTGGCTCGGGCGTCCTCGTCCCCGGCACCGGGGTGATCCTCAACAACATGCTCGGGGAGGAGGACCTCAACCCGCTGGGTTTCCACAAGATCGCCCCCGGCCGTCGGGTGCCGTCGATGATGTCGCCGACGATCGTCCTTCGCGACAACGAGATCGTCCTCGGCCTCGGCAGCGCCGGCTCCAACCGGATCCGCTCGGCGATCCTGCAGACCGTCGTCCGCGCCGTCGAGCAGGCGTTGCCGGTCGAGGCGGCGATCGCGGCGCCCCGCCTGCACTACGAGCACGGCCTCGTCCAGGCCGAGCCCGGGATCGACGAGGCGGACCTGGACCGGATCGAGGCGAGCGGCCTCGAGCTCGCCCGGCGCCCGCAAATCAACCTATTCTTCGGCGGCGTGCAGGCGGTTGCGCGAGATCCCCAGACCGGTGTGCTCAGCGGCGGCGGCGACCCCCGCCGCGGCGGCGCGGTGGCGCGCGCGTGATCGACTTCGCCGCCGAGGGGCTGCTCGACGACCTCGAGGGCGAGGCGCTCACGGCCCGGCTCGCCCTGCTCGAGCAGCTGGAGCGGGACGGCGCCAGCGTCGAGGAGCTGCGGGACGCCGTCGCCGCCGGGCGGCTGGCGCTGCTGCCGGTGGAGCGGGCG
>JACDGU010000169.1 GCA_013821475.1 Solirubrobacterales bacterium
TTTCCAGCCTTCGAGAAGCCGGAAACCTAGGCGCGGAGCGGCGTGCGCCGTTTCTCAGTGCCTTACCTGACCCACGGAAACGTCAGGAGAGCCCTAAAACGGACCCCCTCGGAGTCCAGGCAACTAGTGTCCCGCGTCTGAAGTTGGTTTACGGGTCGAGCGGGGCAGGATCTCCTCGGCGGTCTTGGTCCAGACGAAGGGTCGGCAGCGGTCGTTGTAGGCGTCGATGAAGGCGCGGATCGCGGCGTTGAGTTCTTTGACGCTGTCGAAGGAGCCGCGGCGGATCGCCTGGCGGGTGATGATCCCGAAGAAGACCTCGACGAGGTTCATCCAGGAGCCCGATGTCGGGGTGAAGTGCAAGGTGATCCGGGGGTGCCTGGCCAGCCACCGGTTGATGTCGTCGTGCTTGTGGGTGTGGTAATTGTCGAGCACGACGTGCAGCTTCCGTCGCGGATAAGCCTTCGCGACGAGCTTGAGGAAGTCGAGGAACTCGGCCTTGCCGTGGCGGTCGTAGCAGCGGTCGGTCACGGTGCCGGTCGCGACTTCCAGGGCGGCGAAGAGCGTGGTCGTGCCGTTGCGCTTGTAGTCGTGGGTGGCCTTCTCGGGCAGTCCGGGCCGGACCGGCAGGATCGGCTGGGTACGGTTCAGCGCCTGGATCTGGGACTTCTCATCGACGCAGAGCACGATCGCGTTGCGGGGCGGATCGAGGTAGAGGCCGACGATGTCGCGGACCTTGGCCTCGAGCTCGGGGTCGGTGGAGAACTTGAAGGTGCCCTGTCGCCAGGGCTGCACGCGGTAGGCACGCCAGGCGCGGGCGACGGTCGCGTCTCCGATGCCCAGGTGCCTGCCCAGCAGCCTGGAGGACCAGTGCGTGACGGCCAGCCTGGCCGGCGGCGGCTCCAGCGTCGCGGCGATGATCTGCGCGTCGTCGATCGTCTTCGGCCGGCCGCTGCGGGGCCGGTCCTTCAGACCATCGAGCCCGCCCGCGGCAAACCGGTCGCGCCACTTGATCGCCGTCGGACGCGAGACCCCGAGCTGCCGGGCGGCGCCCGAGATGCCCGCCCCGCCGGCGACCGCGAGCACGATCTCGGCCCGCTCGCGTTGCCCGGCCGAGACGGTCGAGCAACGCGTCCATGACTCCAGCGTCTGACGATCCCTACTGCCGATGGTGAGCGCGTTCACGGGCATAGCCCACGATCTCATCGCCACCCCACACTGTCAACTAACTTATGACGCGGAACACTAGCAGGGGTTTCGTGCGATGGAGCTAGGCGGATTCGAACCGCCGACCTCCTGGGTGCGATCCAGGCGCTCTGCCAACTGAGCTATAGCCCCGGGTTGCGGGCTGGGAAGTTGCTCCCAGTGCCTCGCAAGGGCAAGGATAACCGCATAGTCTTTGGAAGCCTCTCCTAGGGAATGGCGAAATGAGCATCCTCGACGACGCAATTCGAGAGCATTTGGAATTGAAGCGTGCCCATGGCGCGGATGAAGCCGAGGTCCAAAGGCTCGAGGACGAGGCGTTTGGGCCTCCCGCGAGGCCCGATGACGCGGACCCGTTTGCCGAGGCGCCGACGGAGTTCCTGACCGCTCCGGGCACGGGCGCCGACGAGGCGGCCGCCGATGCCGCCGGCTCCGAGCGTCGGCTGCCCGACATCGCCGACCTCCAGGAGGCGCCGCCGCCGAGCGACGAGGCCGCGCCCGCCGCGGAACAGACGATCCCGGCGCCCCGCCCCGAGGTCGATTCGGCCGCCGAGACGGAGGCCGAGATCGACGGCGGTCACTCCACCGAGGAGCGGCACGCGATCGCCGAGCAGCCGACCGAGTTCTTCGACGTCGCGGCCGAGCTCGACACCGATTCCGAGTCGCGCAGCCCTTCCGACGAGCAGCTGCTCGACGCCGAGCTCGCCGAGCCGCGCCTGGCCCCGGTCGACCCGCTCCACGGCATCGTCGACACCGGCCCCGACGCCGAGGTGGTCGAGGACGAGGAGGACGACTTCTTCAGCGAGCAGCGGCTCTCCGACGAGCTCAACCAGGCGCTCGAGGCGCCGCTGACCGAGGAAGAGGAGCAGATCTTCGCTCCCCCGGCCGACGAGCAGCCGAAGCCCGCGCCCTTGGCCCCTGTCGAGGAGGAGGAGTCGGTCGAGGAGGACGAGGAGCGGGAGCTCGAGCTGGAGCCCGCCGGTCCTCGGACCGATGAGCACGAGGCGATCCCTCCTGCCGAAGAAGCCACCGCGATCTACGACATCGAGGAGGACGCGGAGGATGAGGGTGGCGTCGAACCGCCGCCTCCGGATGCGTCGCACACCGAGCCCGAGCCTGGACCCGAGGATGTGCTCGAGGACACTCCCGACTTCCTCGAGGACGCGCCCGAGGACGACGACCTCTGGTTCGAGCAGAAGCCACCGAAGGACTTCGACTTCGACGACTGATGCCGGCTGGCGGTCCCCGCCTCCGCCGCCTAGACTTTTACGCGAGGGGCCATAGCTCAGCTGGCAGAGCGTTCGGTTTGCATCCGAAAGGTCGCCGGTTCGATCCCGGCTGGCTCCACTTCCTCAAGGCCCGAGAGCTATGCCAGGCTCAGGTATCGCTCGGCGGGTCTCGTCCCGATGTGCTGCTTGTTCAGCGCCGGCTTGAGGCGAAGGTGGAGGATTGCCCGGCCAGCGCCCAGCTCGCTCGCCGGGATGTAATAGCAGCGCAAGGAGGTGCGGTCGTACACGGCCAGGAGGTCGATCGTCTTCGCGGTGTAGCGCTTGGTCCTCCGAACCTTGCCGTTGGTCAGGGAGTGGGACTGACAGCGGACGCGGATCACGATGCCGTCGGACTCGGCGTACTTCACCTGCACGCGTTCCAGGCGATCGTCTCGGATCAGCACCAGGTCGAAGTCGCAGTCCTCGCCGAACGGGATCGCGATCTTGAAGCCGCGGCGGCGCAGGTCCGCCGCGACCATCAGCTCCGCGAGGTCGCCTTTGCCCTTGAGGTTTAGAGCCGCTGCTTCGGTACGGTCCGCCATCCGGGGGACCGTATGCCTCGAGATGTCACGGATCTAGACCTGATCGCGCCGGCCGTGCGTCAACTCTGTGACGAAAGAACTACAAAGCTCAGGCGATCAGGCTCTCGGCCCGCTTCGCCTCCGGCAGGTTCTGGTCCGCGTGGTAGCTGCTGCGGACCAGGGGGCCGGCGGCGACCGACTCGAAGCCGAGGTCGTAGGCGGCCTTCTCCAGCGCCGCGAACTCGTCGGGATGCCAGTAGCGGACCACCGGCAGGTGGTTCTCGGTCGGGCGCAGGTACTGGCCGACGGTGAGGACCTGGACGCGGTGCTCGCGCAGCAGGCCGAAGGTCTCGACCATCTCCTCGAAGCTCTCGCCGAGGCCGACCATCAGGCCGGACTTGGTGACGACGTCGGGGCCGCCCATCTCCTTCGCCATCCGCAGGACGCGGGCCGAGCGCAGGAACTGGGAGCCGCGGCGCGCCATCGGGTAGAGGCGCGGCACCGTCTCGACGTTGTGGTTGAAGACGTCGGGCTTCTCGTGGATGACCTTGGCGAGGGGCATCTCCTGGCCGCGGAAGTCGGGGGTGAGGATCTCGACCTTGCACTCGGGCGCCAGCATCCGGATCGAGCGGATCACGCCGACGAAGGCGCCGGCGCCGTAGTCGGGCAGATCGTCGCGGTCGACCGAGGTGACGACGGCGTGGCGCAGGCCCATCGTCTTCACCTGGTTCGCCACCCGCAGCGGCTCCAGCGGGTCGTTCCAGGTCGGTTTGCCGGTCTGCACGTTGCAAAAGCCGCAGCGGCGGGTGCAGACGTCGCCGAGGATCATGAAGGTCGCGGTGCCGCGCTCCCAGCACTCGCCGACGTTGGGGCAGTTGGCCTCCTCGCAGACGGTGTGGAGGTTGTCGGCGCCGATCGTCGCCTTCAGGCGGCGGTAGTTGGGGCCGCCCGGCGCCGGCACTTTCAGCCACGGCGGCTTGCGGGCGCGCTTGAAGGGGACCGTCCCGCCGGCCTCGGCGGCGGTGCCCCCGGGGTTGGCGCGAGAGCGGGTGACGTGGATGCGCTCGGCTAGCTTGGCGGTCATGACCTTGACCTGAGCCTAGCGGCCGGCAGGTCCAGGCCCAGATCGGCGGCCTCGACGGCTTTGGGGATGCGCTCGAAGACCCCGCCGAAGCGCCTCGCGATCGTCTCGGCGAAGGCCTCGACGCTCTGCTCGGCGCCGAGCTCCCGGGTCAGCGAGGTCATCGCCACGCCCTCGAGCCCGCACGGCACGATCCACTCGAACGGCTGCAGGTCGTTGCTGACGTTGACCGCCAGCCCGTGCGTCGTCACCCCGCGGCTGACGTGCACCCCGATCGAGCCGATCTTGCGCGCCTTGCCGGTCGGTGGGCGCTCGCCCTCGGTCCAGACGCCGGTCAGCCCCGCAATCGTCTGCGCCCGCACGCCGTGCTCGGCGAGCGAGCCGATCATCACCCGCTCCAGCCCCCGCACGTACTCGTTGACGTCGTCGCCGTAGGGCGCCAGCGCGACGATCGGGTAGGCGACCAGCTGCCCGGGCCCGTGGTAGGTGACGAGGCCGCCGCGGTCGGTGTCGCGGACTTCGATCCCCTGCGCTTCGTACCACTCGACCCCCATCGGCAGCTCGGCCGGCGCCGAGCGGCGCCCCCGGGTGTAGACGGGAGGGTGCTCGAGCAGCAGCAGGACGTCGGCGATCTCGCCCCGCTGACGCGCTCCCTCCAGGCGCGCCTGGGCCTCACGCGCCTGCTCGTAGGGCACGATTCCGCACTGGAGGACGAGGATCTCGCTGCTCACTCTCATAATTCTCGCAGGGCGCGGCCCTATCCTTGGAGGCCCCGAGATGGTCCAGTCCAAACCCTTCCGACCGGAGTGGCTCCCCGCCGTCGCGCTCAGTTCCGCGCTGGCGGTGCTGATGCTGCTCTGGAGCCCGCCCGTCGGCGACCTCGCCGCGCAGGTCTTCCGCACCGAGCTCTTCCAGCAGGCCGGCCTGGCGATCTGGAACGGCAGCTGGTACGGCGGCCACTACACCCTCACCTACAGCCTGCTCTTCCCGCCACTGGCAGCGCTGGTCGGCCCGCAGGTGGTCGGCGGCATCGCCGTCGTCTCCTCCTCCTACCTCTTCGACCGCCTGGTCCGCGACCGCTGGGGAGTGGAGGCGCGCTGGGCGACGCTCTGGTTCGCCGCCGGCGTCGTCACCCTGCTCGCCGACGGCCAGCTGACCTTCGCCCTCGGCGTCGCCCTCGGCCTGGCGACGATGCGCTGCCTGCAGCTCGGCCGTGGCCCGCTCGCCGTGCTTTCCGCGGCGGCCTGCGCCCTCGCCAGCCC
>JACDGU010000170.1 GCA_013821475.1 Solirubrobacterales bacterium
GGGGGGTCGTCCGCGCCCGGGCGCGGGGTCAGGCGGCGGCGGCGATCGTGCCGTGGCCGACGATCGTCTCGCCCTCCAGTAGCACCGCCGTCTGCCCCGGCGAGGCGCCGACGAACTCCTCGCCGAGCTCGACCTCGAGGACCTCGTGGCGGCCGGCGCCGGCGCTGCCGATCGAGGCCGGCAGGGCGGGCGAATGGTAGCGCAGGCGGACCGCGTCGACGCGGGCGCCGTCGCGGTGCAGGACGGCCTGGCGGATGCTGATGTGGCGGGTTTCGACCTCGGTCCGCGTGCCCACCGTGACCGTGTTGGCGACGGCGTCGGTGGCGAGGACGTAGAGCGGCTCGGGCGCGGAGACGCCGATCCCGCGGCGCTGGCCGACGGTGAAGTTGTGGTGGCCGCGGTGGCGGCCGACGGTGTGCCCGGCGCGGTCGAGCACGGCGCCGTCGCGGTCCTCGAGGCCGCCGTGGCGGCGCAGGAAGCTGCGCTTGCCCTGGCCGGCGAGGAAGCAGAGGTCCTGGCTCTCGGCCTTGCGGGCGACGGCGAGGCCGTGGCGCTCGGCGATCGCCCGCACCTCGGGCTTGGTCAGCTCGGTCAGCGGGAAGCCGAGCCGGCCGAGCAGCTCGGGCGGCAGCGCCGCGAGCATGTAGCTCTGGTCCTTGGCCTCGTCTGCGGCCGAGGCGAGCAGCGGGCCGTCGGCGTCCTCGACGATCCGCGCGTAGTGGCCGGTCAGCAGGCGGTCGGCGCCGAGCCGCTCGGCCAGGTCGACCATCGCCGCCAGTCGCACCTCGCCGTTGCAGAGGACGCAGGGGTTGGGAGTGCTGCCCTCGGCGTAGCCGGCGAGGAAGCGGCCGACGACCCGCCGGCGGAACTCCTCCTCGAGGTCGAGGGTGAAGTGCGGGATGCCGAGCGAGTGAGCGAGGGCGCGGGCACCGAGCACAGCCTCGGGCGAGCAGCAGGCCTTGGCGCCGTCGGTGTCAGGATCGGCCCAGAGCTTGACCGTGATCCCGACCACCTCCGCCCCCCGCTCGCGCTCGAGCAGGGCCGCGACGGCGCTGTCGACGCCGCCGGACATGGCAACCGCGACGCGCTCGCGCGGGGCCGGGTTGGCCGCCAGAAGTCGGGATGACGCCGCGGCGCCGTTCAAGGCTCGATGCAGCGCGTCCGCCGAGAGCTGCGCCGCGTGCCGCTTGGCGGGCGTCAGGCCGCCGATCGCCGCTTCGACCCCGTCGATTCCGAGCCGCGCGGCGTCGAGCACGGGTGCCCCGTCGACGATCTCCGCGACTGCCGCGGTGGCCGCCAGCGTCGCTCCGCAGCCCTCGGCGTCGAAGCTGACCGAGGCGATGCGTCCGTCCGCCACCGTCAGCGAGATGCGGGAGAGATCGCCGCACGCCGCGCCACCGGCAGCGCCGGTGAAGGCGCCCTCAGGCGCAGGCCCACGCCTACTCCGGTCGGCGTGGTAGTGCTCGAATAGCTCCCGGTCCATAACTCAAGGGTAGGTCAACAGCGTTCGCAGGTCAGTCGCGAGGGCCTCCGGTTCTTCATGCAGTTGACGCCAGGTGACCCGCGTCGACCGCCATCCCTCGGCGAGAAGGATTCGGTCACGTCCCCGGTCGCTCTCGAAGGCCTGCTCGGTTCCATGCACTTCCCGCCCATCGAGCTCCAGCAACAGCCGCTGCTCGTCCCAGACGCAATCGGGCTCGAAGAACCGCCCCCGGATCCAGAGCGTCGCGTTCAGCCGCGGCCGCGGCAGTCGATGAGCGTCGAACGAAGAGCTCCTCGAAGTCGTTGCGAGTGATCCCTCCGGGCCGCCTGGAACCCAGCAGCGCCCGCAGCTTCCTCGCCCCGCGCCGCCGTGGATAGCGCTCCAATAGCTGCGGCAGCGAGACCCGACTCGTCAGACCCCGCACCCGCGCCTCGTTCATCGCCCGCTCCAACTGCCGATCGCTGAACCCCGCGGCGAGATCGAACAGCGTCCGCGCCACCGAGGTCACCGGTATCCCCGCCTCCACCTCGACCTCGTCGGGCGGCAGCACCGCTTGGTGCGCCCGAATCCCGGGCCGCTCCCGGAAGCTGGCAGGCCGAGTCACTTCAGGCGTCAAGCCCGACCGCGGAACGATCCCCCACAGCTGCCCCGCAGTCCGATGGCTGAGCACTGCACCCGGCCCGCAGGCGAGCACCGCCCCCATCCACCGCCCTTCGACCGTGAGAGCGCGATGGCCGACGGCGTAGACCCCGGCGTGGAGCCGAAGCAGGACACCGTGCTCGCGCCGTCCCGCGATCTGCATGCAGTCCTCGTCGGTCACTCCTCGAGGTTGACGAGAGACCCCGCACCCGATGCGCGCACTTCGTCCCAACTCCGTCACCCTGAGCGCTATTGGCCAGGCAAGGAAAAGGCCCCAGCCCGCCGTTGCCGCCTCTGGCTTTGATCCCTTCAAATGAAGGTGGGTGCCAGCTCCGGATCCCAAGGGACCAAGAGACATCAGCTCCCGCGCCGTTTGTGTTGGGTCAAACGGTGAGACGGCTCTCGTACGGGCTCGAGCCTGCGCTAACCGTACCACCGGCGGACCGCCGCGGAGGCGGCATCGCAGACAGCGCGCGAGTTCCTCAATCGAGGTTGGAGAGGTGCCACTCGGCCTCGCTCCAACTGTCTCCCGGCACCCGCAGGGCGATGTCGCCGTGGCCGAAGCGGTCGAGCGGCCAGTCGGCGGTGAGGACGGCCTCGAAGCCGGCGTCGACCAGCGACTGGTGCCAGGCCCGCGCCGTCCTCACGTCGACGAAGTCGCGCACGACCTCCCAGTTGTCGAAGCTCGGGTCATCGACGTAGACCGGCGTCTGGCCGGGTCCGGGCGCCGGGCGCCACGAGCGTGGAAGCCAGTCCCGGAGGCCCATCTCAGGGGCCGGCGAGTTTTTTCTGGTGGATCGCGAGGCCGAGGTCGCGCATCTGCACGGCGTCCACCGGTGCCGGCGCGCCGACCAGGAGGTCGAAACCAGAGGCGGTCTTGGGGAAGGCGATCACGTCCCGGATGGTGTCAGCCCCGTAGAGGCGCTGGACGATGCGGTCGACCCCGTAGGCGATGCCGCCGTGCGGCGGCGCGCCGAAGCGCAGCGCCTCGAGCAGGAAGCCGAAGCGGGCCTCGGCGGTCTCGGCGTCGATCCCGAGCGCGGCGAAGACCTGCTGCTGGACCTCGGCGTTGTGGATCCTGATCGAGCCGCCGCCGAGCTCCTGCCCGTTCCAGACGACGTCGTAGGCGTGTGCCCGGGCCGCGCCCGGATTCTCCGGGTCGAATTCGCCGGTCGGCGCCGTGAACGGGTGGTGCATCGCGTCCCAGCGCACCTCCCCCTCGTTCCACTCCAGGAGCGGCCAGTCGACGATCCAGACCAGCCGGTCCTCGTCCTCGTCGATCAGCCCGAAGCGCTCGGCGAGGTCGATCCGCATCTGTCCCAGCACCGCATCGGTGACATTGCGCTGGTCGGCGACGAGCAGCAGCAGGTCGCCCTCCTCGGCCCCGAGCCGCTGGTTGAGGTCCGCCAGCTCGGCCTCGCTGAGGAACTTTGCCGTCGGTGAGCGCCAGCCCTCGCCCTCGCGGAAGGCCCAGACCAGACCCTTGGCACCGAGCTCCTGGGCGCGCGAGATCAGCTTGTCGAGCTCCGAGCGCGGCATCTCCCGCCTGCCGGCGTTGATGCCGCGGATCGAGCCGCCGCCCTCGAGCACCGAGCGGAAGACCTTGAACTCGGTCTCGCGCAGGACCTCGCCGAGGTCGACCAGTTCGAGCCCGAAGCGCAGGTCGGGGCGGTCGGTGCCGAAGCGGTCCAGCGACTCGTCGTAGCCCATCCGCTGCATCGGCAGCTCGATCTTGGGACCGCCGACGCGGTCGAAGACGTGGGCCAGCAGCCGCTCGTTGACGGCGATCACGTCGTCGCCGTCGACGAACGACATCTCGATGTCGAGCTGGGTGAACTCGGCCTGGCGATCGGCCCTCGTCGCCTCGTCGCGGAAGCAGCGCGCCACCTGGTAATAGCGCTCGAAGCCGGCGACCATCAGCAGCTGCTTGAACAGCTGCGGCGACTGCGGTAGCGCGTAGAAAGAGCCCTGCTGCTGGCTGCTGGGGACGAGGAAGTCGCGCGCGCCCTCCGGCGTCGACTTGGTCAGCACCGGCGTTTCGACGTCGACGAAGCCCTCGCCGTCGAGGAACTCGCGCATCGCCGCGGTCACCCGATGGCGCAGCATCAGCGCCTCGCGCATCTGCTCGCGGCGCAGGTCGAGGTAGCGGTGGCGCAGGCGCGCGTCCTCACCGACCTCGCCCGAGTAGCCCTCGATCTGGAAGGGAGGCGTCTCTGAGTCTGCCAGCAGCTCGGCGCCGCTCACCTTGAGCTCGACCTCGCCGGTCGGCAGCCCCGGGTTGACGGTCTCGGCCGAGCGGCGGACGACGTCGCCGCTGACGCTGAGCACGTCCTCGGGGCGCAGCCTGTGGCCGAGCTCGAACGCCTTGCCGGAGGTGTCGGGGTGGAAGACGAGCTGGACGACGCCGGTGCGGTCGCGGAGGTCGATGAAGATCAGGCCGCCGTGGTCGCGGCGGCGATTGACCCAGCCGGCGACCCGAACCTCGGAGTCGACCCGGTCGGCCAGGACCTGGCCGCACCAGGCGTCGCGGTAGGCGTTCGCGCTCAGCGGCGGCATCTCGCCCGACCCCGGCACCGTGCTGCTTCCCTCGCTCACCCTTCCCCTCCGGTCATCTCGTCGACAAGGTTGCCGGTGTCGGCGATCCGCTGCTCACCGGTCTTCATATCGCGCAGCTGCGCGGAGCCGTCGGCCTCGAGAATCAGGACGCGGCGGGCGCCGATCCGGTCGGCCTGTTTGAGCTGGCCCTTGAGGCCGCGACCGCCGAGATCGATCTCGGCCGAGAGCCCGGCGTGGCGCAGCTCGACCGCCAGCGCCATCGCCCGCCGCCGCTGGCCGGGGTCGGCGATCGCGACGAAGGCATCGCGGCCGGCCGGCGCCTCCTCCTCGTCCAGGGCCAGCAGGATCCGCTCGATCCCGGCCGCCCAGCCGACCGCCGGCGTCGCCGGCCCGCCGAGCTGCTCGATCAGACCGTCGTAGCGGCCGCCGCCGCCGATCTCCGACTGGGCGCCGAGCCCGTCGCAGACGAAGGAGAAGATCGTTCGCGTGTAGTAGTCGATGCCACGGACCAGGGTCGCGTCGATGACGTAGGAGACGCCGGCGGCGTCGAGCAGCGAGCGCACCTCGGCGAAGTGCTCGGCATCCTCGCCCTCGAGCGCGCCG
>JACDGU010000024.1 GCA_013821475.1 Solirubrobacterales bacterium
GGCACGGACCGGCCGACCTCGAGCCGCTGGCGAGCGGGCCGCCGCGCTGGGAGCCGCGCCTCGCCAAGGCGCGCACGCGACTGGTGCGGCGTGGATGGCTCGAGGACGGGGCGCGGGGCGCCGGGTGGGAGCTCTCCCGGACCGGGCGTCAGAAGGCGCACCGCGAGAGATGGACGCCACGGGCGACGGAGCCGGACGACGTCGACGACGCCGGGCCTCCTCGCATCCGCGCGGCGACCGGCGGATCTCCCGTGAGGGGCGGGTCGTGACGGGCTCCCCGACGATCGCGGCACTCGCCCTCACGCTCGCCCTGTTCTGGATGTTCGGCGGCCTGGCCTTACGCCTCCTCGGCGCGCTCGCCTTTTGGGCCGGTCTGATCGGCCTGCTCGGCACAGGCGACGCGACAGAGGCACTCGTCGCCCTGGTCGGTGGCGTCGCCTGGCTTCTCGGTCAGGTCCATTACGCCGCTCGCCACGGCGGCGCACGGAGTGCCCTCGCGGGTCGGGTCCTGAACGGTATGGCGGGCCTGGTCCGCCGCCGAGACCGACCCTGAGGCCGACTCGGGCACCGCGGGGCCGGGCTGCAGGTCGGGGCCTCGATCGGCCCTCGGCCCGTAGCGCCGCGGCCGCCCGCCCACCGCGTCACCTCGCCGCGCCCCGCGAGCCGCTCACTCAACCGGCGGGGACAGGTAATCGACGCGCATCGATTACCTGGTAGCTCCCTCCCGCCCGGGAAGCGAGTCGGGATCGGCCGGAATCGCCGCACATCGAGGCCATCTCAGGCACTCGTGCCTCAGATGGAGGGGAAATGCGGGGGTGGTTCGAGAAGCCCGGCGACGAGTCGAACCGCTGATTTGCAGGGGATTCGGGCTATGGGCACGGCTGGTTTCGAACCAGCGACCTCTCGCGTGTGAAGCGAGCGCTCTCCCACTGAGCTACGCGCCCTGGCCGGCTGATCTTACGACTGAGCCGGGGGAGCCGTCGTGCAGCGCCGCGCGAGGGAGGGCGGCTCTGGGTGCTCAGGGATCTTTCGGTCATCCGTCCAACTTACGTGGCGTTGCTCTGCCTCGAAAGGGACGATTCGGGATTCTCTCCGCCGTCTGTTGTGTCGTGGTCGCGGCTGTCTGCTTGGTCGCTGCCCCGTCCCAGGCTGCGACCGACGTCTACCCGCCCGGGAGCGGCACCGGCCTGCTCGGCGGCGCCACCAGCGTCCGCTTCGACAACGTCTCACTCTCAGTCCTCAGCGGTGTGGCCGGCGGCTCCGCAGGGGCCGGCGGTGTTGCGGGAGCCAACCTCAGCTCCGCGCAGCTGCAGTCATTGCTGAGCAGCGGTAGCGGCAGCCTGGTCGGGCCGGCGATCCTCAAGGGCAACCGCATCTTCGTCAAGGCGAAGTGTCCGAAGAAGGTCGGCCGTACCTGCAAGGTCTCGGTCCAAGGCATGCTGAAGAAGCACGGGCCGGCGACCTCGTCGCGTACCGCGAAGGTCGGCAAGGGCAAGACGAAGCGGTTCGTCCTCCAGGTGAAGCCGAAGGCCAGGGTCAAGGTAATGGCCAGCAAACGGCTCCTATTCAAGGAGACGGTCAAGGCCGGCAAGGCCAAGGCGACCGTCTACAAGCGCCTGAAGCTGGTCAAGCGCTAACCGGCGTGCTGCGGCTGGACGAAAGGTCCCTCTCCCAGCGGAGGGGGGCCTTCGTCCCCCGGCCCGATCTCGCTGCTCCCTTCGCTCTCGGACTCGCGCCGCAGCGCCAGTCCGACGAAGGGGAAGATCAGGGTCGAGAGGATCGCCGCGCCGACCAGGCCGGCGGCGGTCGAGGACCGCATCTTGCCGGCGTCGATCGCAATCGAGGTGATCGCGACGACCAGCGGCAGCTCGGTCGCCGAGTAGAAGGCGAGCGCGGCACGGTCGCGGGCGCTGAGGATGCCGCGGTAGAGCAGCAGGGCCGGGGTGCCGCGGACGACGAGGAAGAGGCAGAAGAACATCGCCAGCTTCGCCAGGGCGCCGGCCGAACCGAGCGCCGCGAGGTCGAAGCCGATGCCGCTGGTAACGAAGAAGAAGGGGACGAAGAAGCCGAAGCCGACGGCGGTCAGCTTCGACTCGAAGACGGCGAGCTCGTGCCCCTTCAGCGCCATCCGCGTGATCAGCCCAGCGACGAAGCCGCCGAGCAGGACGTCGAGGCCGAGCTTGCTCGCCAGCAGCACCAGGCCGAAGACGAGGACGACGGTCACCCGCACCGCCAGCTGGCTGCTGGTCTCGAAGGTCCGTTCCAGCGCGTTCCAGCCTTTGAAGGCGAGTTTGACCGAGGCGAGCGCCACCGCCAGCGCCAGGATCACGAAGGCGATCAGGATCAGCGACTCGTGCAGCGGGCTCTGGGCGGAGAAGAAGAGGGTGACGAGCAGGATCGGGCCGAACTCGCCGGCGCCGCCGGCTGCCAGCAGGTAGGTGCCGAAGCGGGTCTTCAGCTCGCCGTTATCGTGCAGGATCGGGATCAGCGTGCCGATCGCCGTCGTCGCCATCGCGGCGCCGGTGTAGAGGAAGGAGACGACGACGCCGGCCAGGGCGAGGGCGCCGCCGATCGCGAAGGCGAGCCCGACCGAGACCGCCCAACCGATGCCGCCGCGGGCGAGCGGCTGGCCGCGGATCCGCTCGAAGTCGATCTCGTAGCCGGCGAAGAAGAACAGCATCCCCAGGCCGAGGTTGGAGAAGAAGGCGATGAAATCGTCGTCGTGGGCGAGGCCGAGGACGTGCGGGCCGATCACGATTCCCAGCATCAGCTCGAGCACCACGACCGGCGGCGCGAACCTGTTCGGCACGATCGTGACCGTGGTCGCGGCGATCGCGGCGACCATCACCACGGCGAAGAAGGAGCCGGTGTCGACCTGGATGGCGGCGGTCGGAAGAGCGGTCAAGGGCCGCAATCCTACGGCCGGCAGGGTAGGATCGGAAACGGACCGTGCTAGGCGGGGAATTAGCGGTGCCTTGTAACCCGCAATCCGCTCTAGCGGGGCCGAATTCCGTTCTGAGGGACTGGCCGTCGGGGTCAGTGCGTCGTGGCGGCGTTGACGGCCGGGTCCTGCGCGACGTGGGCACGCGAATTAGGTCAGGTCCGGAAGGAAGCAGCCTTAAGCGGATGCCGCGGGTGCCGCAGGTGAGCCCGGCAGGAGCCAAAAACGACGGACACGCCCGGTGACTTCGCCTCGAAGGCGGTGCACGGTCCATTTCTTCGCAGTCGAGGTCGCACTTGTTCCCGCATAGCGGTGACAAGCGCGACCTCGCGCGGGGTGTCGGGGCGCTCAGTCGATCAGGCGGGCGCGCATGCGGGCGATCGCGATCCGCCAGGTCAGCAGCGCGATCGCGACGAGGAAGGCGAAGCGGGCGGTGTCGACCCACTCGAAGCCGAAGGCACCGCCGCGGACCAGTTCGACCAGCTGGTGCAGGGGGTTGATCTGGGCGACCAGCTGCACTCCCTTTGGCAGGCCGGAGATCGGGAAGAAGGTGCCGGCGACGAGGAACAGCGGCGTGATGCAGAGCGCGGTCACGTAGTTGAACTGGTCGATCTTGTCGACGGTCGCCGCCATCGTCACCCCGAAGCCGGCGAAGCCGAGCGCGGTGACGAAGCAGAAGAACGGCACCAGCAGCATCCCCCAGGCGGGGTCGAGGCCGAAGGCGAAGGTGACGATCAGCGGCACGCAGCCGTAGATCCCTGAGCGTAGTGCGATCCACAGCATCTCCGCCGTGACCAGCTCCTCGACGTCGACCGGCGCCGCCAGGATCGCTTCGTAGGTGTTCTGGAAGCGGTGCTTGACGAAGGTGCCGAACATCGCCGGCAGGGCGCTGGAGAAGATCACCGCCGTCGCCACCATGCCGGTGCCGACGAACTGGATGTAGGGGACGCCTTCGACTTCGTCGACCAGGGTCGCGCCAAGGCCGAGGCCGAAGGCGAGCAGGTAGACGATCGGTTCCAGGACGCTGGAGAAGGTAGTCCCCTTCCAGTAGGTGCGGAAGTTCGCCACCTCGCGGCTCATGACCCCGGCGATCGCCGCCGGTTCCAAGCGCCGCATCCGCTTCGCCCCGGCGCTCACTCCGCCTCCTCACCGGTCAGCAGGACGAAGACGTCCTCGAGCGTCGCGGCGCGGACGACCGCGTCCTCGGGGACGACGCCCGCTGCCGCCCGCTCGGAACCGACGATCGCGATCGCCGGCCCGGCCGGGCGCACCTTCAGACCCTCGGCCTCGACGCTCGCCCGCAGCTCGGCGAGCCGCTGCGGCGGCGCGTAGACCTCGGCGGTCTGGCGGCCCGCGTGCTCGGCGATGAGGTCGGCGGGGCGGCCGCGGCTGATCACCTTGCCGTGGGTCATCACCGCCACCTCGTCGGCCAGCCGCTCGGCCTCCTCGATGTAGTGGGTCGAGATCAGGATCGTCGTGCCGCGCGATTTGAGCTCGCCGATCAGCGTCCAGATCTCGGTCCGGATCTGCGGGTCGAGGCCGACCGTCGGCTCGTCGAGCAGGACCAGCCGCGGTTCGTGGACCAGGCCGCGGGCGAGGAGCAGTCGCCGCCGCATCCCGCCCGAGAGCTCATCGACCGCGTCGCGACGGCGGTCGCGCAGGCGGGCCAGGTCGAGGCAGCGGTCAACGGCGGCGCCGACGTCCTCGACCCGGTAGAGGCGGGCGTAGACGGCGAGGTTGTCTTCGACGGTGACGTCGACGTCGAGGTTGTCGAGCTGGGGGACGACGCCCATCTCCAACCGGGCTGCCTTCGAGTCGGAGGGCAGCCCGTGGCCGAGCACCCGCAGCTCGCCGGCGTCGGCGATCGCCTGGCCGGTCAGCAGCCGCATCGTCGTCGACTTGCCGGCGCCGTTGGGGCCGAGCAGGCCGAGACAGATCCCCTCGGGGACCTCGAGGTCGAGGCCGTTGACCGCCGCGATCGGGCCGAAGTGCTTGACCACGCCGCTGAGTTCGATTGCCGCCACGGCTTGACTCTTTCAGAGCGGTGGCGTGACCGGAGTCGGCGGCCGCTGCCAGACTCCCGCCGGTGTTGGACGAGCACTGGATCAGGTCGCTGCACGTCGAGTCGATGCGGCGGGCCGACCTGCACGCCGAGCACGACCCGCACGTCCTCTTCCAGGCCTCGACAATCGGAGCGCTATTGGAAGGCGCCTACGACGGCGACCTCAGCTTCGCCGAGCTGGCCGAGCACGGCGACCTCGGGCTGGGCACGCTGAACGGGCTCGACGGCGAGATGGTCGCCCTCGACGGCGAGTTCTTCCGCGCCGACGTCGACGGCGCGGTAAACCGGGTCGCGCCCGGGGAGAGGACGCCGTTCGCGGTGGTCACCCGGTTCGAGCCGAGCGTCGAGGCGAGCGTCGAGGGCCGGCTCTCCCACGCCGAGCTGCTGGGGCGCGTCGACGCCCTCGTTCCCGCCGGAACCTCCTCCTGCGCGTTGCGCCTCGACGGCCGCTTCGAGCTCGTCCGCGCCCGCTCCGTCCCCGCCCAGCGCCAGCCCTATCGGCCGCTGACCGAGGTCATCGCCGACCAGCACGTGTTCGAGCTCGAGGACGTCGCCGGGACGATGCTCGGCTTCCGCTTCCCGGCCTGGGTCGAGGGGATCGAGGTCGCCGGCTACCACCTCCACTTCGTCAGTGAGGACCGCCGCCGTGGCGGCCACGTGCTCGACTCCCGCAGCGGCGGCGAGCTGCGGCTGGCGATCGACCCCTCCGATGACCTCCACGTCGAGCTGCCGCCGCGGATCGAGCTCGCCGACCCCGACCTGGCGGCCGAGACCCACGCCGCGATCGCCCGCGCCGAGGGCGGTTAGCGGCTCCTCGCTCGCCAACTCGGCTGCGGCGCTCAAGCAACCGGTCGCCGCGGCCGACGTTGGAGGTGAATGCGCCTCGCTTCCTCATCCCACAAGCGCGAACTCCTCGCCATCGCCGTCGTTCTCGCCCTCGGGCTGCTGGCCAGCCTGCTGGCTTCCGGCGCCTCGGCCCGGCCGGCCTCGAATACCACCGCCGTCGTCCCCGACGGCGCCGCCGGCGTGAACAAAGTGGCCAGCGGCGAATACCTCGTCTTCCAGGTCCGCAACCGCCGCGTCCGCAAACTTGAGTTCCAGATCCAGGTCGAGTGCAAAGCCTCCGACTCGCCGACGATCGAACCGCGCTTCTTCAGCGCCGACGCCGACGCGCCCCAGGGGCACCTGATTCCGGCCAACGGCAAGCTGAAACTCGGCTGGGAGGAGCGCGGCGGCGGTCGTCTCGGCGAGATCGAGGTCAACCTCAAGTTCGGGACTCCCGACTCGGCCAGGATCATCGTCATCGTGCCCGAAGAGGACGGGCCCGAAGAGGCTCCCGAAGAAGCGAAGGAGAGCTGCACCGGGGGAGCCGGCGGGAGGGTCGGGTACCCCTCCTCTCTTGCCTGACTGGCTGGATCGCTGGGGGTCGTCCGAGGTGGCTTTTGGGCCAGCGGCACAAAACGTTCGGAGGGGCACCCGACCCTCCAGTCGATCCCCGTCCACGATTTCGAGAGAGCTTGGGTGCCCTTGCTCCGAAGCCCCCAGAGAGCGTCCGTCCCTTGGAACCTTCGAGCGAGACGGACGAGGGACTCGGGTGGGACTCGCCAAGCCTCCCGCTGTTCGCGCAGGTGAGTCCCACCCGAGTCCCTAGCCAGCCCCGCAGCGGCTGAAGACCTTCCAGGAATCGTTGTGGGCGACCTCGGTGAATCCCGGCGGGGCTTGCAGCGAGATGCGGGTCGGGTCGTTGGGATCGAGGACGTAGTGTTCGATCACGAATTTGTCGGCCGGGGCGACGAAGTAGCCGTGCGTGGGCACTCCTTCCTCGCTGGCGCTGACGATCTGGGTCGGCTTCACTTTGAGGCCGAAGGCGAGGCGGGGAACGGCGCGGTGGTTGGGCACGGCGATCTTGCCGCAGGCGGGCTCGAAGGCGCCGGCGTCGACCAGGTCGGTGAGATCGCGCTCGATCGTGCCCTGGTCGCTGAGGTCGGTGTGGACCTGAGAGTCGAGGTCCCACTGGTTGGGGAGCCAGACGATGAACATCGCCAGGACAAGCCCTGAGAAGAGCTGCCAGCGCCGGCGCCAGGGGTGTTCCGGCTCCACCAGCCGCCAGCCGAGCAGCGCCACGGCGACGAAGATCGAGAGCACGGCGCCGGCGAGCATCGTGTAGCGGGCGATGATCGCCAGGCCGGCTGCGGCGAGCAGGGCGAAGGCGGCGAGCGAGAGGACGACCGCGGCGATGCCCAGCGCCGAGCGCCGGCGCAGGAAAGCGAAGCCGAGGACGACGCCGCCGAGGGCACCGACCATCCCCGGCCACTGCAACACTTCGCCGAGCCGCCGCGGCCCGTAGAGAACGAGGTCGACCGGGCCCGTCTGCCGTTTCAGCGTTTCGACCGTTTCCCGGGTGCCGGTCAGCGAGTAGAGCGGGTTGCCGGTGGTGATCGCGTCGAAGAGGATCCAGAGGATCGGCCCGGCCAGCGCCAGGATCGCGAGCCACGCCAGCTCCCGGCCCCCCCTCTGCCCGCGCCAACCCAGCTCCCACCCGAACCTCCGGCCGATGGGCCGATTTGTCGGATCAGAGCCAGCAATTCGGCCCGTCGACCCGGGATTGGAGGCGCGGCGCGGGTCGAAGGTCAGCCAGAGCCAGTAGACGATCGCGAAGCCCCAGGCCTCGGGGCGGAGCAGGCCGGCGGGGACGAGCAGCGCCAGCACCGGCCAGCCGGCGCGGGGCCGCCGGGTCTCGATCGCCAGGGCGCCGAGGCAGAGGGCGATGTATGGGAGGTCGACGTAGGCGCGCAGTCCGTTGGAGAGAAACGGCGCCCGGGTGAGGACGATCGCCGCCGCGACAGCGCCCACCCAGCGGTCGAACCAGAGCGAGCCGAGGCGGTAGACGAGGTAGCCGATCAGCCCCAGCGAGAGGTAGGCGACGATCATCGTCGCCGTGATCGCGCCGTCGCCGATCGGGGTCGTGAGGAGGCCGAGCAGGTCGGCGAGCGGGTGCGGGGTGGGGGGTAGCGCGGCGCCGTAGTCCGGGCTGACCCCGTGCGCCAGTTCCCGTCCCCAGACGAGGGCGTAGATCGTGTCGTAGTTGGGGAAGCCGACCGGGAAGACGAGCAGCAGCACCGCCGTCACCGCGGCGACCCAGGCGGCCGGCGTCAGCCAGCTGGAGACCCTCGGTGGCACGCGCGCACGGTACCGGGGCAGCCCCCGCCGGACGTGTCTGACTTAAAGGGTCATATAGACCCCGAAAGCTCAGACACGCCCTTCGGGGGTCCGCGACGGTCGTGGATACACTGGCCTCAGGCCCGATGACCGAGTCCAATTCCCTCTACCGCCGCCACCGCCCCGGCTCCTTCGACGAGGTAGTCGGACAGCAGCACGTGGTCCGCACCCTGCGCAACGCGGTCGAGCAGGGCAAGGTCCACCACGCCTACCTCTTCGTCGGCTCGCGCGGCACCGGCAAGACCTCGATGGCGAAGATCCTCGCCCGCTCGCTCAACTGCGAGCGCGGCGGCCCGACGATCCACCCCTGCGGCGAGTGCGAGTCCTGCGTGACGATCGCCGCCGGCATCTCGATCGACGTGATCGAGATGGACGCCGCCTCCAACCGCTCGGTCGACGATGTCCGCGATCTGCGCGAGCGGGTCGCCTACGCCCCGGCCGGCGGCCGCTGGAAGGTCTACATCCTCGACGAGGCGCACATGCTGACCAAGGAGGCCTGGAACGCCTTTCTCAAGACGCTGGAGGAGCCGCCGCCGAACACCGTCTTCGTCCTCGCCACCACCGAGGCCCACAAAGTGATGGCGACGATCGCCGACCGCTGCCAGCGCTTCGACTTCCAGCGCCCCTCGCTGGAGCAGATCTCCGAGGTCCTCAACCGGGTCGCCGCGACCGAGTCGATCGAGCTCGACGAGGGGGCGGCGGCGATGATCTCGCGCTCGGCCTCTGGCAGCTTTCGCGACGCGCTCGGCACCCTCGACCAGCTGGTCTCCTTCGGCGGCAGCCACGTCGGCCTCGACGAGGTGCTGGAGATGCTCGGCGCCGCCGACGCGGAGTTGCTCTTCGACGCAATCGACGCCGTCGCCGCCGAAGACCCTAAGGCGGTCCTGCTCGGGGTCGAGAAGATGGCCCAGTCGGGCCGCGACCCCTCGCAGTTCGCCCGCGACCTGCTCGCCCACCTGCGCCACCTGCTGGTCACGCAGACGACCGGCGAGGTGCCGAGCTCCTTCGTCGTCACCGCCACCGACGCCGACCGGCTGCGGACCCAGGCGGCGACCGTCGGCCCGGCGACCCTGATCCGCACGATCGACGACCTGGCGCTGGCGCTGACCGCCGTGCGCGAGGGGGATGACGCGCGGATGGCGGTCGAGATCGCGCTCTTGAAAGCGGCGCGTCCGGACTTGGATCCCTCCACGGAGGGACTGCTGCGCAGGATCGAGCGGTTGGAGGAACGGCTGACGGGACGCGGTCGGGTCGCGAGCGCCGAGGGATCGGGGGGTCCTGCGGGCGGGGACGGGGTCTCCGTTCTCGGCCCCCCCGATCCCACGCCACTCGCGGCAGACACGCCGCCGTCAGACGAAGCTGCTCTGGCCGAGCCCGAGCCGGAGGTTGAGGCGACGAAACCCGAGGCCGCTGAGGTCGACGAGGTGCCGACCGATTCCGAGCCTTTGGAGGTTGCGGCGGCTCAGCCGGCGGTGGAGCTTCCGGCCCCGGTGGAGGATGCTGCCCCGGCGGAAGTCGCGGGTCAGGGGGCCGATCTTGACCTCGAGAAGCTGAAGCGGATCTGGCCGGCTGTGATGGATCAGCTCTCGACTACGGCCCCGGCATTGGCCGCCTTCTTCGAGGAGGCGCGTCCGGTCGGCTTCGCCGCCGAGGAGGGTGTGGTCGAGGTCTCCTTCCCCGCCTCCGCGACCTTCAACAAACGCAAGGCGGAGACGCCGGAGAACAGGGAGAAGGTCGCCGAGGCGCTGGTGGCAGTCGCCGGCCTCGCGCTGAAGCCGACCTACATCTTGCTCGACGGCGGGACGAGCGCGCCGGCCACGGCTACCGAGGCCGAGGCCCCTGCCGCCGCCGGAGACGACAGAGTGGACGAGGAAGAGCTGCTGCGGCGGCTGAAGAACGAGTTCGACGCTGAGGAGGTCAGTTAGGTGGCTCGAGGAGGCGGTCCCGGGGGCTTCGACGTGAATGCCCTGATGAAACAGGCCCAGCAGATGCAGGCCGAGATGCTGGACGCGCAGGAGAAACTGAAAGACGAGGTCGTCGAGGCGAGCGCCGGCGGCGGCATGGTCAAGCTGAAGATGGGCGGCGATCTGACCCTGCGCGAGATCACCATCGACCCCGAGGCAATCGACCCCGAGGAGGCCGAGATGCTGGCCGAGATGGTCCAGGCGGCGGTCAACGAGGGCCTGCGCGCCGCGCAGGAGCTGGCCAGCTCGAAAATGGGCGGGATCACCGGCGGCGGCGGCCTGGGGGCGCTCGGGGGTTGAGCACCGAGGGTCCGGCACCGCTGGCGCGCCTCGTCGCCGAGCTCTCGCGGTTGCCGGGCATCGGTCAGCGGACGGCCCAGCGGCTGGCCTTCCACCTGCTGCGGGCGCCCGACGAAGAGGCCTTCGCACTCGGCGAAGCGATCCGCGAAGTGAAGGAGAAGGTCGGCCTCTGCGAGGAGTGCTTCAACCTCGCCGAGGGGCCGCTCTGCCGGATCTGCGCCGACTCCAACCGCGACCGGACGACGATCTGCGTGGTCGAGGAGCCGGCCGACGTGATCCCCTTCGAGCGCACCCATGAATATCGCGGCCTCTACCACGTGCTTGGCGGCGCGCTGTCGCCGATCGACGGCGTCGACGCCGAGGACCTGAAGATCGCCGAGCTGCTGACCCGGGTCGGCCGCGGCGGGGTCAGCGAGGTCGTGCTGGCGACCAACCCGACGACGACGGGCGAGGCGACCGCACTTCACATCGCCGAGCAGCTGCGCGGCCAGGTGGCCGTCACCAGGCTGGCCAGTGGCCTGCCGGTCGGCGCCGATCTCGAGCATGCGGACGAGGTGACGCTGGGCAAGGCGCTGGCCGGGCGCCGCAGTATCGAATAGTTCGCAAATCGGATGTCCGTCCTGGACGGTCCTCATCCCGCAAATTGCGACTTGCTGCGCTCCCTGCGTCCGGGCTCTGCGCCAATCTCACGGCGTGGCGGGACGAACAAATCCAGGCGCGGGGCAAGGGTTCTCTTCGGCAGGCGGCCGCATCGCCCGCGAGATCTCGTCGTTGCACGCCTCGCTTCTGGAGAAACTGCACCGGGAGATCGGCGACGACGCGACCGCCTTCGCCGCCGCAGCTCAGCGCCTGGCCGAGGACTTCGGCGCCGTCACCGCGACCGCGATCGATGCCACCGCCGGGGCGACCCCGGCCGGACCGGCGTCGGTCCCCGATCCCGAGGCAGCGCCGGCGAGTGTCCCGGACTCCGGCACAGAGCCGCCGCTCGCGCCCGTCCCGCCGCCCCTGCCCGGTGACCCCGACCCCGAGCACCACGAGCTGCCGAGCCTGCACCAGCCCGGCCACATGCGCCGCCGCCTCGATCAGCTGGTCGAGACCAACCGGCGCTATGGCCACCCCTTCGGCCTCGCCGTCTTCGACGCCTCCGGGCCCGGGACGCGCAACGGCGACCCCGGCGGTGGCCGCGAGGCGGTGCTGGCGGTGGTCGGCGCGGCGCTGCGCGAGAGCATCCGCATCGTCGACGAAGCCTTCCGGCTCGAGGAGGACGCGATCTGCGTGCTGGCGCCGAACCTGCGCACGGTCGAAGGGATGCAGATGGCGGAGCGCCTGCTGGGCCAGCTCGACGAGCTGGAGCGGGCGGGGGGCCTGCGGATCGCGGTGGCGGCCGGAGTCGTCGCCTGTCCCGACCACGGCGCCGACGCGGACCAGCTCCTGCACAAGGCCGACGTCGCCCTCTGGCGGGCCCGCGCGGTCGGCCAGCCGGTCGGGGTAGGCGCTCTGGATCCCGTGCAAGATCGCTGACAGATTCCGTAAATCTGTCCATAACCGGTGTAAACCCGGAAATCCGGTGGGAGAATGGCAGCCGCGAGCGAAAGACCGTGCGCAACCCACCTTTCTGAATATGACCGGAATCCGAACCAACGCAGCTGCCGAAGTGCTTGGCGTCAGCCCCAACACGCTTCGCAGCTGGGAGCGCCGCTACGGCTACCCGGTCCCGAAGCGGACGGTCGGCAACCACCGCAACTACGAGCTGGTCGAGCTGCAGACGCTGCGCGACGCCCTCGCGGACACCGGCAACATCTCGTCGGCGATCGAGCTCGCCCGCCAGCGCCAGTCGGCACCGGCCAGCGGTGACAACCTGCTTGCTGCCTTCGAGAGCTTCGACGAGGGGGCGGCCGACCTCGCGGTCGAGGAAAGCCTGGCCCTGCGCCCCCTGGAGCGCACCGTCGAGGAGATGCTGTTGCCGGCGATCGACCAGCTCGCCGCCGACCCCGACCGTGAGGCCGAGCTCGAATTCGCCGCCCGCTGGGCGACCGGCTGGCTGCACGGCGCCCGCCGTCTCGCCTCCGCTGCCTCGCGCCCGGCCGGGATCCTGCTGCTCGACTCCAGCCGTGGCCAGGACGCCGAGGAGGTCCACGCCCAGGCACTCGACCTCGCCCTGCGCCGTGCCGGCTTCCGCGTCCTCGTCCTCTCCAACGAGCTCGGCGACGAGCGGCTCGAGCGCGCGCTGGGCGCCCTCGACCCGACCGCGATCGTCCTCTGTGGCCCCGGCGCCGACACCCCCGGCGCGGTCAAGCTGGTGCGCAAGATCCGCGAGCTGGGCTTCATCGCCCCGCTCTACGGCTTCCGCGCCTCAGGCCTGATCGGCGCCGCCGTTCCCTCCGCCGGCGAGAAGCCGAGCGAAGTCACCGGCATGCTCAATGCCGACCTGCGTCGCCGCGCCCCCCAGGCCTTCGCTTAGTCACGGCTACAAAAGAGCCGGCACAAGGTCCGAAGACCCTGTGCCGGCTGGAGGAACAACTGGCGCCTCCCGGCGCTTGCCGGTTCCCTAGAGCGAGGCGATTGCCGCTTTGGCGGCGTTCAGCACGACCTTGGGGAGGGGGGCGAAATCGAGAGCTGCTCCGTAGGCCTGACCCTTGGTGACGTCGAAGGTCAGGAACTGCTGGAGGAAGCCCTTCTGCGGGGCGTTGTGGGGGACGATCGCGTAGGTGAAGGTCGAGATCGGGTAGGCGATCGAGGCCTTCTTCGGCGGGTTGGTGATGCTGATCGCGTTGCTCGCGGGCAGGCTCTTCACCGTCGACGCTGCGCTTTCGATGTTTTTCAGGTTCGGGAACTCGAATTTCCCGGCGCTGTTTTCAACCGCGGCAACGCCGAGGCTGCCGGCCGCGATCAGATACGAGGCCGAGATGTAGCCGATCGCACCCTGGGTTTTCGCGACCGTCGAGGTGATCCCGGCGTTGCCTTTGGCTCCGACACCGGCCTTGAAGCCGACCGTCGTCGCGTAACCGACTTCGCTCTTCCAAGCGGGGCTGATCTTGGAGAGGTAGTTGGTGAAGGCGTAGGTGTCGCCCGAGCCGTCGCTGCGGAAGACCGGGGTGATGGTCAGGTTCGGCAGTTTGGCTTTCGGGTTGACGGCCTTGATCTTCGGGTCGTTCCAGTTGGTGATCTTGCCGAAGTAGATGCCGGCGAGAATCTTGCCGGTCAGGTTGATCTTCCTGATTCCCGGGATGTTGAAGCCGAGGCCCGTGGCCGAGAGAGCCCACGGAATCTGCACGCAGCCGTTACACGCTGCTGCCTGTTCGGGCGTGAGCGGCGCGTCGGAGGCGCCAAAGTCGACGGTCCGGGCGGTGATCTGGGCGATTCCGGTTCCGGAGCCGACCGCGCCGTATTTGACCGGGATGCCTTCTTTGATTTCGAAGCCGCTGATCCAGTTGGCCATCAGCGGCGCCACCAGAGTCGAGCCGGCGCCGGTGAGGCCGGCGGCGGAGGCGCCGGCCGTGGAAACGGCTGCCATACCTCCAACCGATCCAGCAACCGCGATGAAGAGTGCTAGCAACCTGTTGCGAATCAAGGTAATCCTTTCGGTTCGTTGACGACGGTAGATTTGCCGCAACGGGTAGGAGATTTGTGTCAATCTCGTGAAAGGTGGTGTGTGTAAAAGATGTAACAAAAATGTGACTTGTTTCAATCTTGTGAAAATGAGTCTGCGGAAGCGAAGGTGGTTCGTTTTCTCCTCTACGCTGCGGCGCGATGAGTTCCACCGTTGCCCCCGCGGCCCCGCCGACCCCCCGCGCCGACCGCTCTCGTTCACGTCGCAAGAAAGCCGACCGGATCGGCGACCGGGTCCTCTACGGGATCTGCCTGGCGGCCGCCCTGCTCGCCGTCGCGGTGATCGTCCTGGTCGTCTACCAGGTGGTCCACGGCGCTGCGCCGGCGATCTCCAAGTTCGGTCTCGGCTTCCTCGTCGATACGACCTGGCAGCCGAACTTCGGCGAATTCGGCGCCGGCTCGCTGCTCTTCGGCACCGTCGTCACCTCGTCTTTCGCGCTGGCGCTGGGCGCGCCGATTGCGATCTCGATCGGCCTCTACCTGAGCCTGCTGGCGCCGACCGGGGTGCGCGGCGTGGTCTCCCCCTTGGTCGAGATGCTGGCGGCGATTCCCAGTGTCATCCTCGGCTTCTGGGGGGTGCTGGTGCTGGCGCCGTTCGTCCACGAACACTTCGAGCCCGCTCTGCACGGCAGCCTTGGCTTCCTGCCGATCTTCGGCGCCGCAGAAACGACCGGGCTCAGCGTCTTCACCGCCAGCCTGATCCTGACGATCATGGTGATCCCAATCATCGCCTCGATCTCGCGCGACCTCTTCCTCGCCGTGCCGAAGGACCTTCAGGACGGGGCGAGCGCGCTCGGCGCGACCCGCTGGGAGGTTGTGCGCGGAGTGGTCATGCCGTCGACCAGCTCGGGCGTGATCGCCGCCTGCCTGCTCGGCTTGGGCCGGGCGCTGGGGGAGGCGATCGCAGTCGCCCAGGTGATCGGCGCCGGCTCTGAAATCCACGCCTCGCTGTTCAAGACCGGCGACACGCTGGCGGCGCGGATCGCCAACCAGTTCCCGGGCGCGCTGACTGAACTACACAAGGCATCGCTCTTCTACCTCGGCGTGATCCTGCTCGTGATCGGGCTGATCTCGAACCTGACCGCGCAGTGGATCGGCCGCCGCTTCGGTTACCGGGGGGCGACTGCGCGATGAGCGGCGGCGTCCCCGATCCTGCCGCGCCACTGACGCCGTCCGGCAACCTGCGACGGCGCCAGCTCATCAGCAAGGTGACCGAATACGGCGCGACCGCTGCCGCGATCGTCGCCGTTACGGTCCTGGTCATCGTCATCTACACGGTCGTCGCTCGCGGCGCCAGCGCCGTGAGCTTAGATTTCATCTTCACGGCGGCGCCGACCGGGGTCGGCCCGGCGCTTCTGGGTACCGCCGTCATCGTCGCCATCGCAACCGCCATCGCGATGCCGCTGGGGGTCCTGATCGCTCTCTTCCTGACCGAGTTCTCCGGAGCTCGCATTGCCGGTCCGATCAGGCTGACGCTCGATCTGATGAATGGCCTGCCCTCCATCATCATCGCCCTCTTCGTCGTCCAGATGCTCGTCAAACCGGAGCACAAGAACACCGCCTTCGCCGGCTCGGTGGCGCTGGCGATCATCATGCTGCCGCTGATTGCCCGTGGCAGCATCGAGGTGCTCTTGCTGGTCCCGCACAGCATGCGCGAAGCGTCCGATGCGCTCGGCGTCAGCCGCTGGCGCTCGGTCGTCGGCGTTATCGTCCCGACCGCTCTCGGCGGGATCGTCACCTCGACCGTGCTCGCAGTCGCGCGGGCGGCGGGGGAGACGGCGCCGCTGCTGTTGACCAACCCCGTGGCCAACCTCAGCGCCTTCTCGGTCGATCCCTTCGGGGAACTCCCGAGCATCCCGGTGCGAATCTACTCGCTCTCCGAAGAAGGCAATCCCGAAGGCTTCACCCAGGCGTGGGGCATGGCTCTGCTCCTGGTCGCCTTCATCCTCTTCGCTAGCCTCGGCGCGCGGGCCCTGCTCGCGCGCAGCAAAAGAAAGTTGGCCTCCGCATGAGCACTCCCGATCCACTCCAGCGATTCGACCCCACCGCTCCGCCCTCGCGGGTGCGGATCAAGAGCGACGCCCTGCCGCAGACCGGCGCCGCCGGCGCCAACGTCCATGGCCACCGCTTCGCCGCCCCCGAGGTCGTCTTCGACGCCCAGGAAGTCTCCGTCTTCTACGGAGCCAAAAAGGCGCTCACCGCCGTCAACCTCGGCATCCGTCGCGGCGAAATCACCGCCCTGATCGGCCCCTCCGGCTGCGGCAAGACGACCTTCCTACGCAGCCTCAACCGGATGAACGACTCGGTCGCCAGCTTCCGGATCGAGGGTCAGATCCTCTACCACGGCCACGACATCTACGGCGGCAACGTCGACCAGGTCGAGGTGCGGCGGCGGATCGGGATGGTCTTCCAGAAACCGAATCCCTTCCCGAAGTCGATCTACGACAACATCGCCTGGGCCCCGCGCAACCTCGGGCTGAAGCAGGACCTCGACGAGCGGGTAGAGAAAGCGCTGCGCGGCGCGGCGCTCTGGGACGAGGTCAAGGACCGGCTCAAGGACAGCGCCCTCGGCCTCTCCGGCGGCCAGCAGCAGCGGCTCTGCATCGCCCGCGCGATCGCGATCGAGCCCGATGTGCTGCTGCTCGACGAGCCCGCCTCGGCGCTTGACCCGATCGCGACCGGTGCGATCGAGGACCTGATGCACAGCCTCAAAGGCCGCTTCACGATCGTCATCGTCACCCACAACATGCAGCAGGCGGCGCGGGTCGCCGATCGCACCGCTTTCTTCAGCCTCGAGTCGGGCACCGACGCCAAATCGGTCGGGACCCTGATCGAGTTCGACGGCACCGAGACGATCTTCTCTCAGCCCCGCGACCCGCGCACGCGGGACTACGTCACCGGCCGCTTCGGCTGAGCGGCCGCGCCGGGGTCAGTCAGCCGCGCAGGATCGCGTCGCCCGAGACCTGCTCGAGCAGCGGTTTGCCGCACTGCCAGCAGAAGGTCGCGCCGCTGCTGTGGGGGGCGCCGCAGGAGGTGCAGGAGCCGGCCGTGGCGGTCTCCTCCATGCGGACGATCCGTTCGACCTCGTGCAATTCGGCGTCGGCATCCTGGAGGACGACCGCGCGTTTGACCAGGACCTCGATCTGGATCCGGTTGCGGACCACCATCTCGTAGACGAGTCCGCCGAGGTCCCACTGCAGCTCGGCGACGCGGGCGACGAGCTGGTCGCGGCGGCGCTGGAGGTCGACGACGAACTCCTGGCCGTAGGCCTGGCTCAGGGCTTTGCCCGGTGCGGGCACCGGGGGCGATGCGGCCGCGGGCGGCGTTGGTGCCATGCTCCCCGCGGCTTTCTTCTGTTTCGGCAGTTTCAGTCTCATGTTCCCTCGCTCCTATTCGCCAAAGAATTCGCCGGTGAATTCTTCTCCGGTGCATCCAGCGGTGCCCTTTTCGCACTTGCCGCCGACCTGGGTTTTGGGCGGCGCGATCTTGACCCCGGCTTCGGGCTTGATCACTTCTTCGACGCCCTTGCTCGTGCCGCTGCTGCCGGTTTCGGCCTTGGCCTTGGCTTTCTTGGGCTTGCCGGAGTCCTTCTTGCCTTTCTTGGCCTTGCCGGTGCCACTCGCCGTCACGGTTTCGGTTTCGGTCCCGGTGCCGCCGACCTTGATGATCTGCTGGGGCGGAGTGGCGGCGCTGGTCGTGCCGCTGTTGCCCGTGCGGCCGATCAGGACGCCGACCCCGATCGCCAGGATCAGGGTCGCGATCCCGGCAATCAGCGAGGCGTTTGCGGACATCCTCGGCTTGCGCTCACGGGGGGGAGGTGGCGGCGCGGCCGCGGCTCCGGTCGGCTGCCGGGCTGCCTCCATGAAGACGACGGCGTCCATGAACGGCAGTCGCGGGTCGCCGCGCCGGTGGCCGCACTCGAGGCAGTAGCGCTGGTCGGCGGCCATCGTCGCGTTGCAGTTGGGGCACTGGTCGCCGCCGGCCGAGACCATCGAAGGCTGCTGGACGGGCGCCGGAGGGGGGGTGGGAGCGACTTCCAGCGGCGGCGTCGGCAGGTCGTGCGGGTTCGGCGCGGTGCCCGCCGGAGGCTGCTCCCCAGGCACGGCCCGCTCGCCTGGATCGGGGCCGGCAGTCACCAGCGCATCTTCAGGCGCCCGCGTGCCGTCGATGTTTAAGAGTTGTGAAGCCGATTGACCGGCTCCCGGACTCAGGATCTTCACAAGCTGGTAACGAGCCGCAGCGATACTCGCGACAGGCGTGGCACCTCGAGACGAAACCCGTGGCCGCGCTCGGCCGAGAGCCTGCTCCAGCTGTGGGGCGGGCCTGTCGGCGGATCAGCGCTACTGCGTTGCCTGCGGCACCAGGCGGGGGCCGTTGCCGCCGGTGGTCGCCGCCCAGATCGCCTCGCTGACGAATGGCGAGCGGACAACGCAGAAGCCTCCAGTCACTGAGGACAAACCGGCGGCGACGCCCAGCTTCATGCCGAGTCCCAAAGCTGCGGCGATCGCGGTGATGGCGATGCTCGCCTTTGGTGTCGTGATCGGCTCGGCCACCAGCCAGCTGGCGCAGAGCGCCGGGCTTGCCTCGATCGTGCTCGAACTCGCCCCGCAGCCGGCGGCGCCGACGAGCAAACCGGTGGAAACCACGGCCAGCGCGCCGGAACCGGAACCGGTTGAAACCGCCACCGCCTCGGTCGAACCGGCGCCGGTGGAAGAAGTGCTGCCCGAAGAACCGGCGCCGGAAGAACCGGCGCCGGAACCCAAGGAAAAAGACCCGTTCTTCGAAGAAGAAGAAAGCGGCCTACCCGGGGTCAAGCACGTGTTTCTGATCGTGCTCGGCGAAAACGACTACGAAGAAAGCTTCGGCGCGAGCTCTGCGGCGCCCTATCTCTCGGTGGAACTGCCGGCGGAGGGCGAGTTGATCCCCAACTACTACGCGGTTACCAAAGGCGCCCTCGCCAACCAGATCGCGCTGATCAGCGGCCAGGGGCCGACGCTGGAAACGGCGGCGAACTGCCCCAACTACGCCGACGTCGTGCCGGCGACGGTCTCGGCCAGCGCCGAACAGGTCGAAGGCGCCGGCTGCGTGTACCCGGCCGCGACTCAGACGCTCCCCGCCCAACTCCTGGCCGCGAAGATGAAGTGGCGGGCTTACCTCGAGGACAGCGGCAACGGGGTCGTCGCCGGCCAGCCGCCGACCTGCCGCCACCCTGCGCTCGGCACCCCGGACCTCAGCCAGGCTCCGGTCCCCGGCGACGCCTACGTCACCTGGCGCAATCCGTTCGTCTACTTCCACTCGCTGATCGACGCCCCCGAATGCGCCGAAGCCGACGTCGGCCTCGACCGCCTCGCGGCCGACCTTGCGAAGAAGGTCAGCAAGCAGACCCCGGCGCTCTCCTACATCGTCCCCAACGCCTGCCACAAGGGCGGCGAACTGCCCTGCGAACCCGGCCAGCTCGCGGGCCCCGTCGCGGCCGAAGAATTCCTCAAAACGGTGGTGCCGGAGATTCAGGCCTCGCCCGCTTTCAAAGAAGGCGGGCTGATCGCGATCACCTCAAGCCAGGCGCAACAGGCCGGCGAAAGACTCGACTCCAGCGCCTGCTGTGCGACCCCGGTCTATCCCAACCTGCCGCCGGAACCAGAATCGGTGCCGGCTGCGGGTGGGATCAAGCCGGCCGGCGGCGGCGGCAAGGTCGGGCTGCTCCTGATCTCACCCTTCGTCGAAGCCGGCGGCGTCAACGAAACCGGCATCTACAACCACTTCTCGCTGCTGCTGACGATCGAGGAACTGTTCGGGCTGGAAAAGCTCGGCTACGCCGCCGAACCAGCGCTGCTGCCGTTCGACGAAACCGTCTTCAACGCCGGCACCGAAGGTGAATCGACGGTTGCCAAACGCCCGCACGGATTCGGCCGGCTTGGCTGGGTCAGTCGAGCAGGATCAGCAGCGCGGTAAGCAGGCCCAGCCCGATGCCGCCGACGGAGAGGGTCCGCAGCGGCCAGGCGGTCGGCTCGAGGAAGCGCCCCTCCGCCAGGGCCCGGCCGGTTGCCGCCCGCTGGGCGCTGCCGTAGGCGATCGCGAGGATCCCCCAGAGCGCGAAGCCGACCCCGGCGACGACGTAGGGCCACCTGGTGCCGCTCTTGTCGAGCTCGGGCACGACCCGACCGACGCCGAGGGCGACGGCAAGCGCGGCCAGTCCGGTCCGCCACCAGGCCAGCTGGGTCCGCTCGCTGGCGAGGTACGTACGGCGGGTTGCATCGACCGCTTCGCTCAGCAGCTGCGAGGGCTCGACCGGCGTGGCGCGCTGCTCGGGCTCCGGGGTCACGGTGGGGATGATGACGAGCGCCCCGGCAGACGCGTGAACGGGCTGCGACCAAGGGGCCGGCGAACTAATCGGCGATCAGCGCGGCTGCGGCCTCCTCCACGTCCGCTCGCCGCCGAGGGCGTTGTCGCCGGGGAAGACGTGGTGGACGTCGGCGGCGAGGTCGGCCGTGGTTGCCTGCCAGTCGCCACGGTCGAGCGCGGCGAGATGCCGCGCGCCTTGCGCTTGACGATCGCCCGGTAGATCAAGCTCCCGACTCGCCGGCCATGGGCGCCGCCGGGATCGCACCCTCGCTGATCCCGAAGCGGACGTGCAGGCGCCGCAACGGCGCCGGCGCCCACCAGTTCCACTTGCCGAGCAGCTCCATCAGCGAGGGGACCAGCAGCGCCCGGACGACGCTGGCGTCGATCAGCACGGCCAGCGCGGTGCCGACCCCGTTCTCCTTGATGAAGATGATCTGCGAGGTGGCGAAGGCGCCCATCGCGACCGCGAACAGCAGCGCCGCGGCGGTGACGATCCGGCCCGTCCGCTCCAGTCCGATCGCCACGCACTCGGAGTCCGAGGCTCCGTTGTCGCGCGCCTCCTTGATTCGCGAGAGCAGGAAGACCGCGTAGTCGGTCGAGAGGCCGAAGGCGACGGCGAAGAGCAGGATCGGCATCGTCTGCTCGATCGCCCCCGGGCTCGAGTAGTTGAGGAACCCTTCCAGCCGGCCGTCCTGGAAGATCAGCACCAGCAGGCCGAAGACGGCGCTGAGGTTGAGGAAGTTCATGATCAGCGACTTGACCGGCAGGATCACCGAGCCGGTCATCAGGAAGAGGATCACCAGGGTCGCGGCAATCACGATCGCCAGCGCGATCGGCAGGTGGCTGGAGATGCTCGACTGCAGGTCGAGGAACTCGCCGGTGGCACCGCCGACCAGCACCGTCGCGCCCGCCGGCGTCGACAGCGCGCGAATCCGCCTCACGGTCTCCTGGCTGGGTTCGGAGACGAACGGGTTGGCCGAGATCGCCTGGATCGTGGTGACGCCGTCTTCGAGGCGCTGCGGCGGCGTCACTTCGGAGACGCCGGCGACCCCCCGCACCTGGGCCGCGACCCGCGACGCCGCCCTCGGGCCGCCGCCTTCGATCGCGATCAGGATCGGCGTGTCGCGGTAGGGCGGGAATTCGTCCCTCACCGTTTCGTAGGTCTGGCGGGCGCTGGCCGAGGTCGGCAGCACGGTCGGGTCGACGGTGTTGAACTTGATCCCGAAGAAGGGCAGGCCGAGGATGATCAGGAACAGGGCGCTGAGCGTCGCGACCGGGATCGGCCGCCGCATCACGAAGCGCGAAAGCCGGTACCAGAAGCCGCTCTCGGCGGCCCTGGCGTCGGCCTCGGCGCGGCGTTGCAGGAAGCGCGGCGCGCCGGCGTTGACGCGGTGGCCGAGCAGGGTGAGGACGGCCGGCAGGACGGTCAACGAGATCGTCGCCGTGAACAGCGCCACCAGGGCGCCGCCGAGACCCATCGAGTAGAGGAAGCTCTGCGGGAAGACGAGCAGCGAGGCCAGCGCCGCGGCGACGGTCAGCGAGGAGAAGAAGACGGTGCGGCCCGAGGTCGCCAGGACCCGCCGCATAGCTTGCGGTCCCGGGCCGTCCTTGGCGATCTCCTCGCGGTAGCGGGAGACGATGAAGAGGCTGTAGTCGATCGCCAGCCCGAGGCCGAGGGCCGTGGTCAGGTTCAGGGCGAAGATCGAGATCGTCCCGAATTCGCTGGCGAGGCGGAGGATCAGGAAGGTGCCGACGATCGCCAGGCCGCCGATCATCAGCGGCAGGACCGAGGCGACGAGGCTGCGGAAGAACAGCAGCGAGAGCAGGAAGAGCAGCGGGAAGGCGAGCATCTCGGCCATCCGCAGGTCGTTCTCGACCTGCTTGTTGACCTGCTCCTGGGCGACCGCGAAGCCGCCGGCACTGACCCCCGGGTGGGATGAGAGTTCGGCGGCGATCTCCTTGCCGGCTTCCTGCACTTCCTTGTTGTCGGTCGGCTTCAGCGAGATCGCGAAGTAGGTCGAGTCGCCGTCCTTGGAGACGAAGACGGGGGAGTGGGTGTCGTAGTAGCCGGAGACCGCGGCGACGTCCGGGCGTTCGCGGACTTCGCGCTCGAGCGCCTCGACCCGGGCCCGGCTGGCGGGGGTGGCGACGGGCGCGTCGCTGACCACGCCGATCACCGCCGGCACCCGATAGCCGGCGTCCTGCAGCTGGCTCTCGGCCTTGACCGACTCGGTCGAGGGGTCTTCGGCGCCGTAGGGGTCGAGGCGGTTGGCGACCGAGCCGCCGACCGCGCCGGCAAGCGCGAAGAAGGCGACCGCGATCAGGACGACCCGGCGGGCGTGGCCGTCGGCGAGGCGGGCGAGGGAGTCGAACATCAGCTGCTCCTTTTCTCGGGCACGGCGGCGAGGATCTGCTCCTCCATCCGCCTGCACCAGTCGGCGAACCACTCGGTGAACTCAAGCCCGCCCCGCAGCACCAGCAGCGGGAACGGATCGTCCTTCTCTGCCGCGAAGGGCTCCATCGCCCGCAGTTGCGCGTTGGCGGCAAGTCGGTGGGCGCGCATCGAGCGGACGATCTCGACCGCCTCCTCACGCGGCAGCGCGTCGGCGAAGAAGAGCTTCAGCAGCCCTTCCTCGCGCATCTCGTAGGTCTGAGGCGGCTGCCGCAACCAGGCCTTCAGCTCCTCCTCGCCGTCGGCGGTGATCTCGTAGACCGTCCGTTTGCGGCCGCCGGTGGGGGAGTCGACCCCGGCGAGGAGCCCGGCCTCCGAGAGCCGCTTCAGCTCCGGGTAGATCTGCCCGTAGCTGGCGGCCCAGAAGAACCGCGTGGTCTCGTCGACCATCGCTTTGATCTCGTAGCCCGAGCGCGGCTCGCCGCGGACCATCCCGAGGATCACGTAGGCGGTGGGGCTGAGGACCTCCATCTCGCAAATATATATATCGCGCCGATATATCTTGCGGTGTGATCCGCATCACATAGGGTCAAGCACAGGCTGCAGCAGTCGGTCATATACGAGGAAGGACGGCGCGATGACGCTCGATCAGAGCAAGGTGGGACAGGTGGTGGCGGAGCAGATGGAGGCGATCGAAAACGACTACGGCGACGACTGCGAGATCGGCGACGTCTGCACGATCGTCGAGGTGGTCGGGCCGCACGGCTCCCACGTCAGGGTCCGCAGCAGCGACATGCGCCCCCACAGCGGCCTCGGCCTGATCCGGATGGCCGAACAGGCGATGCTGGGGAATCTGGGCGGGGCGGAGTAGGCGGCGGGGCGGGGGGGGGGGGGGGGGGGGGGGGGGGCCCCCCCCCCGGGGGGGGGGGGGGGGGGGGGGTTGGGGGGGGGGTGGGGGGGCTCATGCCCCGGGGCAAAAACCGGTGGGGGGTGCCCCCGCACCCTCCCCTCACAC
>JACDGU010000171.1 GCA_013821475.1 Solirubrobacterales bacterium
CGCCTGCGCTGCGCTCTGGCGGCGACCGCGCCGAGCCTGACCAGGCGCCTCTCGGAGCGGGGACAAGCTGCCGCCGCGCACGCGGAGGTAGCAGGGCGGTGACGCGGTTCTCGATCGTCATCCCCACCTACCAGCGGCGGCAGATCGTCGTCCGGATGGTGCGTGCGCTCGAGCGTCAGGAGCTCGACGACTTCGAGGTGGTGGTCGCAGTTGACGGCTCGACCGACGGGACCGCCGCCGCGCTCCGCGACCTCTCGCTCTCCTTTCCGCTCAAGGTCGTCGAGCAGGACAACCTCGGGGCCGGCGCGGCCCGCAACGCGGGTGCCGCCGCAGCCGAAGGAGAGATCCTCCTCTTCATCGACGACGACATGGAGGCCGACCCGCGGCTCCTGCTCGAGCACGAGCGCTCGCATCGCGAAGGCGCCGCAGTCGTCCTCGGTGACCTGCCGCTGCACCCTGACTCGCCGCGCACCCTGATCAGCTGGGGCGTCGGCCTCTGGGCGAGCGACCGACGCAGGCGGCTGCTCGCCACGGGCGGCAATATCGGTATGAGCGATCTGCTGACCGGTCAGATCTCGGTGGGCCGAAGCACCTACGAAGAGATGGGGGGCTTCGACACCGAGATCACCCGGGAAGGGCTCTTCGGCGGCGAGGACACCGACTTCGGCTACCGGGTGGCGCGCGATGGCCTGCGGATGGTCTACAACCCGAAGGCGATCACCTACCAGTACTACGACGTCGAGCCGGCGCTGTACCTGAAACGGGTACGAGAGGCGGCGCGCTCAGGACAGGAGCTGGCGCTGATGCACCCCGAGCAGCGCTCGCGCATCGACTGGGGGCCGGTTTTCAAACGCCGCCTCGATCGCTGGCTGTTCGGCCCGCTCGTCCACGCGCCCGAGGCACTGGTCCGGCCGGTCCGGGGACTGGCCGTACTGCTCGCGCGGACCGGGCGCACCGGCCGGCGGGTGCGCGAATTCTATTTCGCGGTCCGCACCGTGGAACACCTGCGCGCGGTCCGCTTCACGCGGTTGGCGATCAGCGGCGAGGCGGTGGTGCTCGCCTACCACGCAATCGCCGACCTGCGAGGGGACCGCCTCCTCGCCCCCTACGGCGTGCCGGCGCCGCTCTTCGGCCGCCAGCTCGACGCCCTCCTCGCGGCGGGCTGGAGCTTCGTCGACCTGGAGGCCGTTGTGGCGGCGCTCGGCGGCGAGCGGCCGCTGCCGGAAAAGGCCGTGCTCCTCACCTTTGATGACGCCTACGAGGACCTTCGCGACGCGGCGCTGCCCGAGCTCGAGCGGCGGGGGATCCCCGCCGTCGCGTTCGCCGTGGCCGATCGCGTCGGCGACACCAACAGCTGGGACGAGGCGATCGGCGGCGCCAGCATCGGCCTGCTCGACGCGGAGGGCCTGAGGGAGATCGCGGCGCGCGGCGTGGAGGTCGGCTCCCATGGGATGACGCACACCTCGCTGGCAGGTCTCGGCGCCGAGCGGCTGGAGCAGGAGGTGGCGGGCTCGGCCCGGCGACTCGAGTCCATGGGCCTGCCGCGTCCCAGATCGTTCTCGTTCCCCTACGGCGAGTCTGACCCGGAGGCGGAGGCGGCAGTCGAGGCTGCCGGCTGCCGGGTCTCCTTCACCGTCACGCCGGGCCTGGTCGGCTTCGGCTCCGACCGCCACGCCCTGCCCCGCATCCAGATCGGGGCCGCGGATACTCCTCGCCGGTTGCTGCTCAAGGTGAGGACCGCGGGCTGGTCACCTCGCTGGCGCGCCCGGCTGCTGCGCTGGACGCGGGTGGAGCGCTGAGCCGCCGGCTCAGGAGCCGCCGAACCAGAGCTTGAGGCTGAAGCGGACCAGCGAATCGGTCGAGCGGACCTCTAGCCGCGGGATCCGCATCGGGTCCTCGGCCAACCCCGCCAGGCGCGGCTCGACGGTGCAAGCTCCGTCGTAGCCGGCCTCGCGCACCGCATCGACTGCACGCTCGTCGAAGCGCCCAAAGGGGTAGGCGAAGGTCGTCACCCGGCGCCCGAGGTCCCGCTCCAGCCGCTCGCGGCTGGAGGCGACCTGGTCGACCACCTCGTCGTCGCCGGCGGCCTCGAGATCGGCGTGGCTCCTGGTGTGGGCGCCGTACGTAAGGCGGTCGCCACCATCGGCGAGCACCTGCTCGAGGGCGAGCAGCGGCCGCTTGGCGAGGGCGCCCTCATCGGTCCAGTCGTTGACGGCGCCGAAGCGGTCGCTGAGCAGGAAGATTGTCGCCTCGGCGCCGTGCCTGCGGAGCAGCGGAAGCGCGACCTCGAAGTTGTCCGCGTAGCCGTCGTCGATCGTGATCACGATCGAGTTGCGCGGCGGTAGGCGGCCCTCACGGCTCGCCGCGACCAACTCGGAGAGCCCGATCGTGCGAAAGCCGAACAGCTTCAGGAGGCGCAGTTGCCGGCCGAGCTGACGGCGGGAGACGACGTAGCGGTCGCCCTCATCGCGCTCGCCGAACGCGTGGTACATCAGGACCGGGACCCCGCGCGTCAGCTGCTGCCAGCGACCGCGATCGACCTGCGAGCGGACGCCGCGCCAGAAGGCGTAGCGGGAGACGAACTGGAACCAGATCTCCTTCCTGCCTACCCCCGGCAGCAGGCCGCCGAGGGCGGCGAGCATCTGTGGGGAAGCGCGCAGCGCCAGCAGGACCCGGCGCAGGGCGATTTCTCGCCCGGTCGTGGCACCGAACCAACCGAGCATCGTCGCCAGCATCCGCGGGTGGAGCTGGGCGAGCTCGACGTTTCCCCTGCCCTGGCGAAGCGAGTCCTCGATCAGGCGGTGGCGACCCTTCTGGTCGTCGTGAATCACGAGGGCGCCGGGAACGTAGACGGGCTGGTGGCCACAGTCCTGAAGGCGGTAGGCGAGCACGGCATCCTCGCCTACCGGCAGGTCCGTCGGGAAGCCTCCGATCGCCCGCAGGCCATCGCTGCGGGCTGAGAAGTTCGCCCCGTAACAGGCCGACCAGTCGGCCGGTCCCGCCTCCCGCTCGTCGAAGTGGCGGTTCCAGGAGGCGGCGAAGGCGTGCGCGTACCAGTCGCGGCGCCGGGCTCGCCGCTGCATCAGCCGGCCGATCGCGAGGACCGGGTCGGATCCCGCATGGGCGGCGAGGTGCTCCCCGACCAGCCCTGGATCGGGCATGACGTCGTCGTCGAGGACGAGGCAGATGCGCCCGGAGGCGACCTCGAGGCAGGCGTTCTGGGCCTTCGCCTGCCCGCTCTTCTCGAGCCGCAGCAACTTCAGCGCAAATGGAGCCGCGAACGCCTCGACCGCGTTGGCGGTCCCGTCGGTGGAACCGTCGTCGCCGACGATCACCTCGAAGGACCCGGCATCCACGGCCTGCGACGCGAGCCCGTCGAGGCAGCGGAGGATCAGGTCGCGACGTTCGTGGGTCGCGATCAGGACGCTGAGCTCGGTGCTCATGATGGCGCCCGGGCGGTCGCGAGGAGGGCGCTCGACCGCCCGGGCCGCAATCCCCATCGCTCCAGCCGGACGGTCAGCGCCAGCAGCGGAAAGGCCGCGAGGCGGATCGGCAGGGCCAGCCTCTTGATCCGATCGTGGACGTCCTGTGCCGCCTGGACCAGGGTGTGGAAGGTCGGCTCGACCGCGATCGCCTCGAGGCCGAGTGCCGAGAGCCCCGCCTCGAGCTCGGCCGCGTCGTATCCCTGTCGCACCTGCTCGCGCCAGGTCGTGGCGCTGCCGGGCAGGACGGGGCGCCAGCCGCGTTCGGGAACCTGCACCACCAGCAGGCCGCCGGGCGCGAGGCCGGCGGCAAGCACCTCCAGCGCCCGTCGGTCGTCGGTGATCTCGCTCAGGCACTCGATCGCGAGCACGGCGCCGAACCCCGCGGTGGGCAGCGACTGCTCGAGGTCCGCCGGCTCGAAGCGCGCATTGGGTAGGCGCCGCGCCCTTGCCCGCTCGGTGGCTCCGGCCAGCGCGCCCTCGTTGCGATCGAGCCCGAGCAGCTCCCACTCGGGATTACGCTTCGCCATCGAGAGCGAGAGCAGACCGTCACCGCAGCCCGCGTCGAGCACCCTGACCGGGCGCCCGCGGGCGAAGACCCGAACCTCCCGCTCGGCCATCGCCAACCGCAGCCTCCGGGCAGGCGCCATCAGGGCCAGCCGCTCCTCGATCGCCGCGACAACGTAGGCCCACGGCCCCCTTGCCTCACTCATCCCAGCTCCTCTTCGACAAGACCCGCGAAGACACCTCGGCGCAGCTTTTCCGCCGCAGGCGCTCGGCCGCCGCAATCGGCCTCGAGCTGACCGAACTCCGATCGCGAGTGGACCAGCCAACAGAGAAGCCGCATCGGGTCGGCGCAACCGGGGTCGAGACCGATGCCGTCGGCGTAGGCGGCGAGGCACTCGGCGGCGACCGAGCCGTGACCGCTGCCGGGATCGAGGAGGCCCGCATAGGAGCGCCGAGTGGTGCCGCCGGCGAGCGCCCCGTCGAGGACGAAGGCCGAGTTGGCGAGGAAGTAGATGAGGTCCATGAAGGGCAGGCCGTCGGGCTCGGCCGACTCCCAGTCGAGCAGGGCGGGCTCGCCGGATCGCGAGAGGATCACATTCCACGGCGAGCAGTCCCGATGCTCGAGAACGAGGGGCAGGTCGGACAATGACTCGAGCGCCGCTCGCGCCCGCGGCCCGAGCTCGGGCAGGGCGAGGCCGAAGGTCCGCTCGAAGCGCTCCAGCGGCTCCTCGACGAGCCGTTGCCGCCACTCGGCGGCCGGGCGCGGCTCGCCCGTCCCCGCGAGCTGGATCAACCACCCGGTCACGGTCAACGCCGACTGACGGAAGTTGTCCTCGCTGAGGCTCTCGAGCAGCGGAGCCCCCTCGATCGGAGTCTCGGAGATCGAGAGCAGCCCCCCGCGCCGCGAGCGGCCCAGGAGCCGGGGAACGCCGCCAAGCCCAGGCCGGCTCTCGGCCACGATCTCGAGCAGCCGTCCCTCGTTCTTCAGGCCCACCTCGGCCTCGGGCACCCGCGCGTGCTTGGCGACGCTCAGCACCTCCCCATCCTCGCCTACCTGCAGGCCGACGGCCTTGTTGATCGCCCGGCCGCCGCCGGTGAGCAGCAGCCAGGAGCTGGCGGTCGCGGTCGCGTCGGCCTCTCCCT
>JACDGU010000172.1 GCA_013821475.1 Solirubrobacterales bacterium
CTGCTGCTCGGCCGCCGCGGGCGCGAGCTGCGGGCCGAGGTCGAGCGCTGCGTCAGCGCCGCAATCTCCGGCGAGGTCGCGGCGGCGCCGTGGCGGCTGCTGCTCGGCCGCGCCGAGGCGGCCGGCGGCGATGCCGAAGACGCCACCCGCGAGGTGCTCGAGGAGGAAGTCGCGGCGGGGATGAAGCGCACCGCACGTGACATCGCCGACGAGTCAAAACGCGCCGGCCGCCGCCGCCGCACCGAGATCCTCGACCTCGCACTCGAGCTCTGCGCCACCTGGCTGCGCGACCTGGCGGTGATCGCCAGCGGTGCCGAGGAGGTCGCCTTCAACCGCGACCGGCTCGAGGCGCTGCGCGCTCAGGCCGGCGGCGTCGAATCCGCCCGCGCCCGCCTCGGCGCACAGGCCGTGCAGGAGACCCGCCGGGGACTCGACCTCAACGTCTCGGAGGAGCTGGCGCTGGAGGCGCTGTTCTACCGGCTGGACGGCTTGCTGGGGTGACCTCTTGGCGCCAGCCGTCGGGCACCTGCCAGCCGGGATCGTCGGCGGCGAAGTGCCGACAGAGGACGGTCACGTCCCACTCGCCGCGCAGCGGCTCGGCCGCCTCCAGCGGGACGCCTCGATCCCCTCCGCCAGAACCAGGGAGCCGGTGCGCTCGGACTCGGCGTTGACGGCATGGACGACCTCGGCGATCTCGCGCGAGGGCCGGTCCTGCATCAGCTTCAGGTCGAGCTTGATCACGTCCGGCCGCAGGAACGGCATCAGGGCCAGCCGGTCGACCAGGCTCAGCAGCTCGGTCGGGCGGGCGGTCAGGGCCCGCTCGGTCAGCTCGATGACTACCGGAAAGCCGCCGCCGCGCTTGAGCAGCTCAGGCGCTTTCTTCTTCACCCTGCTGGCGGGCTTTTTCCAGCGCCCGCTCCTGCGCCAGGCGGGTGATCTGCGCCGCCTGGCGGGACATGATCACGCTGAAGTTCAGCGCCAGGCCGAGCAGCAGCAGCAGCACGATCGAGAACAGGGCGACGTTGGTGTCGCGCACGCCCATCAGATCGGCGACCAGCTTCAGCAGCCCGGGGAAGGCGGCGCCGGCGAGCATGCCGAGGCCGGCGACGAACCAGATCACGCTGTAGCGCTCCTGCAGGCGGTCGCGGCGGATCAGGTCGAGGATCAGCAGCATGAAGGCGACGGCGAGGACCGCGGCCAGGATCCGGGTCTGGGAGGTGAGCCGGACCGAGTCCGGCGTCGCGGCGAGGAGCAGCGCCAGGGGTCTCATCGGTCAGTCTCCGCGTGGTGCGGGCGGAACTGGCCGACGAGCAGGACGACGATCCCCTTGAAGATGAAGAAGGCCGAGCGCACCGGGGTGAGGAAGGAGGTGCCGCCAGCGCGCTCGAGCATCCGCACCGGCACCTCCTCGACCCGTAGGCCCTCGCGGACTGCCAATTGCAGCGACTCGATCTCGGCGAAGTCGGGCGAGTAATGCTCACTGAACAGCGCCATCACCCGGCGGTTCGCGGCGCGCATGCCGCTGGTCGTGTCGGTGAAACGCTGCCGCGTCGCCAGGGTGAGGAAGAAGCGGAAGACGCTGGTGCCGATCCGCCGCGAGAGGGTCGGCTTGTAGTCGTCGCTGCCGGCCTCGGCATCGGGGTCGCTGTAGCGCGAGCCGATCACCAGGTCGGCGCGGTCGGCGACCAGGACCTCGAGCAGGCGGCCGACCTCGGCGGCCGGGTGCTGGCCGTCGGCATCGAGGTGGGCGCAGAGCTCGTAGTCCTCGCGCAGGGCGTGCAGGTAGCCGGTCTGCAGGGCGGCGCCGAGGCCCTGGTTGAAGGGCAGGGTGGCGACGAGGACGCCGCACTCGCGCGCCCGCGCCGTGGTCTCGTCGGTCGAGCCGTCGTCGACGACCAGCATGTCGGCGCCGGGGATCTCCTCGCGCACGTCGGCGATGACCGCGGCGATCGACGCCTGCTCGTTCCAGGCCGGGATGAAGACAAGGGTCCGCACGCCGCCGATTCTCCCATGCGGCCAACCGTCGGAGGCCGCGTCCGCCCAGAGCTGAAAGGTTTGTGTTAGTAAACCTTCATGGCAACTGGAACCGAGATACCGGCCAAACCGCGCTTGAGCGGACCGCGGATCGGTATGCGGCTCTGGCTCACGGGTGCATTTGCCGCGGTCAGCCTGATCACCGCCGCCGCGGTCTACCTCTTCGGCGACAACCCGCAGGCGCTGATCGCCGCGGTGATGCTGGGGGTCCTCGCCGGCTTCCTGATCGCCGTCGCGATCTCCCACCGCGTCGTCGGCCTCGCCCGCGCCGCCGGCGAGATGACGGGCGGCTCCTTCGACGCGCCGCTCAACGTCTCCGGCCCGGACGAGATCGGCGACCTGGCCCGTGCCCTGGACTCGATGCGGGCCTCGTTGAAAGAGAGCTTCGGCGTCCTCACCGCCGACCGCAACAAGCTGGCGGCGATCTTCGACGGCCTCACCGACGTGGTCATGGTGGTCGACTACGAAGGTCCGGTCCGCTTCTCCAACCGTGCCGCGACCCGCCTGCTCGACCCGGCCGGACAGCCGCCGGGGGTGATCCTGCCGCAGCTGCACCGCGCCTCGGAGGTCGGCTTCTCGGCCCACCCGGCGCTGCGGATCGGCGACCGCGCCTACGCGATGACCGCCCGCTCGCTGCCCGACGAGCGCGCCGTCCTCGCCGTCCTGCGCGACCGCACCGACGAGCTGCGCCGCGAGCTCGCCGAAGCCGACTTCGTCTCCAATGCCGCCCACGAGCTGCGCAACCCGCTGGCCGGGATCTCCGGCGCGATCGAGGTGTTGCAGAGCGGCGCCAAGAACGAGCCGCGCGACCGCGACCACTTCCTCTCCCGGCTCGCCGACGACGCCGAGCGGATGAACCGCCTCACCCAGTCGCTGCTGACCCTGGCGCGGGTCGAGTCGCGGGGGGCGGCGGAGAGCGAGATCGTCGATGTCCCGGTCGCGATCAGGGACGTCGTCAATGCCGTCGTGGCGCCGCCGCACGTCGCCCTCGAGGTCGAGGTCGAGGAGGAACTGGCGGCCACCGGGGACCCGACGCTGCTGCGGCAGGTCATGATCGGCCTCTTGACGAACGCGTTTAAGAACACGCCCCCCCCGGGGACCGTTACGGTACGCGGCCGCCGTGACGGCGAGGCTGAGGTCATCTTGGAGGTCATAGACACTGGAACCGGCATTCCCGCGGCGGAGATCGAGCGCGTATTCGAGCGCTTCTACCGTCGCAGCGAGTCGCGCAAGCAGGAGGGCTTCGGCCTCGGCCTGGCAATCGCCCGGCGGATGGTCGACGTGATGGGCGGCCAGATCGGCGCCGACTCCATCCTCGGCGAGGGCAGCACCTTCTGGGTCCGCCTCCCCGTCGCCCAGCCGAGCCCGACGCCGGTGGCCTGATGAGCTCCGGACGCATCCTGATCGCCGACGACGAGCCCTCGGTCCGCGACTCGGTCGGCTATGCGCTTGCCCAGGAGGGCTTCGAGGTCACCGCCGCCGCCGACGGCGACGAGGCGACCGAGCTGCTCGGCAACGGCATCCCCTACGACCTGCTGATCCTCGACATCATGATGCCGGGACCGAGCGGCCTCGACATCTGCCGCGACGTCCGCTCGCGCAGCGCCGTGCCGATCATCGTCCTCACCGCCAAGGACGCCGAGGTCGACAAGGTCGTCGGACTCGAGGTCGGCGCCGACGACTACGTCACCAAGCCCTTCTCGGTGCGCGAGCTGCTCGGCCGCGTCCGCGCCCAGCTGCGCCGCCGCGAACTCGACCGCTCGCCGCTGGCGCAGGCGGTCAAGATCGAGGCCGGGCCGGTCTCGATCGACCTCGTCCGCCACGTCGCCACCGTCCGCGGCCTGCCGGTCAACCTGACCCGCTCGGAGTTTCAGCTGCTGCGCCTGCTGGTCGGCCGGCCGGGGGAGGTCTTTGCCCGCGCCCAGATCATGGAGGAGCTCTGGCAGACCGAGTTCGACGGCGACGAGCGTGCCTGCGACGTCCACATCTCCAACCTGCGTCAGAAGGTCGAGCGCGACCCCCAGCGCCCGGAGCTGGTCCTGACCGTGCGCGGCGTCGGCTACAAGTTCAGCCCCGACGGCTCCTGAGCGGGGTCGGTCGAGAGTTCGTCCTGGGTAGGGTCCTTGGCAGCCCTGGTAGGTAAACCGAGAAACGGAGGCCGAATTGCCACTGGTACCGATGGTCGTAGAGCAGACCGCCCGCGGCGAGCGCTCGTTCGACATCTACAGCCGGCTGCTCGCGCAGCGGATCGTCTTCCTCGGCGAACCGGTCTCGGAGGATCTCGCCAACCTGATCATCGCCCAGCTGCTCCACCTCGAGTCCGACGATCCCGAGAAGGACGTCAGCCTCTACATCAACTCCCCGGGCGGCTCGGCCTACGCGGGCCTGGCGATCTACGACACGATGCAGTTCATCAAGCCCGACGTGCAGACGATCTGTTACGGAATCGCGATGTCGGCAGGCTCGCTGATCCTCACCGGCGGCGCCAAAGGCAAACGGATGGCGCTGCCCAACAGCCGCATCCTGATCCACCAGCCGAGCGGCGGCTTTGAGGGCCAGTCGACCGACATCGAGATCCACGCCAAAGAGATCCTCAGCCTGCGCGAGCGCCTGGACGGGATCTACGTGCACCACACCGGGCAGTCGGCGGAGCAGATCCACACCGACATGGAACGCGACAAATTCTTCCAGCCCGAGGCGGCCGTCGAGTACGGGCTGATCGACCGCGTGATCGAGTCGCACGAGTTCAAAGAGGACTAGGGCCCACCTGGGCTCCGCGGCCGGCGGTCCGCAAGCGCGCTACCGTCCGCCAGCTGGCGCACCCGGCGCGTCGCTGCGGTCGCCGCCGCCCGATCCCATTCACAGCGTGGTTCCCTTTGCACGGCGAGGGTGCAAAAGGAACCACGGGATTCGTAGGTCCGTTGGCAGCTGTGTCGCGTGGTTCCTTATCGACGAGGAGCGTGCAAAAGGAACCCCGCTTTGTAGGGGAGGGGCTATCCGGGCTCGGGCGCGGATTAATGGGCTGAGCCCAGGCGTCAGGCGGAGAGCCGGCGCCAGGCCCAGGCGCCGGTGAGCGCCGCCGCGG
>JACDGU010000173.1 GCA_013821475.1 Solirubrobacterales bacterium
CCCGACCGGGGGCGAGGATCGTCCTCAGCCCACTCAGCTGGTCGATTCGTATCTCGGGGGAGCTCAGGACCGCGAGGGCGGGAGGTCGGTGGGGGGCACCGGCGGCACGGTCGGCTCAGGCGGCGCGGGCGGGCGCGGTGGCGTCGGCGCTTTCGCCCTGCTGCCGCCGGCCTGGTGGTCGGCCCGGCCGAGGAACGGTTCGATGATGTCCATCGGCAGCGGGAAGACGACGGTGGTGTTGTTGGTGCTGCCGATTTCGAGCAGCGTCTGCAGGTAGCGCAGCTGCAGCGAGGCCGGGTTGGTGCTGATGATGTCGGCTGCGTCGGTGAGCTTCTGTGCGGCCTGGAACTCGCCCTCGGAGTTGATGATCTTGGCCCGCCGCTCGCGCTCGGCCTCGGCCTGGCGGGCGATCGCGCGCTGCATCTGCTCGGGGATCTCGACGTCCTTGATCTCGACCGCGCTGACCTTCACCCCCCAGGGCTCGGTCGACTCGTCGATGATTCCCTGCAGCTCTTCGTTGAGCCGCTCGCGCTCGGAGAGCAGTTGGTCGAACTCGGCCTTGCCGAGCACCGAGCGCAGCGCCGTCTGCGAGATCTGCGAGGTGGCGACGAGATAGTTTTCGACCTCGACGATCGCTTTGCGCGGGTCGATCACGCGGAAGTAGGCGACGGCGTTGACGCTGGCGGGGACGTTGTCGCGGGTGATCACCTCCTGCGGCGGGATGTTCAGCGTCACCGTCCGCAGGTCGACCGAGACGATGCGGTCGATGAACGGGATCAGCAGGATCAGGCCGGGGCCCTTCTGGGCGATCAGCCGGCCGAGCCGGAAGATGACGCCGCGCTCGTACTCGCGCAGGACCCGGACCGAGGTCCCGATCGCGATCAGGGCGAAGAACGCCAGGACGATGAGTACTCCTCCGACGACCGCCATCAGCTTGCTCCCTCGTTGGACTGCTCCGCGGCGCTGGGCTCGGGGCGAACCACCAACGTCAGCCCATCGACCGCCTCGACCCTGACTCTATCCCCGATTCCGACCGGGGCGCCCGCGCTCGCCAGGCGTGCCCCCCAGAGCGTGCCCTGCATCCAGACCTGGCCCTCGGGGTCGAGGGTCGAGCGCGCCTCGGCGACGGCGCCGATCATCTCCTCGGTGCCGGTGCGAACCGGACTGTCGCGGTGGGCGGCAAGTACCTTGCGGGCGATGAAGAAAAAGCTGACGGCGGAGACGACCCCGAGCGCGATCAGAGCCGGGCCGATGTAGTCGCCGGCGCCGCTGTTCGATTCGAGCGCCAGCACCCCGGCGGCGATCAGCCCGGCGCCGCCGATCACCGCCAGCACGCCGCCGGTCGGCAGCAGCAGCTCGACCACCAGCAGGCCGAAACCGATCAGGGCGACGATCGCAAACGCTTCCATCGCTCGATTATCCGCTTTTCAGCGCGTAGCGCTTGACGTCAGCTTCCAATTCGGTGTTGTGCGAGTAGGGCCCCTGTTTGAGGAAGACGAGCTTGCCGGTGCTGTCGTAGAAGGCGGTGTCGGGAAGGCCGAGGCCGGCGCCGATCGATTCGGCGATCTTGCTGTCGGGGTCGGTGTAGCTGGGGTAGGAGAGCGGCGCCTCTTCGAGGAACGAGGAGGCGGTGTCGTCGGAGTCCTGCGAGTTGACGCCGATGAAGGCGACGCGCTTGCCGTAGCGGGCCGAGAGCCGCTGCAGGACCGGGAACTCGAAGCGGCAGGGACCGCACCACGAGGCCCAGACGTTGGCGACGATCGGGTAGCCGTGCAGCGCCGCGATTCGCTTTTCATAGGCGCCGGTCCCGCCCGGGATCAGCTTGTCGGCCTGCGCGTGCAGCGCCGCCAGGGGCGCCGGCGAGCCGTCCAGGGCGCCGGCGTAGTCGGGGTGCTGGCCGCCGTAGTCACCGCCGGAGGAGGAGCCGCAGCCACTCGCAAAAAGGGCGGTCAGCGCCAGTACCGCGAGCGCCGTCACGAGAGTTGGTCGCTTCTTCATCCGATCCGTGTCTACAATACGTACGTTCGGCCCGTGGGTATGCGGGCAGCTTGAGAACGTCGGGGAGACGGTAAGCGTGTCTCCGGCAACCTCGTTCCACACGCCTCCAGCCGCATGTCTCGTGCTCGGTGGGGGCAGACACAGAAGCCTTCTATGGCCAAGACCAGTGATGTTGCCGCGCTAGCGGCAGTTCCATCAAGCGCCGATATCGAGCGCGCAGCGGCGTTCGCCCGCGAGCCCTTCCTGCTCGACGGCGAGGGACCCGAGGCGCTGGCGCCCGGGACCGCGCGCCGCCGCGCCTTCGACGCGGCGCTGAGCGAGATCGAAGCCGGCGCCGAGTACCCGTCGATCGAGTGGCGCCGCGACTTCTCGCTGCTGCTCGGGCTCGAGCGCTTCCTCGCCGACGAACCGCCGAAGCTGCTCGACGGCGCCGAGCTCAACCCCCATCAGGTCGACGCGCTGTCGGGAACGCTGGCCGAGCTGATGGCCCAGCAGCAGGTCATCACCGACGACGAAGTGCGCAACGGCGTCGTCGAAGCGGTGGAGGCCGAGGAGGAAGAGGAAGGTGAGGAAGCCGACGAACCCGAGTCGAGTGCCGACTCCGTGGCCGAGCTCGAGGACGGCGAGGAGCTCGAGGAGGACGAGGAAGAGGAGCTCGAGGAGGAGGACGAGGAGCTCGCCGCCGACGAGGAGCCGCGCGACTGGGAGGAGACGACGGAGGAGGACGAGGACGTCGTCGAGGATGCTCCCGAGGACCCCGGCGCCGCCCGCCGCTTCTGGTTCGAGCACGCGACCGGCGCCGGCAAGACCGTCGCCGCGGTCGGCTTCATCGAGGCGACCAGGACCGGCGGCGTCCTGATCCTCACCCATCGCCGCAACCTCGTCGACCAGTTCATCGGCGAGATCTCCGACCGCGGCTACAAGGACCGGCTGCGGCCGCCGCTGCTCGACGGCCGCGACGATCCCGACGGCGCGATCACGGTCGAGACCTACCAGTGGTTCGTCCGCAACCACAAGAAGGTCTCCGACGCCTACGCCGTCGTCATCTGCGACGAGGCGCACACCGCGCTGGGCGAGAAAACCAGCGCTTGCATTCGCGCCTGGGACGGCCCCGTCTTCATCGGCATGACCGCGACCGGCGCGCTGATCGCCCGCCACGTCGCCGACCTCTTCCCGACCCAGACCTCGCGCTTCGACCTCGCCCAGGCCGCCCGCCGCGGCGTCATCTCGCCGCTGCGCTGCCTCCGAATCCCGCCGGGGCCGGGGGTGCGGACGATCGCCAAGGTGCCGCTGCGCAAAGGCGAGGTCGACCAGGACTTCGACCAGGAGGAGCTGGCGGCGCTGCTCGACCAGGAGCCCTTCAACGTCGCGATCGCCGACCTCTACCGCTCGCGCTTCCGCAAGGTCCCGGGCGTCCTCTACACCGCCGGCGTCCAGCACGCGAAGAACGTCGCCAAAGCTTTCCGCAACGCCGGCATCAACGCCCAGGCCGTCTCCGGCGAGACGCCGAAGCGCGAACTCGCCGAAATCCTCGCCGGCTTCGAGCGCGGTGAGGTCGACGTCCTCTGCAACGCGATGCTGCTGGCCGAGGGATGGAACTCGCCGCGGGCGACGATCTGCATGCACCTGGCGCCGACCGCCTCGCGCCGGATCTACCAGCAGCGGGTCGGCCGCGTCACCCGCCGGGCGCCGGGCAAGGAGGCCGGCCTGGTGATCGACTTCGTCCACCCGGCGACGACCCACGACGAGACGATCATCACCCTCCACAGCCTGCTCGACCGCGACGTCTACCGCGGCGGCGCGATCGTCGTCGGCCCGGTCCGCCGCGGCCGCGGGCGCAAGGTCCGGGTCGAGCGCCGGATCGTCCCGGTCTCCGACGTCGAGGAGAAACGGATGGAGGTGCTCGAACGCGAGATCTGGCGGATCGCGGTCGAGAACCTCAACTACCCCGAGCAGCACGCCTGGGCGGCGCTGGCGGGAGCGCGGGTCAGCACCCAGGGCTGGCGCCGGGCGCGGGCGATGTTGCAGAACGACAAGAGCAAGGAGCTGCGCCGGCGCTTCCTGCTGACCTGCGTGCAGCGCAACCGCAACGCCCAGCTGCGGCTCAAAGCGCTCGGCGAGATCGCCGACCTCGGCGACCCCGACGCCTTCGACGACGCGATCGACATCGTCGGCACCTGGAGTCGCGAGGACAAACGCGCGGGCACCAAGACCCTGCTGCAGGCGCTGATCGACAAGCGGATCGGCCGCCGCGACCAGGCCCAGGCCTGGGTCTGGCGCCTCGCCTCCTACACCCGCGAACTGCACGAGGAGTACGCGGTCCAGCGCTGGCCGGAGACCAAGCGCCTGCTCGGCCTGCTGGTCAACTCCTCCGGCCGCGCCCACGGGCGCAACGCCCGGCGCCTGGTCCACGCCGCCCGCAAACAGGACCGCCGCCTCGCGGTCTCGCTGCTCGCCGCTGCCGTCTCGCACACGCCCGAGGGCGAGGAGGTCCTGCGCGGTGCCCGGATGCGGCTGGCGCGGAAACCCTCGGCGGTCGCCCGCGAGCTGCTGCGGAACTTCCCCAAAGGCGGCAAGCGCCGCCGCAAACGCGGCAAGCGCAACGGCGGTCAGGACGAAAACGGCGGCGCGCCCGAGAGGGCCGAGGCGACGCAGAACGGCGACCAGAAGCCGCGGGCGAAAAAGCCCCGGCGCCGGCGCCGCAGCGGCGCCAAAGCGAAAGGCGGATCAGGAGCGGGTGAGGTGAACCTCGCCGGCGCCGACGGAGATTCGCCTGCCGTCGGGGGCGATGACCACAAGGTATCCGCGGTCGTCGACCCCGTCGGCGACGCCTGAGCCTCCGTCCCAGCTGACCGTTTGACCGCGCAGGGCGTCGCGCCGGCGCCACTCGGCCAGGATCGCCGAGGGGCCGGCCTCGATCCAGTGATCTAGGCGCTTATTCAAAGCTTCGGCTGCGGTTAGAGGGGTCCGGGGGGGTCCCGCCGGAGCAACAGCGGGGAGGCTCCGGCG
>JACDGU010000174.1 GCA_013821475.1 Solirubrobacterales bacterium
ATCGAGGCCGGCGTCTGGGGCGTCGTCGCCGGTCCGGAGTACGCGGAGGGGCTGCCGGGCGCCGGCGGCGATCCGTCCCCTCCCGGCACCTGGGTCCTCGCCGTCGGCGATCCGCTGGTCGCGATGCAGGCGCTGGCCCGCGCCTGGCGCCTGGCGCTCGGCGCCCGCGTGCTTGGCGTCACCGGCTCCGTCGGCAAGACCTCGGTCAAGGACATCGCCCGGGCGCTGTTGCCGGGCCACGTCCACGCCAACCGCGAGAACCTCAACACCGAGATCGGGTTGCCGCTGACCGTGCTCGAAGCACCGGACGACACCGAGACGCTGGTGCTGGAGATGGCGATGCGGGGGACCGGCCAGATCGCCGAGCTGGGGCAGATAGCCGAGCCCGACGTCGCCGTGATTACCAACGTCGGCCCGGTCCACGTCGAGCTGCTCGGCTCGGTTGCGGCGATCGCCGCCGCCAAGGCCGAGATCCTCGCCGCGCTCCCGGCCGACGGGGTCGCCGTGGTCCCAGTCGCGGCGGGCGAGCTCGAGCCCTTCCTCGACGGCGCGCCGAGCCTGCTGCGCTTCGGGCCCGGGGGGGACGTCGCGGCGAGCGAGGTCAGGGTCATCGACGGCGTCACCGAAGCGCTGGTCGCGACCCCGGCCGGATCGCAGCGCTTCCACTTCCCCTTCACCGAGGCCCACAACCTGACCAACGCGCTGGCGGCGATCGGCGGCGGCGTCGCCCTCGGGGTGGCGCCTGCCGACATGGCCGACGGCGCTGCGAGCATAGGATTCTCCAGCTTCCGCGGTGAGCGCTTCGAGCTCGGCGACGGGATTGTCCTCGTGAACGACTGTTACAACGCCAACCCGGTGTCGATGCGCGCGGCGCTCGACCATCTCGCCACCCTCGATGCTCCGCGCCGCGTCGCCGTCCTGGGGGAGATGGGTGAGCTCGGCCCTGGCGCCGCCGATTACCACCGCGAGGTCGGCGGGCACGCCCGCGACGCCGGCGTCGACCTCCTGATCGGGGTCGGCGAGCCGGCCCGCGAGTATGGACCGGACGAGCTCGTCGCCGACCCGGACGAGGCCGCGGAGCTCTTGGCGGCGCAGCTGCAGCCGGGCGACGCGGTCCTGGTCAAGGGCTCGCGCTCGGCCGGCCTCGAGCGCGTATCCGCCGCCCTGACGGAGATCCGCGGAGGGGTCGCCTGATGGGCGAAGTCCTGATCGCGGGGATGGCGGCGATGCTGATCTGCATCTTCCTCGGCCCCAAATTCATCGAATACCTGCGGGTCCGCGAGTTCGGGCAGAACATCCGCGAGGACGGGCCGCAGGGCCACCACGCCAAGGCCGGGACGCCGACGATGGGCGGGCTGATCGTCTTCGCCTCGATCTGCGTCCCCTACCTGGTCCTCTCCGACCGCGACGCTCAGAGCCTGGCCGTGTTCGGCGTCGCGATGGGCTGCGCGGTGCTGGGCTTCGCCGACGACTACATCAAGATCGTCAAGCGCCGCTCGCTCGGCCTCGCCGGGCGCTGGAAGCTGCTCGGCCAGCTGATCCTCGCGCTCGGCCTCTGGTGGGTCGCGCGCCACGAGGTCGGCCTGCAGCCGGTCCTCTACTTCCGCATCGGCGGCGGCAGTGTCGATCTCGGCCCGGTGCTCTACTTCGTCCTCGTCTTCCTCGTCATCGCAGGCACCTCCAACGGGGTCAACCTCACCGACGGCCTCGACGGCCTCGCCGCCGGCTCCTGCGCGATCGTCCTCCTCGCCTACACCGCGATCGCCTTCGTCGCCAACGAGGAGCAGAACCTGGCGCTGCTCTCGGCCTGCCTGGTCGGCGCCTGCATCGGATTTCTCTGGTACAACGCCTTCCCGGCCTCGATCTTCATGGGCGACACCGGCTCGCTCGGCTTAGGCGGGGCGATCGGGGCGCTGGCGGTGATGACCCAGACCGAGGTGCTGCTGATCATCATCGGCGGCATCTTCGTGATCGAGGCGCTCTCGGTAGCGATCCAGGTCTTCTCCTTCAAGACCTTCCGCCGCCGCGTCCTGCTGATGGCGCCGCTGCACCATCACTTCGAGATGATGGCTTGGTCGGAGACCAAGATCATGCTCCGCTTCTGGATCATCGCCGCCGTCTGCTCGGGCATCGGCTTCACCCTGTATCAGCAGTCGATCGGGCGCTAGCCAGTCAAGCGGCGAGCGCCGCTTCGATCGATGCGACGCTGGCCTCGCCGGCCAGCTCGACCGGCTCCGTGCTGCGCAACGCGCGGCTGAGAACAAATGCGCCCTCGAGGGCGGCGAGCATCTGGATGACGAGGGTTCGGGCGCGGGCGTGGGGGATGCCGGCGAGCTCAAAGCGGGCGGTGCCGCCCTCGATCCAGGCGTTGAAGACGTCGGCGCAGGCCTGCCGCATCTCCTCGTCGCTGCTCGATACCTCGAGCGCCACGGTCGCAATCGGGCAGGCGTCGGCGTAGTCGGTCTCGCGCAGGGTCCCCGCGGCGCCGGCGAAGAAGGCGCGGATCCCGCCCGCCAGCTCGACCTCGGGCCCGGCGAACTCGCCCAGCAGCAGGCCGTATAGGAAGCCTGAGCGCCGCACCGTTTCGGCTCCCAAATCCGATTTCCCTCCCGGGAAGTGGTGGTAGAGCGAGCCGAACGGCGCCCCTGCCTCGGCGAGGATCTGTTTGACCCCGGTTCCCATGTAGCCCTGGCGCCGGAACAGCTCGCCGCTGCTGTCGAGAAGCCGTTCCTTCGTATTGCCCGCCACGCAAGTTCCTTCCTCGATTGCCGTCAGCCCCGGGGGTGTCTGAGTTTTCGGGGCATATATGACCCCTAAAGTCAGACACGTCCTCTTGGGGGAGGATGATACGGTGACTTTCACTAGAGCGATCTATCTAGTTTCCCTGGAACGGAGGTTGCGGATGGCGGTGGTCGAGCTGGCGGCGGGGCCGATCGAGTACGAGGACAGCGGCGGCGAGGGCAGGCCGGTGCTGGTTCTGGTGCGGGGATTGATGATGGACGGACGCCAGTGGCGCCACGTGGTCGCCGAGCTGGGCGACGAGTTCCGCTGCGTCTCGCCGACCCTGCCGATGGGTGCCCACAGGCGCCCGATGCACGCCGACGCCGATCTCAGCCTGCGGGGGATGGGGCGGATCGTCACCGAGTTCCTCGCCGCGCTCGATCTGCGCGACGTCACCCTCTGCTTCAACGACTGGTGCGGCGCCCAGGTGATGGTCGCCGACGAGGGGATGGAGCGGGCCGCCCTGCTCGTCCTCGTCTCCTGCGAGACCGCCGGCAACTACCCGCCGGGGATGGCCGGGCACGCGGCCTGGCTCTCGGCCAAGCTGCCCGGCGGCGTGGCAATGACCCGCCAGGTCCTGCTGCGCCCGCGGCTGCGGCGGCTGCCCTTCCTCTTCGGCCAGATGACCAAGCGCGGCATCCCCGACGAGCCGATGCGGGACTGGCTCGAGCCGCTGAAGCGGGCCGAGATCCGGCGCGACCTGCGCCGCTACGCCGGCGACGCGATGAACGGCAAGCGCGACCTCGAGGCGGCGAGCGCAGCCCTGGGCGGCTTCGACCGTCCCGTCCTCGTCGTCTGGGACCGCGAGGGGCCGATGATGCCCAACGCGGCCGGGCGCGACCTCGCCGCCGCCTTCCCCGACTCGCGCCTGGTCGAGCTCGACGACTGCTACACGCTGATCCCCGAGGACCAGCCGCTGGCGCTGGCGGCGGAGATCCGCGCCTTCGCCGCCTGAGCCGGCACCGCCGCCGGTACAGGGTCCGCAGGCCCGGGGGCGAACCTGTCTGGGATGAGCGCAACCCCACAGCCCAAGGAGATCCGGCCGCCGCTGCCGCACGGCCCGTTTCTGGTCGTCGGCCTGGCGCGCTCCGGGCAGGCCGCGGTGCAGCTGCTGGCCACGCGCGGCGAGAGCGTGCGGGCGGTCGACTCGGGAAATCCCGAGCGGGCGGCAGGGCTCGAGAGGGTCGGCGTCGAAGTCTTTCTGGATACGGATGGATTGGCTCAACTCGAGGGGACCCGCACCGTCGTCAAGAGCCCGGGTGTTCCCCGGGAGGCGCGCGTGATCGCGGCTGCCCTCGATCGGGGGATCGAGGTAGTGGGAGAGCTCGAGCTGGCCTGGCGGGCACTGCCGAACCGCTTCGTCGCGGTGACCGGCACCAACGGCAAGACGACGACGGTTGAGCTGCTCGGCCACATCTACCGCAGCGCCGGCGAGCCGGTCGCGGTCGCCGGCAACGTCGGCACCGCGCTCTCGGAGCTGGTCGGCGAGGTCGATCCCGAGGCGACGATCGTCTGCGAGTGCTCCAGCTTCCAGCTCGAGGACACCAGCCACTTCGCCCCCGAGTGCGCCGTCTTCCTCAACCTCGCGCCCGACCACCTCGACCGCCACGGCGACCTCGCGGCCTACGGGGCGGCGAAGCTGCGGATCTTCGCCAACCAGGGCAACGACGACGTCGCCGTCTACAACGCCGACGACCCGGCGCTGGCCGGGATCGATCTCGGCGGCTGCGCCCGCCGCGTCGCCTTCGCCCACGAGTCCGGTCTCGACCGTGAGCTGACGGTCTCGGCCGGGACGATCTTCTACGACGGCGAGCCGCTGCTGGCCGTCGACGAGCTCGGCCTCTTCGGCGAGCACAACGTCGCCAACGCGATGGCCGCCGCCACCGCGGCGCTCTCGATGGGGATCGATCGCGACGCCGTCCGCGCGGGGCTGCGCAGCTTCGCCGGCGTCGCGCACCGGCTCGAGCCGGTGCGCGAGATCGACGGCGTCCGCTACGTCAACGACTCGAAGGCGACCAACGTCGCCTCGGCGATCGTCGGCCTCCGCGCCTTCCCCGGCGGCGTCCACGCGATCCTCGGCGGCAGCGACAAGGGCGAGTCCTTTGCGCCGCTGCTGGAGCCGATCCGCGAGCGCTGCGTCGCCTGCTACCTGACCGGCGACACCGCCGAGCGGATGGCGGCCGAGCTCGGCGCCGCCGCCGACGCCGGCATCCCCCTGCAA
>JACDGU010000025.1 GCA_013821475.1 Solirubrobacterales bacterium
CCCTGAGCTGGCCCATCTGGCAACAGCGCTCGGCTGGGAGGCGATGCGGGTCCCCTCGGCGGCCTGGCAGTGGCCGGATGGGTTCTGCGTGCCGATCTTCGAGGCAGGGCGCAAGCGGCTGGTGGCGATGGACCAGGCGATCGAGTCAGCCAGCCCGACCGTTGCGCTGGCCGCCGCGACCGTCTACGCCGAGGGCGAGCGGCCGAGCTGGCTCGGGCCTTAGGCGAAGAAGGTCATCCACTCCGCCGGGGCCCGGCGCGGCGGTCGCGCGAAGTGGTGATCCTGCGGATGAGCGCCCCGGGGTAAGGAAGCCGGCGGTCCCAAAAGGCCCGAGGCTGCGGTATTCCTGGATGCTCTGGTCCCCGGTGGCTTCTTCTTCTTCAGCAATCGAGGGGTCGTTGCCGACGAGGGTGAGCCAGGACTTTGATCTTCGTCTTTCGAGGCTCCAGTTCAGTTCGTCGGGGTGCAGTTTTTGGCGACGTCGCCGGAGATCTTGGTCCCGTCGGAGAAGGTGAATTCGCCGTGGGCGAAGAGGGCGCCGGTCGGGCAGGAGGCCAGCAGCAGGCTCTTCTTCTGCCCCTTGTAGGTCCAGGTTTTGTGCAGGGTGGCGTTGAAGGAGGTGAGCGAGCCCTGGCCGCCGACGATCGTCGGGATCGCGATTTCGGTCGAGGTCCCGTATTTGCCCGAGGCCTTGGAGATGACGCCGGTGGTGACGAAGGTGGTCGGGGCGGGGACGTTGGCGTGGACGTGGAAGACCAGGACCGGCTTGCCGCCCTTGGGCTTGCCGTTGAAGATCAGCAGCGGCCCGGCGGCGTTGAAGGGGGGCTGTTCAGGAAAGAGGATCTGGGCGCTGACCTTGCCGCTGCCCACCAGGGCCGGCCCGCAGACCTTCTTGGCCTGGGCAGTCAGGGTCGCCTGCAGCTTGGAGGGGTTGCAGGTCGGCAGGCCCTTGGTGTAGATCGAGCCGTGCTTGTCGAATTCCAGGGCGATGGTCTTGAGCACGGGCGGGTGAGTGCCGTCGGCGGTCTTGACCGAGCCCGAAACATTCAGCGTGATCGGCGCCGGCGTCTTCTTCGGCAGCTTCTGAGGTGAGACCTGGCCTTCGATTTCGACGATCAGGTTGCCGGCCTGGACGGTATCTCCCAAGGCGACCGACACCCCCGCCGCGCCCAGCGCGAGGATGGCGAGGCACAGCGCAGTCGTCCTGACCTTGCTGCTCATCAGTTCTTCACCTTGCACTGGCGCACCAGGGTGCTGCTCAGGGTCTCGCCGCCGGCGAATTCATAGCTCGCCTTGGCGAAGGGAAAGCTCGCCCCCGGGAAGCCCTTGGGCGCCGGGCAGGAGGCGGAGGCGTAGCTGAGCTTCTCGCCGTGGAAGGCATAGGAGCGGCCCAAGGAGAGGTTGAAGGCGGAGATGTAGCCGTATTCGGAGGCGATCGGAGGCAGGGTGCCGATCAGTTCGGTGCCGAAGGTGCCCTTGGTCTTCTTGACTTCGAAGACGATCACGTAGGTCAGCGGCAGCGGCGGTCCGCTTTCGATCTGGGCCAGGACCGCTGGGCGGCCATTGACCTTGCCGTTGAAGGCGAGCAGGGAGCCGTTTGAGGCAAAGGCCCCCTGACCCGGCAGGGAGACGCGGGAGGTGACGTTGCCGTGGCCGATCAAGGCTTCGCCGCAGACCTTCTTCGCGGTGGCGGCGGAGACCGAGTTCAATTTGCCCAGGGAGCAGAGTGCGAGGCCCTTGGTCTGGATCACGCCGTGAGCATTGATCGAGAGCAGGATCCGTTCGAGTCTGGGCGGGGTCGATTTGTCGGTGGTCTTGATCTTGCCGCCCATCTGGACCGAGACCGGCGCCTGTTCGGAACGCGGCAGCTTGACCGGGGCGATCTGGCCGTTGAAGGAGACCCGCAAGGTGCCCTTCTGGGCGATCTCGGCGGAGGCCAGGGCGGCAAGGGCCAGCAGGGCCGCGACGCAGAGCGCCGCGGCCATGATCTTTCGTGAGTGGCTCTTCATCGCGGCTAGCGGACCAGCGGATAGACGCAGGTGTAGCGGGAGGGGGAGGTGGGGGCCTGTTGGGTAATCGCGCCGGTGCCGTCGACGGTCACCGTCGAGGGGTGGGCGCCGGCGACCGGGTCGTAGTAGTAGGAGTCGGTGTACTGGTGGTTGGCGCCGATGCCGGTTCCGAGGTTGATGATCCCCCGCACTGAGTAGAGCTCCATCGGGGTCGGGAGGTAGCCGCCCCGCGCGGCGCAGGCGTCGGTCGCCGCTTCGAGGCTGGGGGCTTCGGGGTTGGGGCTGGAGTCGAAGCAGACGCCGCGGATCAAGGTGGTGCCCGCGGGGCAGGCGGCAGCGTGCCCTCCGAGCGTGTTCGCGTTGGCGGCACTGGCGGCGCTGGTCGCGCTGGGCACCGTGCCGAGGGCGTTCAGGTTGATGTCGGAGCCGCTCAGCGAGCCGTTGGCGACCTTGGCCCCGTTGACGGCGTTGTTGGCGATCTTGCCGGTGGTCACCGCCTTTGACTTCAGCTGACGGGAGCCGACGGAGTTCTTGCCGAGGGCCGCGAAGGCGGTGCCGGTCAGGGCCAGGACCAATGCGATCACGGCTACGACCATGGCCGGTGAGGGCCGCTTGACTCTTGACATCTCTTAAGTCCTCTCTAGTGGTGGCGCTTTGACTTCTTGGCCTTGGTCGCGCAGGCGGTCTTGGCCTTGACCTTCTGGGTCAGCGTCTTGCCGCTCTGGGCGGTGTATTCGACGGTGCTCACAGCCGGGGCGGCGCAGAGGCTCCGGGTATTGACCAGGTAGCCCTGCTTGGCGCCGAAGAGGGTGAGGCGGAAGTGGCCGATCGGGGCGTCGGGGACGGTCGGCACGATCGTTTTCAGGTGCCCGCCTTTGACCGAGGAGGACATCGCTTCCGGGATCAGGGTCACCTGGCCGGCGAGGATGAAGGCCAGGTGGGGGAGTTTGCCAAAGCCCGAGACCGCGTAGGCGGGACCGGTGAGGGGCTTTTCCAGCAGCGGGGTTTCGGTCGAGACGGTGCCGATCGCCGCTCTGCCGGCGCAGTGTTCCGCGGCCAGCTGGGCCCGCGAGCAGAGGTTGCCGAGGTGGCGCTGGTCGACTGCGAAGGCTTTCGGCAGCGTCACCGCGACCGACTTGATGTTGGCATCGCCGGGGCGCGTGTTGAGGTCGAAGCGCAGGCTCGGGTCCTGAGCACGCTTGGTGAAACCCTTGCCGCCGAGCTGGGTGATCGTCATCTTCGGCTTGAACCCCAGGGTCGAGCAGTTGACCGCGGTGAATGGTGAGGAGAAGCTGGCCGCCGTGCCCTGGTCTCCGACGCCTTCGGAGACGATCGAGAAGGGTTCGCAGTTGGTCGGGTTGATCATGAAGTCGGGGCGGTCGATGTTGACCTGGATCGAGCGGATCCGCAGGGGCACGCCACCGAGGATCGAGGGGACCGTTTCGGAGTCGGCGACGACGTGGGCGTCGGTGGAGTTGATGTGGAGAGCGATGCGGACGACGACGGTGCCGTAGTCATAGGGACCGGCCAGGGCAGGGGTGATCGCCACCAGGCTCAAGGGAGCGCCCTGGAAGGGCCCGGCGAAGTAGATCTTTCCCGCTGCGTGGAAGGGATGCGAACCCGGACCGGCGCCGACGTTGGTGGTGCCGATCTGCGAGGCGGCCGGGCAGCTGGGCGCGGCCTGCTCGCTGAGGCCGGGGGTGTTGGCGGCGGCGGCGATCGCGGTCTCCGGGCAGTAGGCGATGCCGTGCAGATTGGCGCTCAGACCCGGGGGCATCGTGAAGCCCAGCTTGCCGAGCAGCTGGTTGCCGTCTTCGCGGCCGAGCTTCAGGCTGAAGGAGGAGTGGGCGCCGGCACTTGCATTGGAGGTGCCGGCAAGCAGGCTCGGGGTGAACGGTCGGATCTGGCCAGGGCAGGGCGAGCCGCCGGGGCCGGATTCGAGGCCGAAGTGCTGGTTTGAGGTCTGATCGGCCAGGACCGAGTTCCAGGGCAGGAAGTGGGCGCTGACGGTGTAGACGCTGCAGGCTGCTGGGGTTGCCAGCAGGCCGCGTTCGCCGGAGAAGAGGTGCAGCTGGAAGTCGTCGAAGGGCGCCTGGGGCAGGTCGGGGAATTCGACCTGCACCTGCCCCGTCTGGGGATCGGGGCGGACCGAGCCGACCAGCTTGGCGTTGATGCCGAAGCCGGAAGCGAACTCGAAGAGGCGGTACTGGTCGCCGGGCTTTGGCTGGCCGATGTAGACGGCTCCTTCGAGGCGTTCGGGCAGGGCCGGGGTGCCGATCGAGAAGGTGCCGATCTTTGAGGAGTCTGGGCATTGCGCCGGGCTCTCGGAGTTGAAGTTGGCCTGGGCATCGGTGCAGGCGCTCTGCCCATCGGCGGCGTCGGGGTTGATCGTCAAGCCTGGCGGCAGGGTGACTGTCGCGGCTTTGATCTCCGAGGGCGAGGCGGCTTTGGTCAGGAACTGGGGTGCGCGCAGCTCGACGTTGAGGCCGGAGGCCGAGTCGGTTTGGGAGGTCGTCGGGGAGGCTTGTAGGACTGGTTTGAAGACCTCTTTCTCACAGCCTTCGATCGGCGGGTAGGTGGATTGGGCTTCAGTGAGGTGTTCTGGGTCCTGGTAGGTCTGCACTTCAAGGCTGGCCGAGAGTTCTTCCCCCGTGCAGGTGGTCGGGTTGTCGGTCAGGGGCGTCGGGGTGACGCTCGCTTCGGTCGGTTCGGTGATGCAGGCCGTTCCTTCTTCCTCGGGGCAGCCAGCGGGATTGCCCGGTGAGCCTTTGGCGAAGCGCTGGGCGTCGTGTTCTTCCGCGGCGGGGAAGCCCCAGAAGGTCAATTTGGCCTCCGCCAAAGGCGTCAGCTGGGAGATGTCTTTGACCGTGAAGCGCAGGCCGTAGTCGGTGGTGGTTCTGACCGCGACCGGGATCGCGATCGGGATGCCCAAGACGGGGACGATGAAGGCAAAGCGGGCCGTGTCGCCGTTTTGGGGCACCACGGTGAAGATCGGTGCCGTGCCGAGGAGGAAGTTGGAATTGCCTTCGTAGTTGGCGTGCAGGGTGACCAGGCCGACCTGGGAGTTGGGAGGGCAGCGGTCGAGGGTGAAGTCCGATGCCTGGCATTCGATTGCCGCGCGGGGGTTGCCGAAGACCCCGGTGGGGGCCTGGAAGACCACGTTCTGGGCCGCCTCGGGGGCACCGGGATTGGCGAGGGTGAAGTCGGTGGTGAGGTCGGGATGCCCGCCGGCTTGTGAGGTCGACATCGTGGTGGTGAAGGCTGCAATCGGCTCAGAGGCAAGGGCTGGGGCGGCGAGTGCGAGTGCCAGAAGCGCTGCTGCCGCGAGCGCCAGAGCTGTCTTTGCGGCCTTCACTTCGCACCTCCGCGCTTGTGGTCAGCTCGCCTGTGGTGCTTCTTGTGGTGGTGGTGGTGCTTGCGGACGCACCTTCCGTGCCTCTTGACGAAGCCCGCTTTGCACTTCTTTTTCGTCACGTTGCCGGGGGTTCCCGCAACGCTGCCGACGTTGACCGGGCCGGGCGCCGGGCTTGCGGCCCCGTGGCACTCATCGGAAGCCTGGCAGGGGACGGCGGGGGTGGCGTAGGGAAAGCCGCCGCCTTCGCGGGCGTCATAGATCTTCATCGTCGGGCCGTTTTCGTCCTGGGGGGCGAGGGAGTCGCGGGTGAAGAAGTAGGCGTCTTTGCCGTTTGCGGTGGCAGTGAGCAGGCCCGAGTCAAAGGGGCTGGTGCCGGCCGAGATCAGCGCCAGGCAGGTTCCCGAGGATTTGGCATAGGCGGGGCTCTGATTGGTGCAGTTGCCCTGGCCCGGTTCGGAGAACTCGTAGGCGTCTTGCCTTTGATCGGTGTCGGAGTTGACCAGCTGATCGGTAGAGTCAAAGAAGACCCTTCCGTCCTCGAGCAGGCTGAGGCCGCCGCGGGCAAGGCTTGAATCGGCGGCCGAGGGGGCACCGGTTTTGGAGCAGGAGACGCAGTCGAGGCCGGCGCTTTGAGAGGTGTAGCGGTAGACCTCGGAGTGGCCTGCGGGTTCTTCTTCGCCGCCGCCCAAGGCCAGGGTTGAGCCAAAGGCAGCGTAGTTGCCTGAGGGGGTGACCTGGAAGTCGGCGGTGTGGCGGGCGCCGGGTTCGCTTACGGAGTCCACCACGGCTGGGTTGTCGATCCGGGGGTCGGGGATGAGCGCGGGCGGGAGGAAGACCGCGACGCTCTTGCCGCCTGCGTTGACGGCGTAGAGCTCGCCACCGGGGTCCACCGCAGTCCCACTTGAGTGCGAGAGCTTCCCGGCGCCGGTGATGGTGAGCTGCTGGCCGGAGGAACTGAACTGGATGACCCTGGAGCCCTCGTTGACATAGACATCGCCGTTTGAGGAGTCGACGCTGACCCCGGTCGAGGCTTTGGCGTCAAGCGTGCCGACTTTGGTTCCAGTCGAGTCATAGATCGCGGTGCCTTCGCCGCTCGCCACATAGGTAGTCCCACTCGAGTCAACCGCGATCGCCGAGGGGACGAAGGCCGGGATTTCAAACGAGGCCGGCGCGACCGGGTTGCCATTGGCATCGAAGGCTTCGGCGTGGCCGAAGAAGCTTGCGACGTAGAGGTGGCCGTTTGCCTGGTTGACGGCGACGCCGACCGGGAAGCTGACCGGGACCTGCCCTTCGTATTCGCCTTCGGGGTTGAACTTATCGACGACGCTGTGAATTATGTCGGGGACGTAGAGGTCGCCGAAGGAGGGGCTAGAGGGGTCGTTGTCGACGGCGAGCTGGGTGGGGCCGGTGCTGGCGATCTCAGCGAAGGAACCTTCGGGGGTTTTGACTCCGGAGAGTTTGCCGTCATGGGCGGGGCTCGTATCGCCGAAGGAGGTGACCAAATTGCCCGAGGAGTCGAACTTCTGCACCGTGTTGGTTTCGATGTCGAGCACGTAGACCGAGCCGTCAGCGTGATCGACGGCGATCCCGGAGGCTTCGCCGAAGGAGCCGAAGCTGCGGTCAAAGGAGTGCTGTTGCGCCGGCGGCTGGGGGCCGCTGACGACTGACTCCAGCGAAGCAACGAAGCGCGGCGTATAACCGTCTGCAGGCCGTGCCACATAGAGGTTGGGAGCGTCCTGGGTCCCATTCCCCGACCCGTCCAGCTTCTCCGGCGAGAGGAGGTAGACCGAGCCCTCTTCGGCGGCCACTCCCCCACCGCCGCCGATCGCGACGACGTCGCAGTTTGCCCCTCCGCCTTTCGTGTTCCAGTGTTCGTGGGCGGAGTTGGCAAAAGGTTCGCAGGAGTCGGTGTTGCCGGTTCCTTCCGATCCGGTGGAGATCAGGGTCAAGCCGGCGCTTTCGCCTGAGACTTCTGCCACATAGAGGTCTGAGCTTTCGTCTTCGTCTTCGGCGAGCAGCTGGTCCTTGGTCGTGAAGAACACCTTGGAGCCATCCGAGGACATGCCGGCATAGAGGGCGCCTTTGCTCGCACCGGGCGTGAGGTCGATCGTCTTGCCGGAGTCCCCGACGCTCAGATAGAGGTGGTAGAGCTTGTTGGCGTCTTCTTCGGAGGCGAGCTGGCCGATCAGGATGTGGGAGCCGTCAGAGGAGATATCGAGCTCGGCGATGCCGGGGCCGCTCATCGTTGCCCCAGCGGGGGTCTTTGAGATGACCTTGGTTTCGTTCGTATTCAGGTTGCGGTCATAGATCGAGACTTCGCCTTCGTTGCCATCGGCGGCGAACTTGGAGGACGAGCCGAAGACGAAGTGGGTCCCATCGGCAGAGAGCGGCTTGGCGATGGCTCCTTCGGCTTTGGCCGCGGGGCCGGGGTCTTCAGCCCCAAGCATGCCGTTGGTGAGTTCCCCGTTGGCTTTGCGCAGGGGGATCCCGGTGTAGCCGCCTTCAAAGCACGGCGAACAGCCGCCGGGCGCTCCGAAGGCGAGGGTCCCAAGGTCTGCGCTTGCCCCGGAGGGAGTCGAGGAGAAGGGGGCTGCCGAGTAGGGGTTATTGGCCGGCACGCCCTCGTATGCGGTCGTCCAACCGCCTTCGCCCCTGGTGGCGATATAGGGGTCGAGGCCCTTGTTGGTCGGGTGGTCGGTGCCGGGGATGCCGCCGTTGTGGACGCCGTAGAGGACGCGGCCTTCTGCTTCGGGGTAGCCCGGGAAGGGGCTTTGGCCTGCGATCAGGCTCGACTCGACGTCATAGCCCCCGGTGTTGGCGGCAGAGACGAGCTCATAGGCACGGCAGTCCAAGAGCCGCACGGCGCCGGTCTGCTGGCGCACGTGGGCGTTGGGGCAGGGATCGGTGGTCGGGGTGGCGGTGGGGAAGGTGGTGAAGGTCCGCGGGATGCCTTTGACCGTGCCCGAGGCGTTTTCAGCCACCACCCGGTAGTGGTAGGTGGTGTCGGCCGAGAGGGAGCTCAGCTGCACGGTGGTGCCCTGGGGGGTTCGGGCCGAGCCGGCACTGGAGCTTTGGCTTTGGCTCGCTTCAGCGAATTCGCCCGCTTCAAAGCCTTCCTGGGTGACGTATTCGACGTGGTAGGTGGTCTGGTAGGTGCTGTCTCCCCCGTTGGCGTTGATCAGGGCGTGGATGCGGGCGGTGTCGGAGTTGACGTTCGATACCGACTCGGCTTCCAATGTAGGAGCCAGGGGCAGGGACTCGAAGCTCTGATCGAAGCTGACGTTGGTGCCTGCGGCGTTTTCGAGCGCCAGGCGGTAGTGGTATTCGCTGCCGTAGGTGAGACCCGTCAGTTCGGCATCGACTTCGGTTGCCGAAGGGAGGGACTGGCCCTCGGCGCAGGGGACGCTGCCGCCCGAGTTGAGGTCAGAGAAGGCTTCTTTCTTGAAGGCACCCTCGGTGACGTATTGGAAGTGGCAGGCCGTGATCGGGCCGGCGCCCGCCGGATCGGCTTTTCCTCTCAGCGCCTCGCTCGTCGGCGTCAGCGCTTCGGCTGAAGCGGTTGCGTCGGGCAGGTAGGGCACGGCGCTGAAGACCGCCACTCGCCCGTTGCCGGTATCGGCGACATAGGCGCTGCCGGTTTGGTCGTCGATCGCCACCCCGAGTGGTTCGTCGAGGGTGCCTCCGCCGAAGCTCTCTGCAGATTCGCAGGGCGCCCCGATCGGGTTGCAGCCGGCGGCGAAGTGTTCGACGAAGCCGTCGTGTTCGGTGGCGTGGAAATGGGTGAGGTAGAGGTCGCGCGAAGAGGGGTCGATGCGCAGGCCTTTGACTTGCCCTTCCCCACCTTCGCCGATGACGCCTATCTCTTGGCCATTGGAATCGTACTTAATTGCTCCCCCATACGCTGGCGCATAGAGGTCGCGACCGCTGTCGGCGTCAATCCCCTCGATGTCCGTCACTAGGGGGAACGGATAGAGCGTTTTGGTCGGCGTGCCGTCCTGGGCGAACTCGAAGAGTTCGAAATGTCCGGCGTAGACGTAGAGGGTCCCGCTTGGATCAACCGCAACTCCGTTCAGGCGGAAGGGGTAGAACTTCTTTTCATGTTCCGCGGCCCCGTCGAGCTGACCGCCATTGCCCCAGCTGGTGATCAGGTTGCCGGTGGAGTCGAACTTCTGGACCAGGACGTCGCCGGGGTCGCCGACGTAGACATCGCCGTTCGAAGGGCCGCCGGAATTGTCGACGGCAAGGAAGAGGCGTTCTCCGGTTATTGGCTCTGCTGTGCCACCGATTACGGCGTACGTTTCAAATTCCCCGTCAAACCCCCCCGGCAGACTCCCCTTCACCCCCGCCTGACAGACGTCCCCCGAAGCGGCGGTGCAGACATCCCCCCCGGTCGTCGCATCGACCCCCTTGCCGAACATGAGGATGAATTCGCCGGTTGAGGTGAACTTCTCGACCCGGTGGTTGGCGGGGTCGGTGACGTAGACGTCGCCGGTGCCCTGGTCGACCTCGACGTCTGAGGGATTGGAGAGGGCGTTGGTTCCCGAGCCCGCGAAGGAGGTCGAGAAGACGTGTTTGGAGAGCGCCAGTGCCGACGGGGCCGAAACGAGCAGCAACCCACTCGTGAGCGCAAGGGCTGCGGCGAGGTTACGGGCGGAGGGGCTGCGGCGCAGCAGCGAGCGGATCATCGGTGAGCCCCCCGGTTCTTGTTGGTCTTTCGCTTATGCCGTCCGTTGCCCCCGCAGCCGTTCCGGACCAGCGGGTTCTGATTCGCGGTCTTGCCGTTTTGGGCTTCGATCTTGGCGACAGCGCGGTTGGTGCTCTTGCAGAGGTTCGTGGAGTTGACGAGAAGGCCCTTGGCGCCGCCCCTCATTTCGAGAGTGAACTTGGAAACCTCGGCGTCGGGGACGGTTTCGAAGGTGGTGCGGATGCCGCCGGCCTTATCGGTGTCGATGCGGCCGTCGAGATCGATCTCGATCGGCTGGGAGGGTGGGCCTTTGAGGGCAGCGACGAGGTCGGGGAGCTTGTTGGAGGAGGAGCGCAGGTAAACGGGGCCTTCCAGCGGCGCTGCCAAGAGCGGGGTTTCGGCTTTGGCAAAGCCATAGATCGAGGCCGGCGGGCAGTGATCGGCGGCAAACTGGACCCTGGTGCAGATGGTCTGGATGTGGGACTGGTCGAGGAACTCGGAGTGCGGCAGAGCGACGGAGGCGTGTTTGACATTCGCCTCTCCCGCCACACCCTCCGTGATCACGGCACGGAGAGACGGGTTGGCACTGCGCCTGGTGCCGCCCTTGAGCTTGAGGCTGACCCTTGGCGCGAAGGGCAGCTTGGCGCAGTTGGCGACCTGGAAATGCGAGGAGAGGCTTGCCGTGGCGCCTTCATTTCCGAAGACCTTGGCTTCGGTGGCGAAGGCCTGGCAGTTGGTCGGGTTCAGTGCGAAGTTCGACCGGTTGAGGTTGATCATGATCGAGCGCACTCGCAGTGGCACCCCTTCGAGGATCTGAGGCAGCGGGTCGGAGACCGCGGTCACCTGAGCGCTGGTCGGGTCGACGTGAAGGGCGGTGCGGACGATGACGTCGCCGAGGTCATAGGGGCCGGAGACCGCCGGGGTGATGACAACGAGGCTGAGCGGGGCGCCTTTGTAGGGACCGGCGAGGTAGACCTTGCCCGGGGCGTAGAAGGGGTGGGTGCCGGCGCCGGCGCCGGCGATCGCTTCGCCGACCTGACTGGCCGGCGGGCAGCTCGGCCGGGCCTGCTCGGCGAGGCCGGAGTAGCCGAGGGCCGAGGCGGAGAGGATCGCCGACTGTGGGCAGTAGGGGACGCCCTTGAGGGTCGCCGAGAAGCCGGGCGGGGTGGTGACGTTGAGGGCGGAGAGGTTCTGGTCGCCGTCAGAGCGGGTCAGATTCAGCGAGAAGGCGGTGTGAGCGCCGGCGGTGTTATTGGCCGAAGCGGCGTTGAAAACGGGGGCGAAGGGCCGCGGGCCGTTGGGGCAGGGGCTGCCGTTCGGGCCGGAGCCGAGCGTGAAGAACTGGGTCGAGGTCTGATCTGGCAAGGAGCCGTCCCAGGGGGTGAAGTCGGTGGTTACCGGGTAGGTGCCGCACTGGGTCGGGGTTGCCAGGACTCCCCGTTCAGAACCGAAGAAGTGCAGGTTGAAGTCTTCGAAGGGGAACTGAGGCAGTTCCTGGAAGTCGGCCACCACCTGGCCCGTAGTGGGATCGGGATGAACCGTCCCCGGCAGCTTCACGTGGACACCGAAGCCGTCGAAGGTGATGAAGAGGCGGTAGCGATTCCCCGCTTCGGGGTGGCCGATGTAGATCGCTCCCGGCAGGACGCCCGGCAAGACCGGGCTGTGGACTTCGAGGGTGCCGATCTTTGCGAACTCCGGGCACTGGGCTTCTTCGGTGGTGCCGAACTTCGCTTCTTGGTCTAGACAGGAGGTCTTGCCGTCGGCGGCCGAGGGATTGATCGTGAAGCCGGGCGGCAGGGTGACCCTGGTGCCTCTGATCTCCGAGGGAGAGGGGGCGCTGGGGCTCTCGAAGGATGGGGCTTTCAGGTCTATGTCTATCCCTGAAGGGGAGTCCGTCTGTTCGGTGGTCGGTTTGGCGAAGAGGCTGGGGTTGAAGGCGAGCTGCCCGCAGTCGGTGGTCGGGGGCCACAGCGAGTCGGCATGGGTCTGCGAGTCGTCATAGCCGAGGATGTCGAGAGAGGTGGCGAGCGAGGCCCCGCAGGTCGTCGGGTTCTGCCAGAAGGGGGTGAGGGGGCTGCTGGAGGAGACCGGGTGGCCGGGGCCGCCGAAGCCCAATTCGCCGATCGCCCCCTTGGGCCCGAGGCCGCTGCAGTACTCGACCATCGTCGTCGGATCGAACGTGCTCGGATTGCCGTTGGCGTCGCAGAGCGGCGTGGAAAGGGCCGTCTGGACAGGTTGACCCAGCCCGAACCTGAGGGCATCATGGCTGGGATCGGCCGGCACCCCCCAGAGCACCTGCTTGACGCCCAGCAGCGGCAGGAAGTGGACGATGTTTTCAACTGTTGCATCGACGCCGTAGTCGCTGTTGGTGCGGGCGCCGATCACGGTGAAGACGGGGAGATTGAAGGTGGCTTTGAAGCCGAGCAGTCCCACGTCCCCGGGCGGCGGCACGAGGATATATACGGGGGCGAGGAACTCCGCTCTGTCCGAGGGGTTTTCGGGGTCACCAGGAAGAGTCGATACCTTGATTTCAACGACCCCGACCTGCGAGTCGACCGGGCACTGATCAGAGCCGAAGCTGGCGATGTCGCATTGCGGAGTGGCGTGGGGATTGGCGATCAGCCCGGTGGGCAGGTGCACGCCGAGGTTCCTCGCGTCGCGGCAGGCGCAGGGGTCGGGTTCAGCCCTCTGGCGATTGCCAACCGTGAAGGAGAAGGCGACATCGGGGTGACCGCCGGCCTGGGTCGAGCTGGGCAGGGCGCTGAAGGCTTCGATCGGGATCGCCTGAGCGGGGGCGGCGATCAAGAGCGCAGCCATCCCTGAAATCGCCACAGCGAGAATCGATCTTGCCTTGGCGCTCACTTGGCCGCCCTCCCCGTGTTCTTGGCGGCTCGGGCGCGGTGGTGCTTCAGCGCCGCCTTCTTGTGCTTCTTGGCCTTGTGCTTCTTGGCCTTGTGATTGACGTTGCCGCCGCTGATCCCAGCCGCGGTGCCCTGGGTCGGCAGCTGGGGCGCCGAGCTGCCGGCGCCGTGGCACTCTTCGGCCGCCGCACATGGCGGCACCGGCGCCGGTTGGACGAAGCCGCCGTTGACGCGAGCGTCATAGAACTTGAAGAAGTTGCCGTTGTGGTCTTCGGCGGTGAGGGTGTCGAAGGTGGCGAAGTAGACGTCGGTGCCGTCGTTGCTCACCCCGACCAGTCCCGGCTTCTCGGCGAAGCCGGAGACGTTCAAGACGGTGTCCGCGACGGCAGCCGTGCCCGTCCCAGGGGTGATCAGCTGCGGGCGACCGTCGACGAACTCATAGACGTCGATGCCTTCGTTGGTGTCCTGGGCAACCAACGGATCGGCGGTGGAGAAGAAGACCCGGCCGTCATTGGTGAGGTAGCGGCCGTCCTGGCTTGCCTTGACGTCGTCGCTCGGAGCTTTGCCGTCGGGGCGGCAGGAGTCGCAGACGATTTCCCCGTTCGCCGGCGTATAGGAATACATCTCGATGTGGCCGCCATTGTCGTAGGAGGTCAGCTGGGTGGTGGTGAGAAAGGCGGCGCGGCTGTCATCGGGGGTGGCCTCAAAACGCAGGATCGGTCCTTCGGCGCAGAGGATTGCCCACCCCGGGGACGCCGGGCGGCACTTCTGTTCGGGTTCAAACGTCGCCACGAACTGTGCTTTGCCCTCGCGGTAGTCGTAGAGGTTCTGACCGCCCAGCAAGCCCTTGCCGCCGTCGAGCTGCTCGGGTGAGTAGAAGTAGATGTCGCCACTGGGAGTGATGGCGCTGTCGGCGATGCCGTTGCCGCCCTCACCGCCGGGCAGCAGCGTCCACTGATAGTTGGAGTAGGGCTGAGCTCCGCATTTGGCCGTCCAGGAGGCGTTGCAGCTGTCGCTCTGTCCCGCTTCGCCCGATTCCCCGGGGTTGTTCCCCTTGGAGACCAAGCTCAGCGAGTCCGTCGCTTCTGACCACATATAGAGGTCGGTGCTGGTGTCCTTGTCGGCGGCGATCAGCTGTTCCTCGGAAGTGAAGAAGACCTTGGAGCCGCCAGGGGTCATGCCGAGGAACTTGACCGCGTGGTTCACCCCGTCTTCGCCGCGCGATGGTTCGTAGGAGATCGCGTCGTTGACGCGCATGTAGAGGTGGATCGGGGTGTCGGTGAAGCGCTCGCATGGGGTAGGCTCGCTCTGCCCTCGATTGCAGTCGTGGGTCCTCGCGGTGGCGGTCGACATCAGGATGTGGGAGCCGTCGGTGGAGACTGCCGGGAAGCGGATGAACTCTTCTTTTCCGCCGCGCGCTTCGATCACACTGGTGATGTTGCCGTGGGCGTCGGTCTGACATGCACCAGAACAATCTGGGGGAACATTGGCGAAGCTCGGGTCCTGTGCGATCGGGTTGCCTGCCGAGTCGAGGGAGATCAGAGAGACGGTGTTGGTGGCGACGTTATTGTCATAGGCCGAGCCCGGAGCGCCTTCGACGCCTCCCTGCGCGAGGGACGCTTTGTTGGAGGAGAAGACGAAGTGGCTCAGATCTGCAGAGGCCGTGACATCGCCGGTGCAGGGCGGGGTGACGTAGTCCAGATTCGGGTAGGGGCACTTGAGCGCTTCCACCGCTTCGGATCCACCCGGGAAGCTGGTCGGCAGGCGCTGGTTGAGGCTGCCGTCCGCGTTATACATATAGGGGGCGTTGGAGGGCGAGGCGAGTTCCCAGTTGTTGTCATAGAAGGGAGAGCGCCCCGGGAAGCAATTTATCGGCGTGCCGTCGAGCCAGATCAGCAACCTGCTCATCGAGGTGTCGCTGAGCACGGTATTGGTCAGATAGGGCGGGCTTGAGAAGGCCACGTGAGAGGTGGGGGCGTTCGGCGGCCCCCCCATGCAGCCCGCCTGATCGCCGGGCAGGCCGATGTATCTGGATTCCCAGCCGCTCTCGGTACGAGTGGCGGTATAGAGGTCGGCGGCGGTCTCAATCGTGTTGGCGCCCTTGAGCGAGTTGCCGTTGCCGGTGAAGGAGAAGCGCGAGGGGCTGGTCGCCTGGCCGGTGTTGGGGCCGCCGGAGTAGAGCAGGGTGCCGTTGGCGTTGCCCGGGGAGACAAGCTCGTAGGCGCGGCAATCGGGAAGATAGGCTGAGCCGGTCTGCTGGCGCACGGCCGAGTTGGGGCAACCGGGCGGGAAGAATTGGAAGGTCTGGTCTTCGCTGGTCGCAGAACCGAGGGCATTTTCGACGACCAGGCGGAAGTGGTAGGTGACACCCTGCAGCCCGGTGATCGGAACCGCTATGTGCTGGATCGTCTGGCTGGCGCCGACAGTCCCGTCGGGGACCGGCGCGATGTTGCCATAGGCGGAGGTGGTGCCGTATTCGAAGCGGTAGGTGGTGTCGAGGCCGTTGGTGTTGACCGCCGCATCGAGCTCGGCCGAGCTGGGGGTCACGTGCGACGTGGAGAGCCCTTCGACCCGCGGAGCCGCCGTCGTGGTGAAGGTCCGGTCGCGCCCGAGGGCGCTTGCGCCCTGTTCGTTGGTGACGAAGAGGCGGTAGTGGTACTGGCTGCCGAACGGCAGATCGGGCAGCGGGGTGAGGCCGGAGAGGGATCCGGTGACGCTCGTCGGGCCGTTGAAGTTCGATCCCGGCGGATTGGCTGCCGGGTCGGGGGAGCAGGGAACCGAGCGACCGTAGGTTTCGTCGATTCCGTATTCGAAGACGCATTGGGTAATGCTGCCTCCGCTCGCTCCGGGTCCGACACCGCCGCTGAGGGTGGCGGTGGTTTCGCCGATTTCGCTGGCTGGGCCGGTAGTCGGGACAGCGGGTCTGATATCGCCGAAAATGGCAACTTCGCCGTCGCCGGAGTTAGCGACGTAGACGCTGTGGGAGGAGCCATCGACATCCATTCCGACCGGTTCGGAAAGGTGGCCTTCGCCGAAGGCGTCCAGCGGCGCGCAATTGGACCGTTCCGGTTCATGATTGCCTGCGGATTCGTGAACGCGAGGCTTACAAAATGCTGCGTAGTGGTAAATCTTGAGTTCGGGCGGTTCGCCGTTGGCGCTGCCCTGGTAGAGCTCGTGGTCAGATGGATCGAGGGAGAATCCCGTACTTGGCCCCGTGCTCGTGATCGGGCCGGCTTGAGAGATTTCTGGTTCGCCTTCGGCGGGTACGGGTACTTCGAACACCTCCCGGGGATCTTCGGCTTGAAAAACTTCGGATATCAGGAAGAAGTTCCCGGCCGAGTCGACCGAGAAAAGACCTGGTCCGATTCCGGCCCAGCCCGCAAAGGTTCGTACGATAGGCGTTCCGTCCTGGGTGTACTCATAGACCGCGGTGTTGGCGTAGTTGCCGATGTAGAGCGCCCCGGTGGCTGAGCTCACATCGATACCGATCGTCTGGCCAAATGGGCCAGCCGCATGGGTGTCTTCTTTCTCGTCTTCGCCGTTCTTATGACCCGATTCGCCCCAGCTCGTAACCAGGTGACCAGAGGCATCGAACTTCTTGACCAGGAAGGTCCCGTTGTCGGCCACGTACACGTCGCCGGCCGACGGGCCGCCGGAGTTGTCGACCGCCAGATACTCGGGAAGTTCGAAGCCGGAGGAAGCGGATCCCGGTGAGCCGCTTTGGCAGATTTCAGTTTTCGTGCAGGCGTTCTTTTCGACTTCGGTCGAGCCCGGTTTTTCGACGGCGGTTTTGTTGACCCCTTTGCCGAACATGAGCAGGAATTCGCCGGTGGGGCTGAACTTCTCGATGCGATAGTTGCCGGGGTCGGTGACGTAGACGTCGTGGCTCGTCTGGTCGACCGCGACGTCGGTCGGGCCCGAGAGCGGATAGGGGTCCGGCGGCGTGGATGTTGCCGATCCGAAGGCACCGGTGAAGATGTGGCTGGGGCCGTTCAGGGCGAGAGCGGGGGTGACGGCGAAGACGAGGAGGCCCGCCAAAGCGGCGAGCGAGGCGAGGAGCAGGCGAACCGCGGGCGCACGGGTGCCTGGGGCTCGGCGCAGACGCGAACGCACGATGGAGCTCCTGACCCTGGCGGTCCGGTTCAGCGGCGGGTAGGCGGGGTGATTCAACCTTGCTCCTTGGTCGAGGTGGTGGTGGCAGGCACGGAGGCGTGACCCTCGAGGCGAGGATCGAGGGAGCGTGGGTGCTGGGCGCCGGTGGGGGCGGTGGTGGTGGCCAACTGAAGCTTCCTCTCCCTGTTGCGGCCCCTGCCTCCCGGTGCGATGCGCCTCGCGCCGGCCCTTGCGGAGCCTCCTCTTGCTTGCTTCCTGTCGACCTCCCTGGCCGACACGGATCAATGTAGCGCAAAACGCGGGCCGCGTGTTTCTAAACAGCTGCCGAGACGTCTTCCGCCCGGGTGGATGGCGCGACCGAGCGCAGATCAGGTGGGCGCGGGGAGAGCCTCAGCGAGCGGCTTTCACCGCCTCCGTGCGCCCCAGGTAGGGCGTCAGCACCAGCTCCACCGCTTCGGACAGAAGACCTGTCAGGCCCTCGGCGCCGCCGTCCTCCACGGCCGCGACCAAGAGCGCCGCCAGTCCGCCGACCAGTCCGTACTCTGCTGCGGGCGGCGGCTGCTTGGCCCGTTTGGGCCGCCCCTCGCACAAGGTCCCCAGCAGGCGCTCGAGGAACTCGCGGTAGGCGCCCGCCACCTCGCCGCCGGCGGCAGGCGGCGCCACCAGGCAGAAGCGCACCAGGTCGGGGTTGGCGGCGAAGCTCTCCAGCAGCGCCGCCAGCTCGGCCCGCACCCGCACCGGCCAGCCGCCCTTCTGCGCCGCTCCCGCCCCGGCCATCGCCTCGCAGAGGAAGTCGGTGACCTGGCGGTAGATGTCGAAGAAGGCGTCCTCGCGGTCGCTGTAGTAGTTGTAGAAGGTGCGGCGCGAGACGCCGGCGGCGGTGACGATCTGAGTCACCGTCGCATCGGCGTAGCCGCGCTCGACCACGACCGCGATCACGCCGCCGGCGATCCGCTCGCGCTGGTTTTTGACGACGTACTCGCGCGAGAGCCCGTGCCGCCCCGGGGGCAATCGGGGCAACCCGCTGAGGGACTTGGCCTGTGGTTTGTCCTTCGCCACGCGGGCAGCTTATGAGGCTCGGGCACGGATTGCGCTGCCGCCAGAACGCGGCGTCTCGAAACGAGAGGCGGGGCCGCGCAGGCAGGTGCCGCTCAGCGCTCCCCGGCGCGCAGGTCGGGCGGCGGCGGGATCTCGAGCTCGCGCCGGGCCGCCACCTCGCCGAGATAGGGCCGCACCGCCCCGTACATCATCTGCGGCACAATCTCGAAGGTGTCGGCTGAGACCGTTCCCTCCTGCTGGCGGCGGAGCGTTTCGGCAACTGCGCCGATCGCGACGATCGAGGCCATCGGCGCAATCGCGTCGGGATCGGGGGCGACGGCGCGCCCCGCGTCGATCAGCGACGCGCACCAGCGAAAGATCTCTTCGCGCCGGGCCCGGGCCATGTCGCCCGCCTCGGTGGTTGCGACCATCCCGAACTGTGTCGTCTTCGGGTTCTGCTCCAGCCAGCGGGCCGCCTCGTAGGCAGCGGCCCGGAGGCTGTCGGGCCAACGGGGTGCGCTCTCGTAGGCCGCCTTCACCTGCGACTTGAAATCGCCGATGAAGGCTTCCATTACCCGCAGGGTGGCGTCGGCCTTGCCGTCGAACTCAGACTCGAACTCGGCCCGACTGATCGCCGCGCGCTCGAGGAAGAACTCGACGCCGGCGCGCTCATAGCCGCGCTCGTTGACGACTTCGACCACCGCACAGGCGAGCGGATGGGCGAGCAGCGCCTGGCCCTCGAGCCGGCCCGGCCCTGCCATCAGCCCTTGCTCCGCCCGGGCGTGAGGGAACCCGGTCTCAGCTCGTCGACTAGAGCGCCTGCGCGGCGGGCAGCTCTCGCAGGCGCCGCAGCTGCGGCGCACCGACGATCGGCTCGAGCACGAGGCCGGCAGCTTCGGCGAAGAGCTCGCCTGGCTCGTCGCGACGCGAGTCGAGTAGGCACTGCTGCAGGTAGAAGGCCAGGCCCGAGATCGCCGCCTGCTCGAAACCGCCCGGCAGGCCCTTGGCCGGCGGGCAATGCTCGCGGCCGCCGCGCAGCCACTCGATCGCAGCGTCCATCAGGCCGTTGTAGCGGGCCAGGGCTACCGGCCCGGCGCTCTGGGCCTCGAGCAGGGCAAGCCGCGCCTCCAGCGGCTCGGCGAGCATCACCTCGATAACGGTACGCAGGCCGAGGTAGAAGCGCTCCGTCCATTCCTCGCACGCGGCCAGCACCAGGGAGACGTGCTCGCGAGCGCGATCGACGATCCGGTCGTAGGCGGCAAGGAAGCAGTCCTCCTTGCCGGCGAAGAGGGCGTAGAAGTTGCCGACTCCGACCTTGCCGGCGGCGAGCAGGTCGTCGACCGTCGTCGCCTGGTAGCCGCGCTTGGCGAAGACTGCCGTCACCCGCACCAGCACAGCCTCGCGCTGGTGTTCTGTGAGCACCTCGCGGCTGACCTGCTCGCGGCCGAGTGGCGTGCTCTTGAAGTGATCGGGAAGCGCTCCCACAAAGTAAGGATACAAGCCGTACCGGTGCCGCCTCGGCAGGCACGTGCAGGTCCCTCCCATCTCGGTGCTCGTTCATGACATTTTCTCGTGACGCATTGTTTCCAAAGCATTGGTAGCTTGGTCGCGAAATCGTAGGGGGCTGCGCACAGGCGTGTGCGGAGACCCTGGCAGGCAGGGAGACAGATGGCGAAGGAACGCACGAACGATCGCGATTGCGGGCCGAGGGATCTGGGCTGGGCGCTGCTCAGCAAGGAGGCATTCGCCCGCGAGCAGGCCGAGGCGCCGGCCTCCAAGCGCAGCGATCAGCTGCGGGCAAGCCGTCGCGCGATGGAGCGCGCGGCCCTGGAGCTGAGCGGCGAGGTCGGCTACGGGCAGATGACGGTCGAGGCTCTGCTGGAGCGAAGCGACTCCAACCGGGAACGCTTCTACCACGCTTACCAAAGCAAAGCGGAGTGCTACACGGCGGGGTACTCGGCGGCGATCGACCAGCTCGCCGAGCGCCTGCTCAGCGCCGGCGCCGACGCACCCAGTTGGTCGGCCGGCTTTCGGACGGCCTGTGAAGAGCTGGCCCGGGTCGTGGCGGCGGAGCCGGTCCTCGCCAGGGGCCTTCTGGCTGAGGTCTACGCCGCCGGCGACGCCGCGCTTGAGAAGCGAAAGGAAGTATTCGAGCGCCTCTCCCGCACGATCGACCGTGCGCGCCGGGAGACCGATGAGTCTCGCCACTCTCCACCTCCATTTACACCCAGGTTCATCCTAAGCGGGATCGAGGCCGCGACGCTGAGAGCCTTGCGCGAGGAGTCCTACGACTTCGAGGAGATCCTCCCCGGACTGATCTACATCTCGGTCAGCTTCTACTTCGGCCGCGAGGCCGCGGCGGCAGAGACGCGCCGCCTGGGCCGAGCCGGCTAGAGGAGCATCTGGCGAGCGGCCCGGCGCAGATAGACGAGCAGTGCGATCGCGATAAGCGGCGGGCCAAGTCGGCGGCCCGCTGCGCGTAGGTCGCCGGCGTCGAGGACCACGCTTGACTCGAGGCCGGCGACGGTGCCGCGGATCACGAGGCCACCCGGGCGCCGCCCGAGGCGGCGGAACTCGAAGGGGTACTCACCGAGTGGGGTGACGACCTGCACGGCGGGATCTTCGCAGGGCGCCGAGAGTCACGGGAGTCCCGCGGGCTGGGGACGCTTGGTCTCTTATATAGACACGTGAAGCTCTATGCTGCCTGAACCAATCAGCGCCCCCCCGGCGCTGGGCGGTGAGGGTCCCTCCACCTGGCGGTCTTTTCGGCCGCCCGAGGGCTAGTCGGATGCCTATCTCCCTGGCAGGCGTCCAGCAAAGGCGCAAGCGGCTCGGAATCGTGTCCCATGGCTCCGGCCCTTGCGCCCTGAGCGCTCTGCTGATCGCGGACGCGAGGCAGGAGCCCGCCTGGGCACCGGCCGGCGTTGCCCAGACGGCAGGCGCCCTCAGAGCGCGGGCGCCGTCGGGCGAGGCCGGCAGGCAGACGGGGTCGACCTGGCGGACCTTGGCTCGCCGTGCGGGCGAGCTGGGCAGATGTGGGTTGCGGTGACCTCGTGAACGCCGAATGTAGAGCATCAAGAACGCACAGACTGGTATTTAGAAACGTGGCTCTCTATGATCGAGTCGCCTGTCAGGCGTCGTGCGCGACGCTTGTCCCGCAGGTGGCCTCTCTTCCCTGGGCGGTTACCCTGCCGCTTAGAGGGGTCTCGCCGGCTGTCTCCGGAGTTCCTGGGAGGCGCGGCGCAACTGGCGCAAGCGGCCGGATTCGTGACCGTCACGGCTCCGGTCCTTGCGCCGTGGATTGGGCTGGAGGGTGCGATCGAGCAGCGACCTCACGACGCTGCGCAGATCGAACTCGAGCGCGGCCTCGCCGCGGGCGCTCGGCCGATCAGGTCCGCGAGAAGAGTCCGGTACGGCTCGCGGCCCATTCCAGCGCCCTGTCCCAGTAACCGCCGAGGAAGTCGGCCGCCAGGGAACTCGCGACGCATGTGGCCAACCCAGGTCTCAGCAACGCCGGAGGCGAGACCCTCGCGGTCGATCAGTGAGGACTCGGCCTCGCCGAGCAGCTCCTCGCTCCAGACCAAATCGAAGAGCCGCGCCCCGGCGGCAAGTCGGCCCATCAGCTCGTGCAGGACCCGCGAGAAGATGACGTCCGCGTCGAGGACGGCGCTCGGAACGCTCACTCAGCCGGAGCACCTAGCTCGTCGAGCGAGCGAGAGGACTGGTCCGCCCGCTCTTCTGCCGCGGAGCGACTCTCCTCGAAGACCAAGAGAGCACGCAGGGGAATCTTCCAATGACTGGAGTTGGGCAGCTGCCGTGCCTCCAGCTCGCCGGCCTCAATCAAACGACGGACATGCTGACGAGAGAAGCCAAGCCGATCCGCCGCCTGCTGAGGAGAAAGCAGTGAGTCCTCGTCAGCGACCGTTACCGCGATCGTCTTGTCGGAGTCAAGCAAATCCTCGATCGCTTCCTTGATCGTCGAGATCTTCTGCTCGGCGTTGCCGGCGGTGGGGTCGATGTGGATCGTCTTCATCGTCATGCACTCCTGCGAGTCGCCCAGTGTAGCGAAGAACTGTCCTAACTGCACCTAGCAATCATTGGCTAGGCGAACACGACACCGGCGACGCCATTCGCGAGCCAGATCGTTGCTGGGTGGAATCAACAGGTCAAGTACCCGGGCAGGGCAGCTGTCCTTCTCACTGATTGGCTTCGTGTAGCCCAAACGTCGCCCAATCAATCACCCCTTTTGGGGGGGACAGTCCGACCTTCGGAATCGCTATTTGCAGCTGCAATGCGATGGCGAGGGCGGGATTCGAACCCGCGACACCACGATTTTCAGTCGTGTGCTCTACCAACTGAGCTACCTCGCCTGGGCGCCGGAAAGGCCTGCGCAGCGGCAAGGCTAGCGGCCGGGGGCTGATCGGGGCTGATTGCATTGGTGGGTGGCCTGGACTCGTGCAGCGGTGCTGTTGGTGCTCTCCGGGGCGGTTGCGCTGGTCCTCGTCTCGGGCGGCTCCGACGCCGATCCGCGGACGCCGGCGGCGCTGCCGGGATTGCCGCCGCCGTTTCTGGGCACGGCGGTGACGGGAAGCGGCGGGATGAGCGCCGCGGTCGACGCCTACGGCGACGTCGTCGACCTGCGACCGAGCCCCGGCGGCCGGGCGTTGATCGACAACCCGGCCGACCGGCAGGCGGCCGGGACCGTACCCACCGACACCGGGATCGTGCCGCGACTCAGCCTCGGCGGCGGGCCGGCACGGCCGCTTTGGCGCGCCGACTCGGTCGCCCAGCGCTACCTGCCGGGGACGAACGTGGTACGGACCGTCGGCCGGTTCGGCCGGACCCGGATCGTGGTGACCACGGCCACCTCGTCCGCGGCGCTGGCGGAGACCGTAGCGGTGCGCGGACCCGTCGGCGCCGGGGCGCGACCGTCGCTCGGGATCGATCTGATCGACGGCGCCGGGGCCCGATGCGCGCAGGCGGGCGCAGCCGGTGGGCGAGGGACGGCGATCGTCTGCAGG
>JACDGU010000175.1 GCA_013821475.1 Solirubrobacterales bacterium
CAGCGGCGCCGCGGCGACGGCGCCGGCAGCGGCCAGCGCCTGTGCCAACCAGGGCGGCGAGCTCCCCGACCCGCTCGCGCTCGCCGCCTTTGCGCAGCAGATCACGCTGGCGTCGGAAGGTGAGTGGACGGGAGAAATGGCGGTCTATACCGGCGTAAATTCGTACAGCGTCGTGACCGTTTCGCCGACTGGCGATGTAGGTGCCGCCGTTTCCACCGCGACCAAGCAATACCGCTGCGTGCTCCCCCTCGTTGGCTGACAGGCAAAGCGGGCGGTGCCGGCAACCTCGCCTGGACGGCCCGCCGCCCGCCCTATTTTCGCTGCGGTGCCGCACCCGCTACCAGCAGACCAGGCGATCCACTGCCGCTGGGCGCCGGCCGCGAGCGGCGGCGGCTGGCTGATCGGGGACGGGACCGAGATCGACGGGATCACGGCCTACCTGCACCTCCACGACAGCTCGCGCACCTACGGGCCGTACTTCTCGCAGCAGACCGTGGGCAAGCTGGTCAACGGCCTGTAGCGGCTTCCGGCGTCGCCCTGAAGAAGACCTCGGTGCGGTCCTGCTGGGGCCGCTCGCTCCGTTCGAGCGCTCCGACCGAGCCCAGCTGCAGGCAGTGGTAGGTGACGACGCCGACCGGCTCGCCGAGCTCCCGCGCCAGCTCCGCCGGAGTCGCCTCGCGGCTCTTGAGCGCCTCGAGGATCGTGACGCGAAGCGGGTGGCCGAGCGCCTTTTCGAGGCGGGGGTCGGGATCGGGACTGGGGTCGGTCGGCAAGCTGGGGTCGGTCGGCAAGGTCGGCTCCTCGGAGTCGTATTGGTCGGCACCAGTACGTTCGAGGACCCTCCGGGAATGGATCAATATCGACAGAGCGTTCGGTGGAAGAACGGCCGGGGACCGCTCGGGGGTCGAGCGCCAGGTCCCTCAGGCGTCGAGCAGGCGCCGGTAGAAGCGGTAGTCGCGGCGGTCCGGCCGCAGGTTCGAGGCGAGCGCCAGGTGGTGGCGGGCACGGTCCTTATCGCCGGTCATCGAGAGCGCGCGGCCGAGGCAGAAGTGGGCGTAGTCGTCGACGTGGTGGCTCTCCACCACCGCCTCGAACTCGGCCGCCGCCTGACGGAAGCGACCGGCGCGGTAGTAGGCACGGCCGAGCGCCTCGCGCACCGAGGTCTCCTCGGGGGCGCGCCGCGCCGCCTCGGCCAGCGGCTCGGTGGCGTCGACGAAGTCGCCGTCTTCGAGCAGCTCGATGCCACGTCGGTAGAGCGTGTAGGTGGGCTCGGGTGCGGACTCGATCGCACTCCCAAATTGTAAGAGGCGCGTAAAGGGGGCCCCGGGGGATCGTTTCCAGCTTTGTACCCGCCAGGGCGGGGTAAATACTGGGAACGCGACCCGATCGGCCGTAAAAAGGTAAAAAGGCGTGCTGAGCAGGCCAATTTGGTCGGCCTGCTACGGTGTGTGAGTCGGGTTTGGCCTTTTCGCCACCCGAGAGGTTCCGTTTCCTCCGCTCGCTTACCGCGTTTTGGGGCTGCTGGATCTCCCTGAATCGCACATATAAGGAGCACTAACTTCATGTCATTTGCCGATCTCGGCATCTCTAAACCTGTGGTGGTTGCGCTCGCGAAGCGCAACATCATGGCGCCGTTCCCCGTCCAGGAGATGGTGATCGCCGACGCGCTCGACGGTCACGACCTCCTCGTCCAGTCCCCCACCGGCTCGGGCAAGACGCTCGCCTTCGGAATCCCGATGGTCGACCTGATCGAGCCCGGCCAGGACCTCTCCGCGCTGGTTCTGGCGCCGACCCGCGAGCTCGCCAGCCAGATCGTCGACGAGCTCGACTCGATCTGCCGCGTCAAGGGCCTCTCGATCGCCGCCGTCTACGGCGGCGTCGGCTTCGGGCCCCAGAGCGCCGCCGCCCGCCGCGCCGACATCGTCGTCGCCACCCCGGGCCGGCTCGAGGATCTGCTCTCGCGCAACACGATCAGCCTGCGCCGCGTCCGCGTCCTCGTCCTCGACGAGGCCGACAGGATGCTCGACATGGGCTTCAAACCGGCAGTCAGCCGGATCGTCGCCCAGACCGCGCCGGACCGCCAGACGCTCTTCTTCTCGGCGACGCTCGAGGGGGCGACCGGCAAGCTCGCCGCCGCCTACACCCACGACGCCCGCCGTCACACCCAGGAGCCGACGGTCGATGCCGAGGCCGACATCGAGCACAGCTTCGTCCACGTCGACTCCCAGAGCGCCAAGCTCGACCATCTGACCGAACAGCTGCGCGACGCCGAGCGCGGCCGCACCCTGGTCTTCGTCCGCACCAAGCGCGGCGCCGACCGGCTGGTCAAACGGCTGCGCAGCAACAACCTGGAAGCGGTCGCGATGCACGGCGACAAGACCCAGAGCCAGCGCGAACGCGCCCTCGCCCGCTTCGAGCGGGGCGACATCGACACCCTGATCGCCACCGACGTGGCCGCCCGCGGCATCGACGTCGCCGACGTCACCCACGTGATCAACTTCGACGCTCCCGGCGACCAGGACGCCTACGTACACCGGATCGGCCGGACCGGCCGCGCCGGCAACCGCGGCGCCGGGATCAGCTTCGTCCTCTCCGACCAGGTCGGGGAGATGCGGCGCATCGCCCGCGACCTCGGCCTCAGTCGCGAGTTCGACCAGGCCGGCGGCGTCCGCGTCGCCGAAGCCTCGACGGCAGGAAACGGCAACCACAATCCCAGCTCCAACTCGTCTTCGGCGCCCAAACGCCGGCGACGCCGACGGAGCCGGAGTAAGGCGGCGGCATGACCACTGCAACTCACACCGCAAAGAAATGGACCTGCGATCACTGCGGCGTCTCGGTCAGCCGCATGGGCGGCGAGAAGGTCGAGCTGCCCGATACCTGGGACAACTCCAGCGAGGGCACCTACTGTCTGATCTGCCGGCGCGAGCGCGCTGCCCAGGCGGCACTCGAGGCCGCACCGGAGGACAGCCCACTGGAAATGCGGGCGAAACTGCGCCGTGCGGCGCTGATCGAGTTCGAGGTCAGCCGTCGTCCCGACCACGGCGACGGCGCGATCGCCAAGGCCTGCCGCTCCTCGGTATCGGCCGTGGCCGCAGCGCGCCAGCGCCTGAAGCTGCCTGCGCCGACCAACAGCTAGCGGGTGCAGATCGGCCTTGCCCTCGCGGTAGCTGCTGCAGTGATCGGGAACCTCGCTTCCCTGCTCAAGCACCGCGGCTGCCACCAGTGCAGTGAGCCGGTCCGCATCCGGCGGCCGCTGCACAGCGCCAAGCGGCTCGCCTCCTCGCCCTGGTTCGCGGCCGGCTGGGGGCTCGCCGCGGTCGCTTGGTTCATCCACATCGCCGCCCTCTCGATGGCGCCGATCTCGCTGGTCCAGGCGGTCCTCGCCGGCGGCGCCGTCACCCTCGCGGTGATGGCGCAGCGGATCTTCGGCGACCCGGTCGAGTGGCGCCAGTGGCTGGCGCTGCTGCTCGGCGGCTCCGGCCTCGCCCTGCTCGTCCTCACCGTGCCCAACTTCCACGGCAGCCACTCCGGCTTCTCGCTGGGGGCGATCCTCGGCTTCGAGGGCGGCCTCGCCCTGATCGCCGCCGCCCTGCTGACCGGCCACCGCTCGGCCCGCTACGCCAGCCACAACAACGTCATCCTCGCCGCGATCGCCGGCGTCCTCTTCGCCCTCGCCGGGATCGCGATCAAGGGGCTGACCGGGGAGAGTGGCGTCTCGATCGCCGTCCTCGCACCCTGGGTCGGGCTGATCGTCCTCGCCGGCGTCCTCGCCCAGTACACCGCTGCCGCCGCCCTCCAGCGCGGCGGCGCGATCGAGACGATCGGGCTGATGGGCCTGGTCGCCAACGCCGCCCAGATCGTCGGCGGCGTCCTCGTCTTCGGCGACCCGCTGGCGACGAGCCCTGTCGGAATCTCGCTCCAGGTCTGCGCCTTCGCGATGGTCTGCGCCTCGGCGCTGCTGATTCCCTCGCGCCGCGCCAGGGCTCTCGCCCTCGCCGCGCCAGCCTGACCGCCTAGAAGGTCTTGAGCAAGCCGCCGTCGACGACGTAGTTGGCGCCGGTGACGTTGCCGAGCCGCTCGGAGGCGAGCAGGACGATCAGGGTCGCGACCTCCTCCGGGGTGGTGAAGCGGCCGGTGGCGAAGCCGCCGATGCCGGCGACGATCTTCTCCCGCGCGGTGTCGGCGTCGGCCCCGGTGACGACGACGATCTTGTCGGTCAGCTCGAGGTCCACTCGCCCACCGTACTCGCTGGAATTGGAGAGGTTGAAGCTTTGTGTACTCCCTGGGGCCTACAAAGCTTCAACCTTTCGAGAGCGAGCGCAGGACCGAGCCGGCAGCGTTGTAGCCACACATCCCGTGTGCGCCGCCGCCCGGGGGCGTCGCCGCCGAGCAGATGAAGACGCCGGGGATCCCGGTCGCGTAGGGGTCGAGGGCGAGGCGGGGCCGGATCAGCATCCGCCAGGGCGTGTTGGCGCCGGTGGCGATGTCGCCGCCGACGTAGTTCGCGTTCTGCGCCTCGAGCTCGGCCGGCGAGCGGACCGAGCGGCCGACGATCCGCTCCCGCAGGCCGGGGGCGAAGCGTTCGATCTGATCGAGCAGCGCCTCGGTTGCGTCGCCGTCGTAGCCGGCCGGCACGTGGGCGTAGGCCCAGACCGGGTGGGTGTCCCCCCGCGACCGCGAGGGGTCGGCGAGGTACTGCTGGCAGACGAGGACAAAGGGGCGCTCGGGCATCCGGCCGCGGTTGGTGTCGCGCTCGGCGATGACCATCTCCTCGAGCGAGCCGGCCACGTGCACGGTTCCGGCCCGCCGCGCCGCCTCCTGCAGCCAGGGAACCCCGCCCTCGACCGCGAGGTCGAGCTTGAAGGCGGCGGGGCCGTGCCGGTAGCGACGGTAGGCACGGGCGACGCGGGCCGGCAGGCGCTCGCCGGCGAGGTCGGCGACGGCGCCGGGCGCGAGGTCGAGGAT
>JACDGU010000176.1 GCA_013821475.1 Solirubrobacterales bacterium
CGGCTTTCACTCACCTCAGGCCCTGATCTCCCTGGCGATGCTGAAGCTCGGCGGTCTCTGTCCACCTCTGCCCGGCCGAGTCACCGTTACCTGACCCACGGAGACGTCAGGAGAGCCTGAAAAGAACGGCCACCTCTATCTCCGCGATACGGCCAGGTCCGAAACTCTCCAGCTAGACGTCGTCCAGGAAGGCGCCGGCGGGGAAAACTCCGTCGAACCGGTCTTCCAGTTCGCCACTCCAGACGGCTCCAAGATCTTCTTCACCGACCCCCAGCGCCTCACCGAAGACTCCGGCGGCGGGCCGAGTGTAAGCCATCAGGAAGACGACCTCTACGAGTGCGAAATCCTCCAGACCGCGACTGGGCTCGAATGCAAACTCACCGATGTCACGCCTCAGCACGGCGGCGAAACGGCCCACCTGCTCGATGAGGTGATCGGCGGCTCCGAAGACGGGTCCTACCTGTACTTCGTCGCCAATGGCGTCCTCGCCGAAGGCGCGCAGCCGGGAAGCTGCGTGGCGGGCATCGGGGGAACCAACCCCAATGGTGTTTGCAGCCTGTACCTGGCTCATTTCGAAGCCGGCGCCTGGCATACCAGTTTCGTCGCCGCCCTCTCCTATAGCGACGCCGCGGATTGGAACGGTCTTTCCAGCTCATTCTTCCTCCAGAAAATGACCTCGCGCGTTTCACCCAGTGGTCGCTGGCTGGCGTTCATGTCCCAGCGCCCGTTGACCGGCTATGACACTCGCGACGCCCAGACCGGGCGTCGCGACGAGGAGCTCTACCTCTACCATGCCCCCGCCGGCGCCGGCCAGGGCACCCTCGTCTGCGCCTCGTGCAACCCGACCGGTGCCCGCCCGGTTGGTATCGAATTCAAGAACCTCGACAACCAGATCGACGGGGACCCCGGTCTTTGGCCGGCCGAACAAGGGGTTGCCGCGAGCGTTCCCGGGTGGACCACCTTCGAACCAGGATCGGGTCGCTATCAATCCCGCTACCTCTCCGACTCGGGCCGGCTCTTCTTCAATGCCACCGATGCCCTCGTCCCCCAGGACTCCAACGGCACCGGCGACGTCTATCAGTACGAGCCACCGGGAGTCGGCGGTTGCCTCGAATCCGGCCCCACCTTCTCTCAGCGCTCTGGCGGCTGCGTCGACCTGATCTCCGCCGGCACCTCGGCCGATGAATCGGGCTTCCTCGATGCCTCGGAATCCGGCAACGATGTCTTCTTCTACACCAGCTCCAAGCTCGTCACCACCGACACCGACACCGCCCGCGACGTCTACGACGCCCACGTCTGCAGCGCCGAACTGCCCTGTCCGCCACCGCCACCGCCGACCCCGCCCGCCTGCGCCGGGGATGCCTGCCAGGCGCCGGCGGTGCCGCCCAACGACCCGACCCCGGGCAGCCTCAGCTTCTCGGGCGCCGGCAACGTCAAGGAATGTCCGAAGGGTAAGAAGCTGCAGAAGGGCAAGTGCGTAAAGCAGAAGCACAAGAAGCACCACAAGAAGAAGTCACGCAAGCACGCCAAGTCGAAGCGGAGTACCGCCAGATGAACCCTCGGCGCCGCGACCACGACAACACGACCTTCATCGCAGACCACACCACCAAAGGAAAACAGGTGAGAGCCAACGAGCACAAGGCAAAGACTCAGACCACCGGGGCGGCGAAGCCGGCTGCCCGGACCGGGATCTTCGCCATGCTCGTGGACCTGCTCCTCGGCCGAGGGATTAGTGCGCCCGCAAACAGGACTGGTGCCCCCTCACACCCCTCAGCCGTCGTGGCCGAGTCGCCCCTGCCTCGTCCCACGACCGCCCCGTCCGTACTAGCGACGAACTCGCGGACCGACCCGCTCAAAGTGGCCAGAAGCGTTGGCGCTACGCCCGCCGCCCCCGGACGCGCCGCAAGCCGAGCGAGCAAGCATCACGGTCTGATTCCTTTGCGCCGCGAGCGAGGCGCAGCAATCACTCCGGAGGAGGAGGCGGTTTATATGAAAAACCTGTCCTCAGCCGATCCGCAGTCGCAATCTGATTCTTCCTGCGGATCGGCTGAGGGCCCCGCCGCCCGCGCCGGCTCGCCTGCCGCTCGCGTTGCCGCCCGACTGGCGACGCCGCGATGGGCCGTCCTGGGCGCAGCCCTACTCGGACTTCTGGTCCCGGCGCTCAACGCCCCCTCAGCCCAGGCGGCAAACTCTCCCTGGTGGCATCTTGCTTCCGGCGCTCGTCCCACCTACCTCAAGTCCGGCCGGGCTCAGAGCGAGGTACAGGAAATCACCGCTGCGCCGGGCACGGCGTTCGTCTTGAACGTCGGCGGCATCGAAGTCGGGCTCTTCGAAAGCGAACCGTATGAATTTTCCTCCTTCCCACACGCCACCGCTGCCAACCTTCAAACTGCACTCGAATCTCCCTCTGCCTATGGGCCCGGCAATGTCGAAGTCACCGGCGGCCCGGGCGGGTCCGCTCCTCTAATCGTAACCAGCGCCGGCGCCGGCGCCGACAAATCCGTGCCACCGGTTGAAGTGTCATTCTCGATCGGCGGCTCAGTCGAAGCAAAAGTCACCAAGCAAGGCGCCGCCGACGGCACCCTCGTCCTCACCGTCGCCAATCTCGGCGACGCCGGCGCGGGCGGCAAAACGACTCCGGTGAAAATCGCCGACGCCTTGCCACCCGGCCTCAAAGCAGTGACGATCGAAGGCGTCGCCGGCCGCCTGGGTGAAGATGGCCCGGTCAAATGCGAACTTGCTTCGCTCACATGCAGCTTCGAAGGCCCTCTGCCCGCTTACGATGAGATCGAAGTCCTGGTCGGCGTCTTGGTCAAAGGATCCGCGCACAGCGGGGAAGAAAACAAGGTCAGCGTGTCGGGTGGCGGCGCTCCCGCTGCCCAGATTTCCCGCCCGATCACGATCAGCGATCAACCGCCGCCCTATGGCGTCCAGGACTTCGAGCTGACTCCCGAAGAAGAGGGTGGCGGGCCAAGCCTCCAGGCGGGCTCCCATCCCTTCCAGCTAACCACGACGTTCACCCTCAACCAGACTGCCGATGCTCAGCCGGCCGCCCTCGCCAAGGACATCAATTTCCATTGGCCGGCGGGGTTGCTAGGCAACCCGACCCCCCAGCAGCGCTGCAGCCTCGGTCAGTTTCTCGCCTTCACCGGCCAGGAAACGATCAACCAGTGCTCATCCCGCACTGTGGTTGGCGTTGCACTAATCTCGATAACCGAACCTTTTCTCAGTCCCAAGGGCGTCTACACCTTCACCGTTCCCGTCTTCAACATCGAGCCCGGATTCGGCGAACCGGCCCGCTTCGGCTTCGTCTTACCGGGAACTTCGATCCTGATCACGCCCTCGATCCGGTCTCGCAACGGCGAAGACTACGGGATCACCGTCAGCTCGCTCAACACCTCCCAGACCGCCGCCTTTCTCAGCGCCCAGGTCACCGTCTGGGGCACCCCGGGCGACCCTCGCCATGACAGCGCCCGCGGCGAAGGCTGCATCCGCGACGCCCGCGGCGAAGACAAATTCCCCTGCCCCACCACCGAAGAAAAGCACCCGCCCGCCTTCCTCACCCTGCCCACCAAATGCTCGGGCAGCCCGCTTCAGACCTCGGTGCAGGCCAACTCCTGGGCCGATCCAGGCGCCTTCGTGCCCCCCTTCGCCGCCAGCCCGGCGATGCCGGTTCTGATCGGCTGCAACCAAGTTCCCTTCAAACCGACGATCGCCGCCGAACCCACCTCGAACGCCGCCACCTCCCCGACCGGGTTGAACTTCGATCTGAACGTCGAAGACGAAGGGCTGACCAACAGGGGGGGCTTGGCACAGTCCCAGATCAAGAAGGCCATCGTCACCTTGCCGGAGGGCTTCACCGCCAACCCCTCGGTGGCAGAAGGGCTCAAAGCCTGCAGCCTGCAGCAGTTCGAATCCGAGACGGTCAACTCCGACCCCGGCACCGGCTGCCCCGAAGAATCGAAGATCGGCGACGTCGAAATCGAAAGTCCGCTGGTCAGCCAGAAGATCGACGGGTCCCTCTACGTCGCCAAGCAGAACGACAACGGTTTCCCCGCCCCCTCGCTGCTCGCCCTCTACATCGTCGCCAAGAGCCCCGAATTGGGCGTCCTGATCAAATCGGCGGGCCGCGTCGCCCCCGACCCGACAACGGGTCAGCTCACCACCACCTTCGATGATCTGCCGCAGCTGCCCTTCAGCCATTTCCATCTCAGCTTCCGCCAGGGCCAGAGGGCGCCCCTGGTCACCCCGCCGGCCTGCGGCACCTACACCGTGCAGGCCGACCTCTACCCCTACTCCAACCCGACGGTGCCCCTGCACGACGAAAGCTCCTTCCAGATCACCCAGGGGCCCGAAGGCAATGGCTGTCCTTCGGGCGGCGTACCGCCGTTCCACCCCGGCCTCGAAGCCGGCACGATTAACAACGCCGCCGGCACCTACTCCCCCTTCTACACCCACATCACCCGCAAAGACTCCGAACAGGAGATCACCCGCTTCTCGATCAAGCTGCCGCCCGGGGTGATCGGCAAATTGGCCGGCGTCTCCTCTTGCTCCGACGCCGGCATCGCCGCCGCCAAGGCCCGCGAAATCGAAGGCGGCGGCACGATCGAGGAAGCCCACCCCTCCTGTCCCGCCAACTCCGAAGTCGGCCACTCCCTGGTCGGCTCGGGGGTCGGCAACGTCTTGGCCTACGCCCCCGGCAAGCTCTACCTCGCCGGCCCCTACCACGGCTCCCAGCTCTCGCTGGTCTCGATCACCGCAGCGAAAGTGGGCCCCTTCGACCTGGGCACCGTCGTCGTCCGCTTCGCCCTGAAAATCGACCCCGAAACGGCCGAAGTCTCGGTCGACGGCGCCCAGTCAGACCCGATCCCTCACATTGTCGATGGAATCCCGATCCACCTCCGCGACATCCGTGCCTACGTCGACCGCAAGGATTTCACGC
>JACDGU010000177.1 GCA_013821475.1 Solirubrobacterales bacterium
CTGCGGGTGCGGATCGCCGCCCGCTTCCTTGCCTTGGCTGCGGCGATCTCGCTGAACCACGAACTCGGACGCAACAGCCGGGCGTTGGTCGACTACGTGGCCTGAATCGTGGAACTACTCATCTAGGGCTCGCGCCAGACCCGCCAATAGGCGTGCAGCCGGCGCCGGAAGTGCTTCGGCAGCTCGGCGTAGACGCGGCGGCCGAGGTCGAGCGACTCGGCGAGGAGCTCTGCCTGGCGCCGCTCGATCAGCTCCTGGAACGCGTCGCGCTCGGCAACGATCCCGGCCCGGCGCTGAAGGTCCTCGCCGAGCACGGCGAGGTCGTGGTGATCGCCGAGCAGCTCGGTCAGGCGGTGGACCTGCTCGACGGTCTCCTCGAGCAGTCCCGGCCAGGCCTTCTCCAGCAGCCGCAGGTGGTACCAGAGGTCCTTGGCGCGTTTGCGCAGGTCGTGAACGTTGTCGGCACTGCCCTCGACCCGCGCGTCGGCCAGCGCCTCGCGGCCGTCGCGGTAGCTGCGGGTCAGGCCAGGCTCGATCAGCTCCCAGGAGTCGGCCTCCAGGGGCCAGCTCCGGATCCGGGCGCCGGCCTTCTCGATCCTGCTCAGCGCCCGCTCGACGTCGGCCGCCTCGCCGGCGCCGGCGACCTCGTCGCGATCGGCCTCGAGCGCCTCCGACCAGGCCAGCGACTGCCCCGCGGGGAACTCGGCCTCGAAACGCTCCTGCAGCGCATTCAGGGTCGCCAGCTTGACCCCCGCGTCGCGGCTCGCCGAGAGCAGCCGTCCGGCGTCGCGGTAGCGGCGGTTTTCGCGCCGGAAGCGCTTGGCGCCGAGATCGTCGCGCAGCAGTCGCAGCACCGCGCGGATCTTCTTCAGGTCCTTGCGGGCGCCGTGGATCGCCTTCGCCCGGTCCTCGCCGTCCGCGTCGCGCAGCCGTCCCGCCGCCTTCTCGACCCGGCCGCGGGCGACCCGGCGCAGCCCGTCGGCCGCGCCCTCGTCGCGCTTCAGGTGATAGGAGCGGCTCTCGCCGCCCTCGCTCTCCCCGTTCATCCCCTGCAGCTTCCCCTCTTCGACGGATTCATGCGTCGGGAAGCCCTCCGCGGCGGGCAGGCCATCGCTGGCCAGGGCCTGATTCGAGTAACGGCGCTCGCCGGTCAGCTCCTCGCCGAACCAGGCCGGCGGCCGGAACCAGCGGCTGCGCGCCTCGCTCTCGAACTCGACCTCGGCCGTGACCAGTCCCTCGAGCGCCCCGCGGTAGACGTCGACCTCGGCCCGCAGACCGTTGCCGAGCGGGACCAGGTGCCGGGTCTTGGTCAGCCGGCGATCGGCGGTCAGCGGCCAGAGCGCCGCGAACTGCCCCGGGCCGAACGCGAGCTCGACCTCCTCGCGGACTTCGCCGTGGCCGCGCTTGGCGGTCAGGGTCAGATCGGCGCCGGCGCGGCGGAGCCTGACCTCGATCTCCGCCGCGATCGCGAGATAGCCCTGCTCGATCCGCGTCGACGAGCATTCCCCAAGCCAGGAGGGGATCCTCGCAACGAGGAACTTTCGCTCGATCTCACTCGACACCGGCGCAGCGTAGCCAGAGCCGGGGGGATTGCAGAAGGGGGGAGGTTCCAGGCGGGCCGGGTCGAAGCAGGTGGGATGAAACGCAAGCTGAGCGTCGGCGACACCCTCAACGAGGTTTTCTCGATCTACGGCGCCCACGCCGGGGTGCTGCTGCCCGTTGCCTTCTGGCTGTTCCTCGCCGTCGCGATCCTCAACGGCATCGCCGGCTCGCATGTTGTCTTCTTGCCCCTGGTGATCATCGTCAGCACGATCGCCGGCACCCTCTACCAGGGAATGGTCGTCGGCCTCGTCCGGGACGTACAGGCCGGTAAGAGCGACTCCTCGGTCAGCGAGCTCTTCGACTACGCGATGCCGGTGATCCTGCCTCTGATCGGCGCTGGCCTGCTGGCTGGCATCGGGATCGGTATCGGGCTGATCCTGGTGGTCGTGCCGGGGCTCTTCCTGCTGACGATCTGGGCCCTGATCGCACCCGCGATCGTGATCGAGCACCAGCGCGTCATCGACTCCTTCAAGCGCTCGCGCGAGCTGGTCCGCGGCAACGGCTGGCCGGTCTTCGGCGCGATCGTCGTCGCCTTCCTGATCGCCTTCGTCGGCAGCGCGATCTTCGCCGCCATCGCCGCCGCCATCGCTGACGGCTGGGCCCTGCGGATCGTCTTCAGCGCTCTGGCCTCGACGATCACGGCGCCGATCGGCGCCCTCGTCGCCGGCGTCCTCTACTACCGCCTGCTGGCGATCGGTGGCCCCGCCGCCGTGCCGGGCGCCGCCGGCCCCGTCGATCCCCCCCTGGCTCCCTCGCCGCAGGAGATGCCGTCACCTCCGGCTTCACCAGACCCGCCGCCGCCTCTCGCGCCGCCGGCCTCCTAGTGTCCCGCGACGGCCTTCGCTTCCGTGAGTTCGCAGTTATGTCTGCATACCGGACATAACTGCGAACTCAGTGTTTCATCAGGCCGGCGACGGCCAGCGCGAGCTGCTCGCCGCGCCCGGTCAGCGCGTACTCGGTGTGGGGGGGACGGCCGGCGACGAGCTGGCGCTCGACGATCCCTGCCGCCTCGAGCTGCTCGAGCCGCTCCGAGAGGGTGGTCGGGGACACCCCGGGCAGCGACTGGCGGAACTCGTTGAAGCGGGTGGCGCCGCTGGAGCAGGCGTAGATCGTCGCCATCGTCCAGCGGCGCTCGAGCAACCCGGCCGCCGCGCGGAGCTCCGGCGGCACGGGCTGACAGTTACGACATCGCGGCGTCATCGCTACGACACCGCCGCGACGTCCGCTCCGCTCTCAACCGGCTCGAGGGCGAGCGGCAGGACCTCGTCGATGCTCATCACCGGGTGGAAGGTCATCTGCTCGCCCACCTCCTCGGGGACCTCGTCGAGGTCCCCGCGGTTGCGCTCGGGCAGGATCACCTCGGTCAGCCCGGCGGCGTGGGCGGCGAGCACCTTCTGCTTCAGACCGCCGATCGGCAGCACCCGACCCTGGAGGGTGACCTCGCCGGTCATCCCGACCGTGTGCTTCACCGGCCGCCCGGAGAGCAGCGAGACCAGGGCGGTCGTCATCGCCGTGCCTGCGCTGGGACCGTCCTTGGGGATCGCTCCCGCCGGCACGTGGAGGTGGAACTCGCGCTGGAAGCCGCCGGCGTCGATCCCCAGCTCCTCGCTGTGGGAGCGGACGTAGGAGAGGGCGATCCGCGCCGACTCCTTCATCACGTCGCCGAGCTGGCCGGTCAGGACCAGGCCCTTGTCGCCCTCCATCGCGGTCGCCTCGATGAAGAGGACGTCGCCGCCGGTTCCGGTCACCGCCAGGCCGGTGGAGACGCCCGGGATCGCGGTGCGCTCGACCGACTCCTGGAAGAAGCGCTGGCGGCCGAGGGTGTCGCGGACCGCCTCGATGTCGATCGCGATCGTCTCCTCTCCCTGCCCGGAGGCGATCTTCGTCGCCGCCCCGCGCAGCAGCTTGCCGAGCTCGCGCTCGAGCTGACGCACGCCCGCCTCGCGGGTGTACTCGGAGATCACGGCGCGGACGACGTCGTCGCTGACCGTCACCTCGTCCTCCTTCAGGCCGTTGCGCTTGAGCTGCCGCGGCAGCAGGTAGCCGGTCGCGATCGCCAGCTTCTCCTCGGTCGTGTAGCCGTCGAAGGCGATGATCTCCATCCGGTCCAGCAACGCCGCCGGGATCGTGTCGACCAGGTTGGCGGTGGCGAGGAAGACGACCTCGGAGAGGTCGACCTCGACGTCGAGGTAGTGGTCGCGGAACGAGTGGTTCTGCGCCGGGTCGAGGACCTCGAGCAGCGCCGCCGACGGGTCGCCCTGCCAGTCGGAGCCGACCTTGTCGATCTCGTCGAGCAGAATCACCGGGTTCATCGTCTCGGCGTCGCGCAGGGCGCGGACGATCCGTCCCGGCAGGGCGCCGATGTAGGTGCGGCGATGGCCGCGGATCTCGGCCTCGTCGTGCAGGCCGCCGAGGCTGATGCGGACGAACTCGCGCCCGAGGCTGCGGGCGATCGACTCGCCGATCGAGGTCTTGCCGGTGCCGGGGGGCCCGACCAGGGTCAGGATCGTCCCGTTGGCGCGGCGCTCGTCATCGAGGTTGCGCTCCTCGCGCAGCTTGCGGACGGCGACGAACTCGGTGATCCGGCGCTTCACGTCATCGAGGCCGGCGTGGTCTGAGTCGAGCACCTCGCGGGTGTGGACCGGGTCGAGGCGCTCGTCGGAGCGCTTGCTCCACGGCACCGCGATCAGCCAGTCCAGGTAGCTGCGGATCATCGAGGACTCGGGCGACTGCTCGCCCTGGCGCTCGAGCCGGCGCAGCTCCTTCTCGGCCTGCTCGGCGATCGCCTCCGGCATCTCCGCCTCGGCGATCTTGGTCTCGTACTCGGCGATCAGGTCGGTCTCGTCCTCGCCCAGCTCCTTGCGGATCGACTCCATCTGTTTGCGCAGGAAGTACTCGCGCTGCTGCTTCTGGGCGCCGGACTCGACGTCGTCGCGGATCTTGCTGCGGACCTGCAGCTCGGCCAGGCGCTCGCGCTGCAGCTCGACCGCGATCTGCAGCCGGGCGCTGACGTCGATCGTCTCCAGCAGGCGCAGCTTGCCCTCGTTGGGGATGTCAGGGCTGAGGCCGGAGGTGTCGGCCAGGGCGCCCGGCTCCTCGATCGAGCGCAGGAAGGCGGCGATGCGGCCGTCGTCGCCGCGCAGCTCGAGGATCTCCTCGACCACGGCGCGGTACTCGCGCGCCAGCTCGACCACGTGCTCGTCGTCGGGGTGGCCGTCGCGGATCTCCTGGACCTCGACGCGAAGCGTGTCGCCGTCGTCGCCCGCTTGGGCTGCGCCAGCGATCCCACGATGGAGTCCGACCACGGTCGCGACCGGTTTGCCGCGGCGCGAGACGCC
>JACDGU010000026.1 GCA_013821475.1 Solirubrobacterales bacterium
GCCCGGCGAAGGGCGCGGTCGCGACCGCGGAGGCCTGCGCCACGTCGGGCTGCTTGGAGATTCCTCTCGAGAGGTTGCGGGCCTGGCCGTAGCTCTGGACCGGTCCCTGGAGGTCGAGCGGCACACTCCGGGTCGCCGAGGCCGTCATCGTCCGCAGCGAGTGCCCGATGAAGAGGATCATCGCCCCCAGAAGCGCGACCGCTGCAGCGAGGACCAGCGCCTGGGTGATGGTCTGGCCGGGGCGGTGCCTGAGCCGGGCGACGGCCAGCCGCAGCGCCGCGCTCACGAGCTCTCCCTGGCGACGATGCGGCCGTCGCCGAGGCGGACCTGGCGGTTCCAACGGTCGGCGACGCCGCGGTCGTGGGTGGCGATCGCCAGCGAGAAACCAAATCGCTCCTGCAGCGCTTCGAGCAGGTCGAGCACCCGCGAGGCGGTGTCGGAGTCGAGATGGCCGGTCGGCTCATCGCAGAGCAGTAGCTCGGGCGATTGGGCCAAAGCGCGGGCGAGCGCGACCCGCTGCGCCTCGCCGCCGGAGATCTCGGACGGCAGAGCGGCGCCCTTCCCGCCGAGGCCGACCAGCTGCAGCAGCTCGCTCGGTCCGTGCCTGACGAGGAGGCCGGCTCGCTCGGCGACCCAGGCGGCGAAGGCGACGTTCTCGAAGACGCTGAAGGTCGGCAGCAGATTGGAGCCCTGCAGGACGTAGGCGATGCCGCCGGCCCGGGACCGGCCGCGGGAAGCGGCGTCGAGGGACGAAAGCACCTCCCCCCTCCAGAGGACCTCCCCTGCGGTCGGGACCAGGAGCCCACCCAGCAGGTGCAACAGGGTCGTCTTGCCCGATCCCGAGGGGCCCTGAAGCGCCACGCTCTCGCCGGCGGCGATCGTCAGGTCGACCTCGACCAGGGCCCGAACTTCAGCCTCGCCGCGCCGATAGATCACGGAGGCGCCCCGACAGGAAGAGAGGTCCGCGGCCGGCTCGGTCGCGACGCTCATCTCACCACGGCCCCGTCGCGCAGCTCGACCACCTGATCGGCCGCGCCGGCGACGAGCCTGGAGTGGGTGACGACGACCACGGCGCAGCCGTGCTCGCTCGGCAGCCTGCGCAGAGCGTTGAGGACGACCTGCTGATTGGCGGCGTCGAGCTCGCCGGTCGGCTCGTCGGCGAGCACCAGCGGCGCCTTGCGGGCGACCGCGGCGGCGATCGCCACCCGCTGCTGCTCGCCACCCGAGAGCGCCATCGCCCGGTGGCCCGCGCGCTTGGCGAGTCCGAGCTCGCCCAGCGCCTCGGCCGCCCGCTCGAGCGGCGAGTCGACGCCGCCCAGGCGTAGCGCGGCGACGACGTTCTCCTCCGCGGTCAGGGTCGGCCAGAGGTTGTTGCTCTGAAAGACGATGCCCACGCCCCGCGCCCTGTACTCGGCGAGCTCGTCCTCACTCTGGGCGATCAGCGAGGCGCCCGAGCTGCGGACGTCGCCGGCGGAAGCGCGGTCGAGTCCGGCGGCCAGCGCCAGCAGGGTGCTCTTGCCGCAGCCCGAGGGCCCGAGGATCGCGAGCAGGCCCCCCTTGCGGACCTCGAGATCGACGCCGCGAAGGGCGACGGTCTCGACCGCTCCGGTCCGGTAGATCTTGAAGACGTCGTGCATCTCCAGCACCGGCCACTCGGGCGGCGCCTGCTCGACCTCGGGCTCGCTGTAAAGGCTCTCTACCGCAGCCATTTCAGGCTTTCGCTGATCATCCGGTAGGCATCGACGTTGTCGACCCCGACCGGCGTGGCGAGGTCGAGGACCGCGACCTTGCCGGCGTGGGCGTATTCGTAGCGGTCGACAAGGAGCCGCACCCGCTTGCCAGTGACCGGATCGGGTCGACTGAGGCGCGAGTAGCTGACCTTCACCACCGGCTGGCCGGCGAGGTTGATCATTTCCGGTGCCTGGCCCTTGACGGTCGGGTCGCCTTTGTGCAGCGCTTCGACCCCACCGACGGCTGACGCTTCGCTGGGGGGCGGGCCCTTGTGGACGACGACGTGGATCACGTTCGCCTTTTCGGCGAACGTGACGTCGGCGGCCGTGCCGGTACGCGCCCACCCCTCGGGGTAACGCATCGAGTAGTCGGCCTTGGGGTCCTTGAAGAGCAGGAACACCTGGTTGTCTGGGATGTCCCCGGTCGCCAGCGACTGCGCCTCGGTGGGCGCGGTTTCGTTCCCCGCTTCCGCGCCGGCGCCTGCGGTCGCGGAAAGGTGGGTAGTGGTGCCGGCGCTCGAGCCCGAGCTGCCGCTGCTACCGCATCCGGCGACCAGGGCCGCACTCGCGGCAACGGCCCAGATCAGGGAGCAAGTCCTCTTCATCGTCGCTGTTCCTCTTTCGCCGAAGTTCACTGTCCACCAGGTGTACAGGTGGCAAATGAGACTGCGGTGAGATCAGCTCGAGGGGACGCGGACCGGCAGCGTCACCCAGACGTCGGCCCCGCCCTCGGCGCGGTTGGCGGCGTGCGCCTCACCGCCGTGGGCACGGGCCACGGTCTGGACGATGGCCAGCCCGAGCCCGCTACCGCCGTCGCGATCGCTCGAGGAAGCGCGGCTGAAGCGCTCGAAGGCGCGCTCGAGGAACTCCGGCGGGAAGCCCTCACCGCGGTCGAGGACGTGGATCTCGACCGAACCGCCCTCGCCCACAGCCCTGACCTCGATCGGACCGGCGCCGTAGCGCAGTGCGTTGTCGACCATGCTGCCGATCGCCTGGTCGAGGCGCAGGCGGTCGGCCTCGAGACTGAGCGGGGAGGGCGCGTCAACGTCGATCCGTCGGCCTCTCTCCTCGGCCCGGCCGGAGAAGCGGCGCTCGATGCCGGCGAGGGTGGCGGGGAGATCGACCCGAGCTATGCGCAGCGGCAGCTCGCCGCGCTCGGTCTGGGCGATCGTCAGCAAATCCTCCGAAAGCTGGGTCAGGCGATCGGTCTCCTCGGCGGCAGAGGCCAGCGCCGCGCGCAGCTCCTCGGGGGAGCGTCCCTTTGCCAGCGCCAGCTCGAGCTCGGTCCGCAGGATCGCCAGCGGCGTGCGCAGCTCGTGGCTGGCGTCGGCGACGAAGGCGCGCTCGTGGGCCAGCGCCTCACCGAGCCGCTCGAGCATCTCGTTGAGGGTGAGACCGAGGCGGGCGACCTCGTCGTGGGTGGGCGGCACGGGCAGGCGCTGGTCCGGCTCGGCAGCGGAGATCTCAGCCGCCCGCGAGCGCATCGCCTCGACCGGTTTGAGCGCGGCGGCGGCGACGCCGTAGGCGGCGAGTGAGGCAAGCAGGAGCGCGACCGGGCCACCGACGAGCAGTAGTTGGGCGAGATCGGTGAGCGAATCGGTGCGCGCCTCGGTCGAGGTGCCGACGACCACGACCCGCTCCTTCCCCCTGGCGGTGACTGGAACGGCGAGCAGCCGCGACTCGTCCTGCAGGCCGGGGAGCGGACCCCGGTTGAGGAAGATCGGAACGCTCAGCGCCCGCTTCAACTCGATCGGCGTGAGAAGCACATGCCGGCCCACCGCCAACGAGGAATCCGAGACCCGGCCACCGACTTCGAGGACCTCGGCAAAGCTCTCGGTGCGGCCGACCAGGTGCTGCTGCCCCTCGGCCAGGCCCGAGTCGGCCTCTTTGATCAACGCCGCGACGTCATTGGCGCGCGATCGCAAGCCGGCGTTGATCGTCGCGTCGAGCTCGGCTTCGAAACGGAGGTAGACGAAGACACCGGTGGCACCGAGGACCAGGGCCATCACCACGGCGAAGACGAGGGTGACCCGCAGCCGGATCGAGATGTGGCTCAACGGCCGCCGTCTTTTCGCAACCGGTAACCGGCGCCGCGCACGGTCTCGATCGACTTGACGCCAAAAGGCACGTCGATCTTCAGTCGCACGTAGCGGATGTAGACCTCGATCACGTTGGAGCGGTGTTCGAAGTCGTACTCCCAGGCCTGATCGAGCAGCTGCGAGCGAGTGAGGACGTGGCCGGGGCGGCGCATGAAGGTCTCCAGGAGGACGAACTCCTTGGCCGAGAGCTCGATCTCGGTGTCGCCGCGCCAGACCTCGCGGGTCGCCGGGTCCAGCCTCAGCTCACCGACCTCGATGATCGAGGGGCGCTCGCTCTGGCCGCGTCGGACCAGGGCCCTCAGACGCGCCAGCAGCTCGGCGAAGGAGAACGGCTTGGTCAGGTAGTCGTCGGCGCCGCCATCGAGGCCGGAGACCCGGTCCTCGAGCGAACCGCGCGCGGTCAGCATCAAAACCGGCGACCAGATCCCCTCCTCGCGCATCTGCCGGCAGGTCTCGAAGCCGTCGATGCCCGGCAGGATCACGTCGAGAAGCACAGCGTCGTATGCGGACGAGCGTGCCATCCCGACCGCTTCCTCTCCGCTCCCCGCGACGTCGACGGTCAATCCCTGCTCGCTGAGTCCGCGTCGGAGCAGGGCCGCCATCTTCATCTCGTCCTCTACCACCAGAACGTTCATCCCTCCACCATCTCAGAGAAGATGAACGTCAGATGAGAAATCGCTGCCGGCGGCGCCGGCAGCGGGGTTGCCTACGCGGTGGCGGCGGCGACGGTCTGGGTCGGGTAGCCGAGCTCGGCGATCCGCTGCGAGAGATCGACGTGGAGCCAGTGCGAGATGTGGGTCGGTGGGGTCTCGAGGATGATCTCCGCGTAGCCACCCCGCTCGAGCTCCTCGACGATGTCGTCATAGGCGTTGGGGCTCTCCGCGACCCGGCCTGCGACCGTGGCTCCAGCCGGCGTTTCGAGCTGCGCCAGCGCCTTGACGAGCAGCGCCTTGGCCTCGGCCGTGTCGGGGCTCACCCGGTCGAAGGCGACGTGGTCGGGATTCGGCACGAGGACGAAGAAGCGAGCCGCTCCCGCCGCCGCCCGGCGCCTGACCGCGTCGACCAGCGAGGAGGTGGCGTCCACCTTGTTGAGGACGATGAGGATCCCGGGGATGCCGTCGGCGCCGACGGCCCCTGCCTCCGGCACCGACACCGGTCCCGACCTGATCACGTCGCGCTTGGTCACCGCGAGGAAGATGACGAGGGTCAGGATCGCGACGAGGAAGATGATGCTGGTCACATTGGTGCCAAGCCCGAGGCCACCTTCTCCGGTCGGCTGGGCCAGGTAGTCGCCGATCGAGGCGCCCAGCGGGCGGGTGAGGATGTAGGCGAGCCAGAAGGAGAGAATCGCGTTCATCCTCAGGCCGAAGTGCAGAACGGTGACGACGACGATCGCGCCGGCGAAGATGCCCAGCGCCGCCAGGTAGCCGAGTTCCAGCTTCTCGGAGAGGAAATCGCCGGAAGCGGTGCCGAGGGCGAAGGTGAAGAGAATCGCCAGCCAGTAGAAGCCCTCGCGCCTGGTCGTGTAGATCGTGTGGACCGAGAGCGTGTGCTCGACCGCGTACCAGATCGCGAAGACCCCGACGAGGGCCACCGCGAAGCCGATCGTCGTCGCTTCCAGGGTAACGCCCTGTTCGACCAGGTTGTCGGTTATCAGGGTGCCGACGACGCTGATCAAGACCACCGCCAGCCAGTAGATCCCCGGGATGTAGCGGGGCGCCCGGAACTGGAAGAAGAGGGCCACGATCAGGACCGCGCTCATCACGTAACTCGTGCCGGAGAGCCCGAGCCCGAGGTTTTCGTTGAGGTTGTCCGCAAACGTCTCCCCAACCGTCGTGCAGAGGATCTTGATCAGCCAGAAATAGAGGGTTACCTCTGGCACCTTGTTCAGCATCTGGCGGGCCCACCACTTCTTTGATTGGGCTGTGGGCAGGGCGGCGGGAGAGGTCTGGGCGACGTTCATGGGGCGGCAGTGTGGGACACCGCCGTTAACCGAAGATGAGAGTCACTCGGCCGCCGGGGCCGAGTGACTCTCATCTCGGTTTAAGGGTCACCGGGCAAGGTGCCCAGCCAGATGCTCGCCCTCCTGACCCTCGCCACCCTCTCCGACAAGGTGGTCGAACCGATCGTCGACCTCGCCACCGAATTCATCGGCTCGGCCGGCGTCGTCGCGGTGTTCCTGCTGATGACGCTGGAGTCCGCCTGCATCCCGATCCCGAGCGAGGCGATCATGCTGTTCGCCGGATTCAGCGTCTCCAACGGCGAACTGACGCTGGTCGGGGTCGTCGCCGCCGGCGTACTCGGCAACGTCGCCGGCTCGGCGATCGCCTACGCGGTCGGCTACTACGGCCGCATCGACCTGCTGGAAAAGAACCGCCTCATACACATCAGCCCCAAGCACCTGGCCTGGGCCGACAGCTGGTTCGAGCGCTACGGGTCGGCCACCGTCTTCTTCTCGCGGATGCTGCCGCTTATCCGCACCTTCATCTCGCTGCCTGCCGGGGTGGCGAAAATGCCGTTCTGGCGGTTCATCGGCCTCACCGCGCTGGGATCCCTCCCCTGGGTCCTGGCGCTGGCCCTGATCGGCCGCAGCGTCGGCGACAACTGGGAACACTGGCGCCACAACCTCGGCTACCTCGACTACGTCGTCGCCCTGGCGATCGTCGCCGGCCTCGTCTACTGGGTCGCCAAGCGCCGCCGCAACCGTGGTGGCGGCGACGGAGCCGTGATCGCGAGCCCGGAGCCCGACCGCACCTAGCGGAGCCGACTCCCCCCGAACCACCGCCAGTGCAAAACTCCCGACCCCCAGGCGCAGGCGACACCCCATCGGGGAGCCGGATCGCGCTGACGGGTGTCGGCATCCTGCTGCTCGTCCTCGGTGCCACGGTGACGAACGGGTGGCCGTTCATGATCGGCGGCTTCCTGCTGCTGATCGCCAGCAGCCAGGTCCGCTAGTCGAGGTTGGGGGGCCGGTTCCCCAGGCCGACGCGGCCGGTCAGCACCAGCAGCCCGTCGTTCCCCGAGCAGGGTGTGGTTCCTTTTGTACGTACCGCGTGAAAAAAGCACCACGCGTCTGCGTGTGCAGGCCTAGTCCCATCGCGTGGTTCCATTTGCACGGAATACGTCGAAAAGGAACCACGCGGTGGGGGGGCGTGGGGCAGGTCGGTATGGCGACGCCCGGTCAGCTGCCGGGCGGTCGAACCAGGGCGCGCCTGAGCGAGAGGTAGAGGCTCGCCAGAGCCCCGATCGGGGCGAGCCACCAGGCCGGCAGGCCGACCGCGGCCACCAACGCCGTCGCGCCCAGTACGACGACGACCCCGGCGGCCGTCCGCCAGTCATCGCCGACGACGAACTCCCAGACGCCGAGCGCGGCACGGCGGATCACCGGCCGGACCCTCTTGGCGCTTTCTTGCCGGATAGCGGGCAAAAGGCGCCAAGGCCGCTCACCCGCGACCAATTCTGGGCGGCCGAGCCGCAGGTCGCGCACCATCAATGCCGCGGCCGCGAAGATCGCCAGCGCCAGGACCGGCAGCGCCGCCTCTCCCCCGGGCCACGAGGCGCCGGCGCCCTCGGCGCCCCAGAAGATCCCGAAGGTGCTCAGCAGGACCCCGACGACGAACTTCATCGAGTTCTCGGGCACCCGCGCGAGTGGTGCCCTGGCGGCGAATCCGGCGAGAACGACCAGCACCACGGCGGCGCCGGCTGCCACCGCGGCAAGGCCGACGTTGCCCTGGTTGGCGCCGAAGGTGAGAACGATGAAGGCGACCTCGAGGCCCTCGAGCAGCACGCCTTTGAAGGCGATCGTGAAGGAGTAGCCGTCGAACCCCGTCACGGCGACGCCGGCACTACCAGCCGCCGCCGCCTCGGCCTCAAAGATCGCCAGCTCGTCGTGCATCGACTTCAGACCCGCGGCACGCAGGATCGCCTTACGCAGCCACTGCAGGCCGAAGATCAGCAGCAACCCGCCGACGGCTATCCGGAGAACATCGATCGGCAGCGAGACGATTGCCGGTCCAAGGGCAGCGATCAGCACCGCCAGCACCAGGAGGGCGGCGAGTACGCCGGAGAAGGCAGAGCGCCAGCTCCGCGTCGAGCCGACCGCGAGCACGATCGTCAGCGCCTCGACCGCCTCGACGGCACAGGCGAGGAAGACTGAAACGGCGAGGCTGAGATCGGCGCCGCTCATCGATTCACTCTGACATCTCGTCGCCGAACGCCGCGAATCGCGGCGCGGTTCCGTTCTCATCTGGGTTTCAGATCGCTCGGCGAAGCTGAGCCGATGCCTTCGGCCCGGTCTGAGCGCCGCCCGTTGCCGATCCCGTTCTGGCGGCGGGCGCGGCGGATCTTCCTGCTCGCGACGATCGCCTGCCTCGTCCCCGCCGGGATCTCCTGGATGGGGGCGATGAGCCAGGCCCACAACGTCGGCCTCGGCGTCTCCAGCGTCGAGTGGCTGCGCCAGAACGGCGGTGGCCCGATCGTCACCCAGATCGAGAACTGGTACTACACGCTGACCGCGCCCTCGAAGGGCGGCCCAGCGCTGAGCGCCCTGCCCCAGGTCGGCGTCGCCTCGAGCGAAGGCGGCGGCGGCAAGACTGCCAAGGCCTACCGGCCGCCCAAAGTGGTGCCGCTGATCCACCCGGCTCTGCCCGGCGAGGGGGTCTGGAAGAAGGCGGCGGCGGGCGCCGGACCGCGGCCCCCGGTCCTGGTGACCACCTTCCGCAGCGATCCCGAATACCCGCAGTTCGTCGCCGGCGTTGCCTGGATCGACTCCGCCCGCACCGAACTCGCCTACGTCCCGGGCCTGGCTGAGCCACCGCCGCCGCTCGCCCACCGCGGCTCCGGGGAGGTGCCGGAAGGAAAGCGCGGCCGCCTGGTCGCGACCTTCAACGGCGGCTTCCCGCTGGAAACCTCGAACGCAGGCCTGATCTACCGCGGAAAGGTCGTGGAAGCGATGGTCGACGGGGTCGCGACCGTGGTCGAGTACCGCGACGGGCGGATCGACATCGTCAAGTGGGAGAGCGGCGCCTCCGCGCCCGCGAACGTCTGGTTCGCGAAGCAGAACCTGCCGCCGATCATCAACAACGGCAAGCTCAACCCGAATCTCAGCGACGGTCCCGAATGGGGCGAAACCGTCAACAACGCGGTGCGGGTCTGGCGCTCGGGGATCGGGATCGACAGCCGCGGCAACCTGCTCTACGCGGCCGCCAACTACCAGACGGTCGAATCGCTGGCGAAGATCCTGCAGCGGGCCGGTGCGGTGCGGGCGCTCGAGCTGGACATCAACGAAGACTGGACCAGCTTCATCAGCTACCGCCACCCCGGCGCGGTGCAACCGAGCAACCTGCTGCCGGAAATGTTCCGGCCGGCGGAACGGTATTTGACCCCCGACGAACGCGATTTCTTCGCCCTCTACCTGCGCCCGGGTCAGAAGTGGTGAGGCGGCTGCCGCGCGAGATCACCCCTGGCGCTGCCGCTCGCCGGACGCTGCTGGCCGACTGCCTGATCGCGCTGGTCCTGGCGCTGGCGGCGATCGCCCTCGCCGCCGGGATCGGCGTCGTCGGCTTCGCGGCGCTGCTGGTGCTGCTCGTTCTGGTTCTCTGGATCGCCGTCGAAGCCGGTGTGCGGCGGGTGTTGCGGCGGCGGCGCCGGTCCGCCCCGCCGGTCCGCCGGCGAGGGCGTCGCGCTCAGGTCGAGGACGAAACCGGGCTCGATCCGCTCCGCGAGGAGCCGACCGCCGACCAGCCGCGGTAGAGAGTTACCGACGCCAGACCGGCCGCGGCGATCATCACCAGCAACTGGAAGCCGATCGAGGCGCCGGCGCTGAGGAGCCCCGACGGCCCATTGCCCTGGCCGGCCAGCGTCGATGCGTCGAGGGCAAGAGCGAAGACGTAAACGCCGGTCGCGGTCGCGATCAGCGCCATCGCCGCGGTGACGAGGGTCCCACAGGCCAGCGCCGCGACCAGACCACTGCGCCGGACCCGTAGCGCGAAGAGCCCACTTCTGGCGGCGAACGCGCAGGCCGTGCCGCTGAGAAGTCCGACCAGCGCCCAGGCGAGGAAGGCGAGCCCGGCCGCGGGGCCGGGCAGCGATCGGGTCGAGTGCGCGAGCGCCACCAGTCCCAGGGTCGCGATCGCGAACAAGGCCAGGGCGCCGGCGGCCAGCCCCGTCGCCCGGCGCAGCGACCGGACCCGGCGCGCCTGGCGCAGCGCGGGAACGATCAGGGGCAGCGCTCCGGCGATCACGGCAAGCGAGGCGATCACTGCGAGGATCTGGATCGCCGTGTGGGCGCCACCGATCGCCGGGTGCGAATCGCCGGCCCTGGAGAACGGGTGGTCCTCGGTCGTCTTGTAGAAGCCGAAGCCTGCCGCGGCGAAGGCGATCCAGCAGGAGAGGATGCCGGCGGTGGCGCCGCGCAGGCGTTCCTCGGGGCTGAGTGCGGCAGCGAGCCCCGCCGCCGGCCGCACGTGGGCGAGGAACGCTCCACGCAGCAGGTCGAGGGTCGTCTTCGAGCTCGGCGGCGCCTCCTCGATCAGCGCCAGCATCTCGTCGCCGTAACGGCGCCGGAAGGCAAGCGGGTACAGGTCCAGTGCCGCCTTCGCAAGACGCCGCCTCATCCCGGCTCCGCCGCGATCCGCAGCCGGTCGAGGCCGGTGTCGACCACGCGACTCAGCATCTGCAATTGCTCACTGAGGGCGGCGCTGCCCTCAGCGGTCAGGCGGTAGGGCCGCCGCCGCGCTTCGGCCGCAAGCGCCTCAATCATCCCCTTCTCCTCGAGCCGGGCGAGCGCACCGTAGAGGCTGCCGGGACCGAGCTTGACGCCGGCGACCTGCTCGACGTCGCGGGTGATCGCGTAGCCGTGCTTGGGGCCCTCGGCGAGACTGGAGAGGACGAGGAGCCCCGGATCGGTAGAACGCTCGCTGATGTATCGCATTGCGTAATAGTAGCAGCAAGGAGCTCACCCGGCTCCCCTCGCCTGCTTCCGGCCCGGTCGGGGTCTGCGGAGTTCATGCCTCGAGCACCATTGCCAGGCCCTGGCCGACGCCGATGCAGATCGTGGCGACGCCGTAGCGACCGCCCCCGGCCGCCAGCTCGTGGGCGACGCGGCCGACGACACGGGCACCGGAGGCGCCGAGCGGATGACCGACCGCAATCGCGCCGCCGCGCGCGTTCAGCTTCTCGGGGTCGAGCTCGGGCCAGCCGGCGAGGCAGGCCAGCGACTGCGAGGCGAAGGCCTCGTTGAGCTCGACGACGTCGACGTCCTCCCAGCCGATCCCGGCCTTGGCCAGCGCCTTGTTGGCCGCCTCGACCGGGGCGATGCCGAAGACATCGGGGTCGACGCCGTGGACGCCGCGGGAGACGACCCGGGCCAGCGGGTCGGCGCCGATCCGGGCGCCGGCCGCCTCGTCGCCGAGCAGCAGCATCGAGGCGCCGTCGTTGAGCGGCGAGCTGTTGCCGGCGGTGACGGTGCCGCCCTCGACGAAGGCGGCCTTCAGCTTGCCGAGCTTCTCCAGCGAGGTGTCGGAGCGGATTCCCTCATCGCGCTCGAGCTCGACGCCGGGCACCGGCACCACCTCGCTCAGCACGCCCTCCTCGTAGGCGGCGGCCGCGAGCCGGTGGCTGCGCAGGGCGAACTCGTCCTGGGCCTCGCGTGAGATCTCGTAGATGTCGGCCAGTTTCTCGGCGCTGGTGCCGAGCGAGATCGTCCACCGGTCCGGCATCTCCGGGTTGACCATGCGCCAGCCGAGCGTGGTCGAGTGCAGCGTCTGCGGCGTCACCGGGAAGCCCTTTTCGGGCTTCAGCAGGACCCAGGGGGCGCGGCTCATCGACTCGACGCCGCCGGCAACCATGACCGAAGCGTCGCCGGCCTCGATCGCCCGCGCCGCCTGGATCGCGGCCTCGAGGCTGGACCCGCAGAGGCGGTTGACGCTCGCCCCCGGGACCGAGGTCGGCAGGCCGGCGAGCAGGACCGCCATCCGCGCGACGTCGCGGTTGTCCTCGCCGGCGCCGTTGGCGTTGCCGAGGAGCACGTCCTCGATCTGCTCGACGTCGAGGTCGGGGACGCGATCGAGCAGCGCCCGCAGCGAGTGGGCGGCGAGGTCATCGGGGCGAACCCCCGCGAGGGCGCCGCCGTAGCGGCCGAAGGGCGTGCGGACGGCCTCGTATATGTAGGTGGAGCCGTCCATCGAGCGCGATTCTACGGCCGGCGATTCCCGTTGGGCGCGACCGCCGGGTGCGCCGGCGCAATACCCCACCAGGCTCGGCGCGCTTTAGGGTGAGCCTCCAGGCAACGACACAGTCGAGGAGGAGAGCGTGGAGATCGACGGACGCGTGGCGGTCATCACCGGCGGTGGCGGTGGCATCGGCGGCGCGATCGCGCAGCTGCTCGCCGCCGGCGGCGCCAAGGTCGTGCTCGCCGACCTCGACGGCGGCGCGGCGACGGCGGTGGCCGACTCGATCAACGGCCAGGCCCCCGGTTCGGCGATCGCGGCGGAGGCCGACGTCACCGATTCCGCCGCGCTCAAAACCCTGATCGCCGCCGCCGAGGACGCCTTCGGCCCGGTCGACATGTTCTTCGCCAACGCCGGGATCGGCGGTGGCGGCGGGATTGCGAGCGAGGACGAGTGGGCGGCGGCGCTCGGCGTCAACCTGATGGCCCACATCCGCGCCGCCCGTCTGCTGGTCCCCGGCTGGCTCGAGCGTGGCCAGGGCTACTTCGTCTCCACCGCCTCGGCAGCCGGCCTGCTGACCCAGATCGGTCTTGCCCCCTACGCGGTGACCAAGCACGCCGCGGTCGGCTTTGCCGAGTGGATGGCGGTCACCTACGGCGCCCGCGGCATCCGCGTCTCCTGCCTCTGCCCGATGGGGGTCGACACCAACCTGCTCAACAGCGGCCTCGAGATCGAGGGCGACCAGGGGGTCGGCGCCAAGGTGGTCGCCGACGCCGGCAGGATCCTCTCCCCGGAAGAGGCGGCCGAGGCGGTGCTGGAGGCGATCGCGGCCGAGCGCTTCCTGATCCTCCCCCACCCCGAGGTGCTCGACTTCTACCGCTTCAAGGGCAGCGACTACGACCGCTGGATCGGCGGCATGCAACGGCTGCAGGCGCGCATCGAAGCGAGTTGAGGTGGAGCGCCAGGCCCTCGAGCCGCGCAGTCCCCGCGGCCGCGCGACCAAGGCGACGCTGGTGGCGGCGGCGCGGCGGGTCTTCGAGCGCGAGGGGTTCCCCGCCACTCACATCGCCGAGATCGCCGCCGAGGCCGGCGTCGCCACCGGCTCCTTCTACACCTACTTCAACGACAAGAACGAGATCTTCGCCGCGGTGATGGACGAGGTCCAGGAGGAAATGCTGCACCCGGTCCTCTCCGAGCCGCCGGCCGGCTCGGGGCCGGTGGCGATGATCGAAGCCGCCAACCGCGCCTACCTCGAGTCCTACCGGCGCAACGCCCGGCTGATGGGCCTGCTCGAGCAGGTGGCGACGATCGACGACGAGTTCCGCGAGCTGCGCCGCCAGCGCTGGATCGCCTTCGCCAAACGCAACGCCGGCTCGATCGCCCGGCTGCAGGAGCAGGGCCTGGCCGACACCGGCCTCGACCCCTATCTGGCCGCCACCGCGCTCTCGGCGATGGTCAGCCGGGTCGCCTACTCGAACTACGTGCTCGGCGAGGAAGCACCTCTGGAGACCCTGGTCGAGACGCTGACGAGACTCTGGGCGAGCGCCCTGCGGCTTCCGGACGAGGGCTGAGGCGGGACCCGGTTGCGCCGCCGACCGGATCCGAATACGGTCTGACTTGAATCTGGATTCAACTTCCAAACGAGGAGCCGGGATGGATTTCAAGCTGAGCGATCGCTGCGTCGAGTTCCAGGGCCGTCTGCAGGAGTTCATGGACGAGCGCGTCTACCCGGGCGAGTCCGTCTACGAGGAGCAGATGGCGGCCTCCGGCGACGACCACCATCAGCCGGCGATCCTCGAGGAGCTGAAGGAGGACGCCCGCGCCCGCGGCCTCTGGAACCTCTTCCACCCGCATCAGGAATGGGGCCCCGGACTGAAGAACGCCGAGTACGCGCCGCTGGCAGAGATCATGGGCCGCAGCGCCCAGCTGGCGCCGGAGGCGACCAACTCCAGCGCCCCGGACACCGGCAACATGGAGGTGCTGACCCTGTTCGGCACCGACGAGCACAAAGAGAAGTGGCTGAAACCGCTGCTCGACGGCGAGATCCGCTCCTCCTTCGCGATGACCGAGCCCGGCGTCGCCTCCTCCGACGCGACCAACATCGAGACCCGGATCGAGCGCGACGGCGACGAGTACGTGATCAACGGCCGCAAGTGGTGGACCTCCAACGCGCTGCACCAGAACTGCCGGGTGATGATCGTGATGGGCAAGACCAATCCCGACGGCCCTCCCCACAAGCAGCAGTCGATGCTCGTCGTCCCACTCGACGCCCCCGGCGTCACCGTCATGCGCGGCCTCACCGTGTTCGGCTACCAGGACCGCGAGGGCCACGCCGAAGTCGACTTCGAGGACGCGCGGGTGCCGGTCACGGCGCTGCTCTCACAGGAGGGGGACGGCTTCGCGATCAGCCAGGCGCGCCTCGGCCCCGGCCGCATCCACCACTGCATGCGCTCGATCGGGATGGCCGAGCGGGCACTCGACATGCTCTGCGAACGCGCCCTCTCCCGCGTCACCTTCGGCGCCCCGGTCGCCGAGCGCTCGAACATCCAGGACTGGATTGCCGAGGCGCGGATCGAGCTGGAGATGATCCGGCTGCTGACGATGAAGACCGCCTGGCTGATGGACACGGTCGGCAACAAGCACGCGCGGACCGAGATCGCCGCGATCAAGGTCGCCGCCCCCCAGGTGGCGCTGAAGATCATCGACCGCGCGATCCAGGTCCACGGCGGCGGCGGCGTCTGCGGCGACTTCCCGCTGGCCGGGATGTACGCGCACCAGCGCACGCTGCGGCTCGCCGACGGGCCCGACGAGGTCCACAAGCGGACGATCGCCCGCCAGGAGCTGCGCCGCTTCGAAACTGCCTGAGGCGCTTGACAGAGGGACGGCCACGTCGAACGGGTCCGCTCGGCTACCGACCGGCGGATCGTCGTCACCAAGCTGACCCGTAACGGCCGCCGCCGGATCGAGTCCCGCCGCAAGCTCTGGGGCGCCCGCTGGGAGCAGGCGCTGGAGGGCATCGACGACGAGGAGCTGCGCGTCGCCAGCGTAGTCCTGGAGCGGATTGGCGCCGTCTTTGCCGACCCGCCGGCCGGTGCCTGATCGGCCCGACCCTCCGCACGGATAGGCGGGCGCCGAAAACTCTCGACACCTGGCCAACGCCGGCCGCTGCTCAGTCCGGCAACATCCTGGGCCTCGGCTCGATCGCCCGCGAGAGCTTGCCGGCGATCCGCCAGATGGCGGTCGCCGCCGACCTCTGGGACGCCGACTGCGGAGGTCCGCGAGTTGGTCTCCGAGCACGCGCTGCGCACCGGCTCGGAGCTGGCGGCGCGCCTGCTCGGCGAGTGGGACGAGCGCCTCGACGCCTGGACGCGGATGGGCGCCCGCCTCACCGTCACCGCGATCGACGACGGCCGCCGCTGCGCCCGCGAGGTCGACCGCTGGCTCGCGACCCGCCGGGCGTAGAGCGCGGATCTGCCTACTGGTGTTCCAGGGTGTCCCCCGCTTGCATCTCAACCAAGCCGACGCTGATCGACGCCTGCGGCTGAATCAGGCCGAGGGCTTTCGATACGTCCGCCAGGCGGCGCCGGGAAGTGTCCAGGTCCAATCCCGCGATCGTGCAGACGAACTCGTCCCCCCCGGTCCGGACCAGCGTCGCCCGCAGGGTGGTTGCGATGTCGCGCAGCAGGGCGTCGCCCGCGGCATGGCCGCCGGCATCGTTGAAGGCCTTGAGGTCATCGGCGTCGATCACCGCGAGAGTCAACGAGGACGCCGTGCGCTGCGCTCGCTCCAGCTCGTTGCGCAGCAGCACCTCCCCCATCCCCCGCCGGTAGGCGCCGGTCAGGTCGTCGAGGTGCGCGGCCTCCAGGGCGGCGTTCAGCTCCCGGCGGTCGCGCGCGGCCGCTGCCCGGTCACTCGCTGCCCGCTCCCGGTCAGTGGCGGCGCGGGCTCGGTCGCCAGCCGCATTTGAGCGCAGCTCGGCCGCAACCGCTGCCGCCTCCCGCCGACCGTCCCCAGGCTCTTCCGTCGCCTCTAAGAGTGCCCGATCCCTGGCGGCTGCGGCAAGGTCGCTGGCGCCCGCGGCGGCATCTCGCCCCTGCGCTTCGGCATCTCGCCGGGCGGCCTGGCGATCGCGGTCGGCGGCTACCTTCGACCGGGTGAGCGCCGTTGCTTGACGCTCGAGGCTGCTTTGCTTACGGGCACGTCGGGTGGCCGAATAGGTCTTCTGAGTGGCAACGCTCGGCTCGCTGGGGAGATCGCGATCAGCCGCCTCCTGATCGCGCCGGGCCGAGCGTTCGTCGGTCTCAGAATCGAGCTGGTCCCTGTCGGAGGCCGTCTGATCGGTATCCGCGAAAGTCTGAGGCGGTTTGATCGGCCGCTGCAGCAGTTTCGTCCCGGCCCAGAGAATCCTGCTCGGCATCGCTCTCTTTTCGGGGTAGATCGCTCAACGGCATCCGCTCGGCGCGATCGACCTCACGGAGGGCGAGCACGTGATCGAGATGATCGAGGAGGATGTCGACGATCTCGGGGTCGAACTGAGCGCCTCTGCCGTCCTCCATCAAGGCGACGGCCTCGGCAACCGGGAGCGCCGGCCGATAGACGCGGTCGCTGAGCAGCGCGTCGAAGACATCGGCGACCGCGGTAATCCGCCCCTCGAGCGGGATCTCCGTTCCGACCAGCCCTTTGGGATAGCCGCTGCCGTCGAAGCGCTCGTGGTGGGTCAGGGCGATCGTGGCCGCAAGGCCGAGCAGCTCGCTCTTGGAGTCGACGAGAATTTCGTACCCGGTCAGCGCGTGGTTCTCCATGATCGAGCGCTCCTGGGCGGTCAGCGGGCCGGCCTTGCGAAGGATCTCGTCAGGAGTGCCGATCTTGCCGACATCGTGCATCGGGGCGGCCGCCCTCAACAACTCGACCCGCGCCGGATCGAATCCCATGTCAGTTGCGAGAAACGCGGCGATCACCGCCATCCGGGCGACGTGTTCGCCGGTCGAGGAGTCGTGCCGGTCGATCGCCCTGGTCAGCCGCTCGACGGTCTCCTCGCGAGACCGCTTCAGCTCCTCGATCGCCCGCGTTTGCGCCGCCAGCAACTCCTCGCGGAGCTCCGCGGCCTCCAACTCACCGGTGATGTCCGCCGAGATCCCACCAACGGCGTCGATCCGCTGATCCTCGTCGAAGAGCGGAAACTTGACCGTCTTGAAAGTCCTCGAGACTCCACCGACGCTGAGGACTTCCTTCGCCTCATAGATCGAGCCGTCGGCAAGAACTCCCCGATCACTGCTCGCCGACTGCTTCGCGCCATCGGCCGACATGATCGACTCGTCGGTCTGGCCGAGCATCTCCCCGCGCTTTACGCAGGCCAACTCGTCCGCCTTGGCGTTTGAGAGGACGTAGCGGCCCGATGCATCCTTGGCATAAATCGGCATCGGCGCCATGTCGATGATCGTCTGACTGCGGTCGTCCTGGTTCTGGCTGTGTTCCCGGTGAGCGACTTCCAGCTCCAGACGACGCAGGGCGTTCATCGTCGTCATCAGCAGTTGGCCGGGCCAGGGGGGCTTGACGACGTAGCCGAAGGCGCCGAATTCGAACGCCCTCCTCGCCACCGCCGGCTCATCGGTCTCCGTGACCAGGACCACGGCGGTGTCGGAATCCGATTTGGCGGTCTCCTCCCCCAGGACAATGGCCGACTCGCCAGGCGCTCCGATATCGCAGAGGATCAGGTCAAACGCCCGGGAGGCAAGCATCTCTCGGGCCTGCGCCACGTCGCGGGCGAACTCGCAGGCATAGTGATCGCCGAGCGCCCGACTGATTACGTCCGCCATCTCCGGTCGATCGTCCGTGACGAGGATCCGGGGACGAACGGAGTAAGAGGCCGAGCTCGACCTCTGTGCCTTCTCGGAATTCATCTCAGGGGAATCATTGGTGGCGCCCCCTTGCAAAGCCACCATCAATGTATCAGTCGTTACAAGGAACTCGGATGTCCAGGAAGGGAATGTCCGGGGAATGAAATCGCCGGAACAGCTCCGGCCAGACATTGAATTGTTGGCGGATTCCCGATTCCGGCGGTCCACGACCGCGTGCCTCAGCTGACCAAAAAGGCGACCCTACATCTAGCTCTACAAGCCAGTTCGGAGACGGGCAGCCAGGACTCGAACCTGGAATCGCCGGTTTTCGAGACCGGTGCCTTAGCCAGTTGGGCCACCTGTTTTGGGCTCTAGAGAGCCAAATCTTAGTGAGGCTAAAGTCGTAGGGAATGACGTAGGGAACGAAACCCAAACGAAAATCTCAGCGAGGCTGATAGCCGGCAACGCTGAGGCCGGTCTTCTCAGCGGCGGCGCTGAGGTCTTCATCCCAAGTCACGAAGACGGTTTCCTCGTCGCTCAGATCGAGTGCCGTGGCAAGGTGAACGGCGTCGTATCCGCGCAGGCCGAGCTCTTCGGCAAGCGGTCCGGCTGCTTCGGTCAGGGCCCGGTCAACGCCAATCGAGACAAGCTCGGCTTGGATCGCTTTGAAGTCGGCGACGGCGCGGATCTGCTCGGCGCGGGTGAGCCTCTTCATCCGCCGAGCCCTGGCGAGGGCCGCCTGCCCCTCGGGAAGAGAGAGGATGCTGGAGGCGACCGGGTGGGCCGAGTTCCAGAGCTCCGCGGCCAGATCGGAACCGTTCTCGTCGATGACCAACTTGACCAAGGCCGAGGTGTCGAAGTAAAGGGTCAGCGGCGCTGCTCGGCAACGAGATCGGAGACCGAGCCGGTGCCCTTCACCCGAGCCTGCCTGGGCGAGCGCGGCTTCTGGGGCAGGCGAACAAGGCCCCGGCGCGCGAGCTCTTCCAAGGGACCGTCGGCCTCAAGCGCGCTGAGGCGGGCAATGCGGCGGCCACGGCGGGTGACAACGACCTCTCCGCCCTTCTCAACCCGCTCCAAGTACTCGCTGAGCCGATCGTGCAGCTCGCGGACACCGACTTCGCTGTCCTTTTGATGTAGCGTCATACATGAAACGTAGCAGCTACATCGTTTACGGACCGCAACACCGCAGCCCTGCGACTGCCTATCCGCCCAGCACCTCTACCTGGCAGCGGACACCGGTTGCCCCGGCCAGCGGCCCGTCGGCGGTGAGAAGCAAGACGTCAAGCGCCTCGGCCAAGGCAATGTAGGCAGCGTCGAAGGCAGTGAGGTTGTCGCGCAACTCCCAGACCCGGGACAGAAGGGGCAGGTGCGGAACTCGCCGCAAGGGCAAGACGGCCAGGTCGCCGAGAGCCTGCTCGGATCGAGCCTTCTTCAACCTGCCGGCGCGGGCGGCGCGGCGAAGGGTCGAGACGACCTCCAGGTCGACCAGCTCGGGGGCAACCAGCTGCTCCTCTCGTAGGCGTTCGCGGGCAAGATCGCCGTCGGCACCATCGTCGGCCAGCGCGTTGGCGAGGACCGACGCGTCGACGACGATCACGCCGGGCGCTGGCGCTCGGCTCGGAGCGTCTCGGCGGCGAAGGCAAAGCCCAGCGAGCCGCCTGAGCGGTCGCCGACGCGGTCGAGAACCTCGTCGAGCGTCTCTTCGCTTGCCTGCCGGGTGAGCTGGATAAGCAGGTACTCCTGCAGGGACTGCCCAGCCGCCGCCGCGCGCTGGCGCAGCACCTTGTGGACATCAGCCGGGACGTTCTTGATCTGGACACTTGGCATGAAGGAAGTGTAGCGCCAAAATGGCGCCATCATGGATGACGGAGTCTTCATTGGAGCGAGTGGGCTCACCCCGCCTGACCCCATGCCCTACGTCACAGGCTCGGTGGTGCCTCGAAGATCCAGGGGACATCAACGCAGCGCTCCAGCGTTGAGCGGAAAAGCTCTTCATGCTCGGCCGTCAGCGGAACGTGGTGGAGGTCGTGCGATAGCGAGCTGAGGTGGACGTGGCGCAGGCGTCCCCCGAATCGGTCGAGAAGGTCGCTCGCTACGGACATGTCGGGGTCGATCGACCAAGCGTGCGCGATGTCGAAGCAAAAACCGGCCTCCGGAAGCTCCGCAAAGGTCGTGGCCAGCTCCTCGGGAGTCCGTCCCGAGGGCTTGCGGGCATCCATGTTCTCTACCAAGAGCTTGTGTCCCAGAGGCCGGTAGAGGGCGGGTCGATCGAACGTATCCGGGTGCATCACGACGCCGTCGGCAAAACGAGCGAGGCTGACGAGCTCGTCGACGAGCCTCTCCTCATCCATCTGTCGCTGCTTGGACGGGCCGTGGATGCTGATGTAGCGGAAGGGCAGGCTCTTGCCAGTGCCGAGGAACCCAGCGAGGAAAGGCAGCTCTGACTCTGAGAGCGCCGAGAGCTCGACTGCAAAGGCGCACTTACGCATCCCGCCAGGGCCGAGCGGGCCGGCCTCGGCGAGGATGCGACTGAGCGTAAAATCGGGCTGCTTCAAAGGCAGTCTTGGGAACCCCTGGATAGTCATCAACCAGATCGTCGATCGAGTCGCCGGGATTGAGGCGCTCAGCAACAGAGCGAACCGGCAGGCGGGTCCCCTTGATGACTGGCTCTCCCCCCTGGATATCGGGATCGACGTCGATGTATCGCTCGCGACCTTTGAGGTATCGATACAGCCGCTCAGCAAGCTGATGAGATTCAGAATCAGACCGAAGGACCAGGACATCGCTCAGCAACAGCTCCTTCGTTTCCTCGAATGACTCCTCAGAGAAAAACCCATGGACCCACTCGTTGATCCTTCTTTTGGTCTGAGGCCGAAGCTGTAGTCCAGCCCTGGCTATGAGGGCGATCGCGAGGACGTCACCGCGATCAAGGACCGTGCCATGCCCACTGGAGCGGCCGGGTCTAACGACCTTCTCCTCAATCGCCTTGTCGACAGAGCGCAGGGAAACTTCTGCGAGCATTGCGGCCTCCCGTCGACTCAGGTACTCAGAGTCGACGACAGTCTTCGTGCTGGTTTTCGTCTTGGTCTTGGTCTTGGTCGGCATAATGAGTTCCTTGAAAGGGACAATTTAGCAATGACCACTCGGTGAGTCAATCGATCGGGATCCGAAGGATGCAGTTGCACAGCCAAGCAAGCCAATCAGTGAAGTGGCCAGTCAACTGGTCTGCGCTTCCTCGCGAAGTCGCTCGCTGAGGAAAGCATCGAGCAGCCCGCGGGCGCGCTCCAGCTCGCCGGGCAGGACATGGGTGTAGCGATCGAGGGTGATCTTGGCGGCGCCGGCCTGATATTCGGGCGTCTTGTGGCCCATGATCTGCGAGGCGACCTTTGGCGAAACGCCGGCGTGGTCTAGCCAGGTTGTGAGAGCGCCATGGATCGACGCTACCGAGGGCGGCCGACAAGCTTGATCGCGATTAGCCTTACCATCTTCGATCATCTCGTGGTTCAGTTAGCTGCCAACTCGATCGGACACATGAAAAACTAGATCGGACATATGAAGTGTCTACAATGGACACATGACTGAGCTGGAGCTATTGGCAAACCAGATTGGCGTGAACGAGCGAACCCTGCGTCGCGCGTTCAACGAGGGAACGCTGCGGGCAAAGCGCCCAACGCCGCGCAAGATGAAGTTCGGCGCCACCGAGAAGCGGTATCTACGTCGCTCTTGGAAACTTCTCGCGGCGCTGCGAGAAGCGCTTCGCACCGAGCAGAACGTGCGCTTCGCGTTCCTCTTCGGCTCGGCCGCCCGGGGAGACGACAGCGAGGGAAGTGACGTCGACCTGATCGTCGAGATGCGCGATTCCTCTTTGGTCCGCATCGTCGACCTGGAGCTAAAGCTCGAAGAGCTGCTCGAACGGCGTGTCGACGTGCTCACGCTGGAGGACGCCGGCACCAATCCAGTGCTCCTGGCCGAGGCCGTGGCGGAGGGCCGCACGATCGTCGACCGCGAGGAACGCTGGGCCCAGCTCGGCTCAGAAGCCGAGGCGATGGATCGTCGTGCTCGAAGGCACCTGCGCAAGCGCAGCCGCAGTGCTCTGACCGGGATCGATCGCCTCGTCACCGAGGCCTGAAATGTCAAAGCGGCTGCACAGCGAGATCGTCGAGCGGCTCGACAGTCTCCCCGGCGAGATCCTGGCACTCGAAAGCGCGATGGAGGAGTTCGGCGAGAGCTTCGAGTTGAAGGAGTTCAAACGAGCCTTCGAAAAGAAGGACGGGATCAAGGCCTACAACAGGGTGCAGGCCGTCGAACGTGCCTTCAGTCGGGTGCAGAACTACGTGGTCGAGCTTGCGGAACGGGGATGTCGACTGGCGCAACTGGAGCTTCCCGGCAGCCATGGGGCAAACTCGGCCCGAGTCTTCGACGCGTTGAAGGAAGCCGGCGTGATCGACGCCTCGCTCTGCCGGAATCTGAAGCGCACCCAGAAAGCGCGGTCGGACATCGAGCATGACTATCCGGGAATGAAAGCCGGTCGGCTGCACGCGGCAGTCGAGCTGGGGCTCCCCGCCGCCCGCGAGTTCATTCCGCCCTACAGCTCCTGGATCGCGCCTTACTTGGAATAGCGGGCTTGCTGAACCGGTGTCGGCGTCGCCGATCAGCGATGAGAGCCACTCAGCGGACCTTCCTCGCTGAGACGCTCGACCAGGAACTTGTCGAGCAGCTCACGGCGCGCTCCAGCTCCCCCGTCAAGACTGGGGGTAGATCAGGGTCTCGGTCGAACCTGGTCCGGCTCACGACGCGGCCTATTCGGGTCCGCGGCCGGGCCAAGCGGGCCACGGCCTATTCGGCCTGCGCCGTGAAGGAGAGGGTCCCGAGGGCTTCACCCGCGGCGAAGACGCCGGCTTTGTGCTGCGGGGTGGCAAAGGCTTCGTTCAGCAAAGCGGCGATGGCGGCCGACAG
>JACDGU010000178.1 GCA_013821475.1 Solirubrobacterales bacterium
CCGCCAGCTCGAGCCGGCTCCGCGGCTGGCGAGCGGACGGGCGCTGGCGGGCGCCGGAGCGCGGGCGATGATCGACCTCAGCGACGGCCTCGGCAGCGATGCACACCACCTTTCCGTCCAGAGCGGGGTCGGCATTTGCATCGATTCCACCGCTTTGCCCGTCGCAGAGGGGGTGGCGGCGGTCGCGGCTGCGGCCGGTCTGGACCCGCTCGAGCTTGCGGCGTCGGGCGGCGAGGACTACGAGCTGTTGGCGGCGCTGCCGGCCCAGCGTCTGGATGCGGCAAGCGCCGCGATCGACGGCACCGGGGAAGCCACGCTGACGCGAATCGGCGAGGTGCTCGCCGGTGCGGGGGTCGCTGTCAGGCTGCCCGCGGGGGGCCTGTGGGGAGCCGGCGGCTTCGACCAGCTCCGTCACAGACGGGGGGCCCTGCCGTGAGCAGCTCACGCACGCCGCGGCGGCTCAGCATCGCCGAGGCGATGCTGGCCGGATCGGGCTTGTAGTGGCCAGACTCGACGAGACTTTTCAGTTCCTGTGCCTGCATGCCTTCTCTATCGGCCTTCATCCGGAGATCATTAGTTCTCGGTACTCGCACATGCGTCCAACAAACAGGGTGAACTGATCCGGCCTCAAGCCCGATTACCCTTGCACAGTGGCCAATGGGTCAGCCCGCATACTTCTCGTCGACGACGAGCAGTCGATTCAGACGTTGTTGAGCTATCCCCTTCGCAAGGACGGCTATCACGTCACCTCGGCTCTCGACGGTGGCGAAGCGCTGCAGCGATTCGAAGAGGGCCGCTTCGACCTGGTCATCCTCGACCTGATGCTGCCGCGGCTCGACGGGGTCGAAGTCTGCCGCCAGCTGCGCTCCCGCAGCCAGGTGCCGATCATCATGCTGACCGCCAAGGGCAGCGAGACCGACAAGGTCGCCGGGCTCGAGGTCGGCGCCGACGACTACATCACCAAGCCGTTCTCGATGCGCGAGTTCCGCAGTCGCGTCAAAGCGGCGTTGCGGCGCTCGCGGATGGTCGGCGAGAGCGCCGACGAGGAGTCGATCGAGAGCAACGAGCTGACGATCGACTTCAGTCGCCGGATGGTGACCCTGCGCGAGCAGGAGATCCGGGTCACCTACGTCGAGTTCGAGATCCTCGGCGCGCTGGCCCGCTCGCCCGGCCGGGTGCTCAGCCGCGAGACCCTGCTCGAGCACGTCTGGGGCGACTCCGAGTACCGCGACCCGCGCACCGTCGACGTCCACATCCGCCATCTGCGCGAGAAGCTGGAGAGCGACCCGAAGGAGCCGGAGTTCCTCTTCACCGTACGCGGCGTCGGCTACCGGTTCAAGGAGTAGGGCGATGCCGCGGCTCAGGCTGACCAACCTCGGCAGCCGGATCACCGTCGCCGCGGTGGCGATCTGCCTGGGCACGGTCTTCGTCATCTACCTATACGCGGTGACGATCGGCGGCGCCGCCTCGGGCCTTTCTTCGGTCAAGCTGCAGATCGTCGTCGGCGGCCTGGTCGCGGCGGCGATCGCGACGGTGCTCGGTCTCTACTACGCGCAGCGCACCGTCACCAACGTCCGCCAGCTGCAGGAAGCGGCGCGCAAAGTCGCCGACGGCAACTTCGAAACGACGATCCCGGTCGCCTCCGCCGGCCAGCTGGCGCCGTTGGCCCGCACCTTCAACGAAATGCAGCGCCGCCTGGCCGAGCTCGACAGCGCCCGCAAGCAGTTCATCGCCAACGCCTCGCACGAGCTGCGGACGCCGATCTTCAGCCTCGGCGGCTTCGTCGAGCTGCTCGACGAAGAGGATCCCAGCCCCGAGGAGCGGGCCGAATTCGTCCGCACCATGCGCCAGCAGATCGAGCGACTGACCAAGCTGACCACCGATCTGCTCGACCTCTCCCAGCTCGACGCCGGGGCGCTGGTGATGAACGCCCGCGCGGTCGACCTCGGCGAGGTCGCCCGCGACGTTACGCGCGAGTTCGGCGCCCGCGCGGATCTGCGCGGCTCTCGCCTCGAGCTGCGCACCCCCGAGCAACCGGCCTTCGCCCGCGGCGACCCTGATCGCCTGCGCCAGATCATCCGTATCCTCCTCGACAACGCCCTCACCCACACTCCCGAGGGCACGAAGGTAACCGTCTCCACCCACTCGGCCAACAAACGCGCAGAGCTGACCGTCTCCGACGAGGGCGAGGGGATCCCCCAGCGCGTCCAGAGCCGGATCTTTGAGCGCTTCTACACCGCCGACAGCGCCGGCGGCTCCGGGCTCGGGCTGGCGATCGCCACCGAGCTCGCGCAGCGGATGGACGGGCGGATCACGATCAGCTCCAGCCGGCGCTTCACCGCCTTCACGCTCGACCTGCCGCCGGCCAGGGAAGCGGCAGCCGAAGGCCAGCCGGCCCGAACCCCCGCCAGGACCAGCGGGTGAGGCAGAGAACGGCGGCGGTTGCCGTCCTGCTGCTGTGCCCTGCGCTGCTCGCCGGCTGCGGCTCCAGCGGCAACGGCTCGAGCAGCTCGAGCCAGGCAACTACCGCGGCCAAGCCGCAGGTGATCGTCGAGACCGCGGCGACCGGTTTCGACGCCGCCCGGGTCTACCGTGAAGCCTTGCCGGGCGTGGTCACGATCCGCTCGGTCTTCGCGACCAGCGCCGCCGAGGGCTCCGGCTTCGTCCTCAATACCGACGGCGACATCGTCACCAACGCCCACGTCGTCACCGATGAATCGAGCGGCAAGCGGGTGCCGGCCAAGGAAGTCTTCGTCGAGTTCCCCGACCGCAACATCGTCGCCGCCGACATCGTCGGCTTCGACCCCTTCGCCGACGTCGCCCTGCTCAAGGTCGACCCCAGCGGCCTGACGCTCCACCCGCTCCAGCTCGGGACCGACAAGGACGTCGTCGTCGGCGAGCCGGTGGCGGCGATCGGGGCTCCCTTCGGCGAAGTCTCCTCGCTCTCGGTCGGGGTCGTCTCCGCCGCCAACCGCTCGGTCAAATCGCTGACCCAGTTCCAGATCGAGGGCGCGATCCAGACCGACGCCTCGATCAATCCCGGCAACTCGGGCGGCCCGCTGCTCGACGGCGACGCCGAAGTCCTCGGCATCAACCAGCAGATCGAGACCAGCTCCGGCGCCAACGACGGCGTCGGCTTCGCGGTCCCGATCTCGGCGATCAAGCGCTCGATCGCCCAGCTGGCCGAAGGTGGCAGCGCCGAATACGCCTACATCGGCGTCTCCAGCCAGGCGCTCTACCCGCAGCTGGCAAAGAGACTCGGCCTCGACACCAGCTTCGGCGGACTGCTGGCGGAAGTCGTCCCCGGCGGCCCCGCTGACAAGGCCGGGCTCGAAGGCGGCGACCAGAAGCTCGAGTTCCAGGCCGGCGAATACCGCACCGGCGGCGACGTGATCCTCCAGGTCGAAGGCCACGACGTCGTCCAGCCCGACGATCTCGCCCGCTTCGTCGCGACCAAGATTCCGGGCGAAAAGGTGACCCTGTCCGTCCTCCACGACGGCAAGGTGGAACGGGTCGCGGTCACCTTGGGCAAGCGCCCGGACTCGATCTCAGCCGGTTAGCCCTCGCGGCGCCGCCGGGGCATGTAGAACTCCGGCCTTGCTCCAGGAAGTCGCCCTTGGCCAGAAGTCACTCACCGACTACACCCACATAGGAAGCGTCCATCAATTAGATGACGGCTTGATCGAGTAGTTCCACTCACCGTGGAAGGCCTCACGGGTGAGGTTGACGGCAGCCAGCTCGGCGTCGGTGACCTCGACCGTGGGGTAGTCGTTGTCGTCGAGGCGGGCGTGGACCTCTAGCCCGGAGCTGGTCGTCGTGGCGGCGATCAGGTTGACGATCACCTCGTGGGAGACCAAGGAGCGCCCCCGCCAGTTCTTGGAGATGAAGCTGAACAGACGGTGCTCGATCTTGTTCCACTTACTGGTGCCGGGCGGGAAGTGATGCACGACGATCTCCAGGCCGGTGTCCTCGGCGAGGCGCCCCAGCTCGGCCTTCCAGAGGCGGGTGCGGTTGCCGTTGGAGCCGCCGCAGTCGGCGGTGATCACGAGCTGTCGGGCCTCGGGGTAGCGGGATCGACCGAACTGCTCCCACCACGCGGCTATCGCGGCGACCGAGAACTGGGCGGTGTCGCGGTCGATCCCGACCGACACCATCGCCGAGTCATCGGCGATGTCATAGACGCCGTAGGGGATCGCCTTGCCTGCGGCCAGGCTCGGGAAGTCATGGGTGTTGGCCCGGGGAGGCTCCCCGGCCGGGTGCCACTCACGGCCCGGGTTCTTGAACTCGCCGACCAGCTCCTTCTTCTTGGTGTCGATGCTGATCGCGGGCTGACCGGCAGCGATCGCCGCAGCGACGGAGTCGTTGATATGCCGAAACTGGGCATCGCGATCGGGATGTTGGGCGCCCTCCAGCGTCTTGCGCGCCGACTGCAGGCTGAAGCCCAGCTTGCCCAACAGCCTCGGCACCGTTCGAAAGCCGACCGGATGTCCCTGCCCGGTCAGCTCGGCCGCAAGGTTGCGGGTGCTCTTTGAGGTCCAGAGCAGGACCCGCTCGGGATCGCCACGAGTGTCGGGGGCCACCAAGGCCCGCAGCGCGTCCAGCAACTCGGGATTGGAGTCCTCGAGCGCTGGGCGACCTGCCCCCGGCTTGCGCACCCGACCTGCCTCCAACGGCTCCTCGTCGAGCTCCCCCAGCCCCTTGCGGACCGTGTTCTCCGCCAGTCCGCACGCCCGTGCCGCCGCCGCGATCCCTCCCCACCCGAAGGTCCTTGCCTCCGAGGCCGCGAACGCCCGTCGCTGGCGCTCGTTCAGCTGGGACCCCACCAACCGGAAGCGCTCTGCGATCTGAGCCTCGGCATCACTCATGCCCCAATTGTTCTACGGGTCCGTCCCAAATCCTGCGTCTAATTTCTGCCCGGTTCC
>JACDGU010000179.1 GCA_013821475.1 Solirubrobacterales bacterium
GGCGCGGGCGGGCCCTGCGCGGCGGGCGACCAGCGCCGCCGGCACCGCCGCCAGCGCCATCACCAGGTTGAAGGAGACGAGGACCCAGGTGACGCCGGCGATGCTGGTGTCGAGGTCGCGATAGATGTCCGGCAGGGCCAGGACGACGACCGAGGAGTCGGCGAGCACGAGGCCCACGGCAAGCGCGAGGGCGGCGACGCGTGGTCGGGGGGCGGCGGGATTCAGTAGCCCAGCTCCTTGGTGTACTTGTGGCGGTATTCCTTCTGCTTCGCGAGCACCTCTTCGACGTAGGCGCGGGTTTCGGGGAACTTGATGTCGTCGATCGTCAGTTCGCTTCCCCCCCACTGCTCGACCGGCACGGGGCCGGCATTGTAGGAGGCGAGTGCGGCGATCACGTTGCCGTCATATTCGGCGATCCGTTCGCGCAGCAGGTAGGTGCCGTAGCGGATGTTGATTTCCGGGTTGGAGAGGTCGCTCAGGTCGAAAGAGGTCGCGCCGCTGTGGCGGGCGATGTCTTCAGCCGCTTCCGGAGTGATCTGCATGAAGCCGCGGGCGCCGGCGCTGGAGGTCGCGTCGCTGAACTTCGACTCGGAGTAGATGACGGCGGCGATCAGCGCCGCGTCGACGTCCTTTTCCTTCGCCTGCTGGCGGATCACGTCCTCATGGCTGAGCGGCAGCGTCAGCTCCTGGATCGCCCGGTCAACCGGGGCGAAGACGCCCAGCAGGGCTCCCGCCGCGACCCCGGCCGCGACGACTCCGACCCCGAGAGCCAGTCGCCGTCCGGTCGTCCGCCTCATCTCCGCAGCCTCTCGATCAGGGCGGACAGCGCCCGCTCGAGGTCCTCGACCGAGCCGTCGTTGCCGACCACGTGGGCGGCGCGCTCGGCCTTCTCCTCCTGCGAGAGCTGGCGCGCCTCGCGCTCGTCGACCAGAGCGTGGCCGCGGGCGTCGGCGCGCTCGCGGCGCACGTCCTCGGCGGCGATGACGGCGACCGTGGTGTCGAAGACCTCGTTGCGACCGACCTCGAAGAGGAGCGGCACCTCGACCACGGCAATCTCGGTCTGCGGCGGCAGCGCTGCCAGCCACGCTGACATCCGCTCCCCGACCAGGGGATGGATCTGAGCCTCGAGCCAGGTCAGCTGGTCGGGGTCGGCGAAGACGATGCCGCCGATCCTGGCGCGGTCGATCGCGCCGTCCGGCGCGATCTCGGCTCCCCAGCGCTCGACCAGGCGGTCTCGCAGCGGCTCGGAATTGAGCAGATCGTGGACCACCGCGTCGCTGGACAGCGTTGCCGCTCCCAGACGTCCGAAAGCCGCAAGAGCCTCGGACTTACCGGCTGCAATGCCGCCGGTGAGCCCGATCGTCAGCGGCGCCACGGGCGCCGCTCAGTCCTGCTCGGACTCGCCAGTCTGCGCGTCTTCGCCGGCGGCCTCGTCGAGGTCGTCGGGAGAGTCGGGCCGGTCGCTGACCGATTCGCCCTCCTGCTGCTCTCCCCCATCGCCCTCCTCGGACTCGCCGTTCTCGGAAGCATCCGCCTCGGGAGCCTCGACGGCGGGCTCCTCGGGAACCGGCTCCTCGGCAATCTCGGGCTCGGCGGCTGCCTCGGGCTCGGCCGGGGCCTCCTCCTCGGCCGGGGCGTCGGCCTCGACCTCGGGAGCCTCGACAGCGGCGTCCTCAGCAAGCTCCACCTCAGCTTCCGGGGCGTCTGAGGCATCTGAACCCTCGCCCCCCTCGGCCTCGGCGATCTGCGCGCCGAGATCGCCCATCGGCATGTTCTGCCCCTCGACCCGCTTGATGCTGAGCGAGAGCCGGCGGCGCTCTTCGTCGATCTCGAGGATCTTGACGTTGAGCTTGGCGCCCGGCTCGACCACTTCGCTGGGGTTCTCGACGTGGTGGTCGGCAAGCTCGGAGATGTGAACCAGACCCTCGACGCCCGGCAGGATTTCGACGAAGGCGCCGAAGGCGACAACCTTGGTGACCGAGCCCTCGAGCACGTCGCCGGGGCGATGGGTGCTGATCACACGCTGCCAGGGGTCCTCCTGGGTCTGCTTTAGACCAAGTGAGATGCGCTGGCGGTCGCGGTCGATGTCGAGCACTTTGATTCGCACCGTGTCGCCGATCGCGACGACTTCAGAAGGATGGTTGACGTGGCTCCAGGAGAGCTCGGAGATGTGGATCAGGCCGTCGATCCCGTCGAGGTCGACGAAGGCGCCGAAGTCGACGATGTTGGAGATCTTGCCTTCGACCACCTGGCCGGGCTCGAGGCGGCCGAGGATCTGCTCGCGGACCTCCTTACGCTCCTCCTCGAGCACGGCGCGGCGCGAGAGGACGACGTTGTTGCGGCTGCGGTTGAGCTCGATGACTTTGCACTCGAGCGTCTGGCCCATGAACTCGTCGAGGTTGTGGACTCGGCGGATGTCGACCAGCGAGGCGGGTAGGAAGCCGCGTACCCCGAGATCGAGGATCAGGCCGCCCTTGACGACCTCGATCACGCTGCCTTCGACCGGTTCGCCGGAATCGGCGGCGATCTCGATTTTGCGCCAGGCCTTCTCGAAGCGGGCGCGCTTCTTGGAGAGGATCAGGCGGCCCTCGGCGTCCTCCTTGGTGAGGACGAGGGCATCGACCTCCTCGCCGAGCTCGACCTCTTCGGCCGGATCGACCGACTTGCGGATCGAGAGCTCGTTGGAGGGAATGACTCCCTCGGCCTTGTAGCCGATGTCGACGAGGACCTCGTCTTTGTCGATCCGGACAACCTTGCCGTTGACGACATCGCCCTCGTCGAAGGAGACCATCGTCGCCGCGTAGTTCGGGACGATCTTGCCGTCGATGTTGAGCAGCAGCCCTTCCGAGCCGTCCACCGGCGTAGCGGCGGGGGCAGGGGGCGTCAGTAGGTCGGTCGCGGACACGGCGGCGAATAATGGCAGAAACAAAGCCGCCGCCTCCTCTGCTCTCGGGTCGGTCGCGCTAATGGTCACCGGAGGCCTCGCGACCGACCCTTCCGCGTCCGGGGGCGGCGGGGTAGATACCCTGCCTGGGATGCCGGTTCGCGCGACTAAACGGGGGAATGAACGGACCCCCCTCGACGGGGCGCACGACGTCCTTATATGTGGCGCCAGCTTTGCCGGGCTGGCGATTGCCCGTGAGCTGGCGGGCTCGAGGGCCGACGTGCTGATCATCGACCGCTACGAGATCGGCGAGCGACAGACCTCGGCCTGCGGGATCCCGACCGGGTGGCTGCGCCAGCTCGACCTGATGGATTGCGAGTGCCAGCGCTTCGACACGCTGGTCATGCACACGCCTCACGGGGACGCCCGCTACCGGCTCCCCTGGACCTTCTCCACCTTCGACTACCGCCAGCTCTGCCAGCTGCTCTGGGCCGACTGCGACGCCCGCTTCGAGACCGCCAAGGTCAACGGCCGCGCCCCCGCCGGCAACGGCGACGGCTCGATCGCGATCGAGACCGACCGCGGCGTCGTCTCGGCGCCGCTGGTGGTCGACGCGCTCGGCTGGCGGCGGGTCCTGGCCAGCGGCGACGGCTGCCAGCCCCCGGACGCGCCGCTCTCGCGCGGGCTCGAGGTCCATCCCGACGGGGTCGGCGACGATCTCGAGATCTGGATCGACCGCCGCTACGTCCCCGCCGGCTACGGCTGGTCGTTTCCGGCCCGCGACGAGATGCGGATCGGGATCGGCTCCTTCGACCCCCGCTTCCACGTCAAGGAGACGACGGTCCTGCTGACCGAGGATCTCGGCAAGGAGCCGAACGAGTACCAGGGCAACTGGATCCCGCACAAGCTGCGCCCGGCGACCGAGGGCGGTGTCTTCTTCGCCGGCGACTCCGCCGGCCACTGCCTGCCGCTCAGCGCCGAGGGGATCAGGACCGCGCTCTACTTCGGGATCGGCCTGGGTCGCGAGCTGCGCGGGGTCGTCGAGGGCAGCCAGAGTCGCGAGCAGGCGGCCGCGACCTACGCCGAGTTCAACGACTCCCACGAGTGGAAGTTCCGCTGGATGCTGCGGGTGCAGAAGTTGATCCCGAAGATCCCGCCGCGGCTGCTGGGCCCGGCGATCCGGCTGATGGGGTCGAAGCGCTTCGTCAACTGGTCCTTCGAGCACTACCTCAACATTGCCCCGCCGGAGTTCGCCGAGCCAGGCGCAGTGGCCGCGGCTCCGCAGGATCGCGTCGCCGACGCGGTCGGCTCCTGACCGCGATCTGAACGCCAGGCCCGCACGGCCGTATGACCGGACTGGATGCCGGTTCAGTCGAGCGAAAAGGTTTTCTCACGGCCGCTGCTACGGCTGCAGCCGGACCGCCGCCTGGTGGCGCTGACCGGCGAGGGCAGCGAAGCCGCGAGCGAGGAGATCGTCCGCCGCTACCGCCCCACACTGGTCCGCTACGCGGGATCGAGCGTCGGCCCCGACCGCGCCGAGGACGTCGTCCAGGACTCGCTGGCAAAGGCGATCCCGGCGATCGGCGGTGGCATCGAGGAACTGCACCTGCGCCCCTGGCTCTACACGATCGTCCGCAACACCGCCCTCAACGCCCTGCGCGACGCCGGCCCCGCCCACGAGCAGCTCGATGAGAACCACGACGGGGTCGAGCAGCCGCCGCAGGCGCTCGAACGCCGGGAATCGATCCGTTCGCTGCTGGCCGGGATGCGCGAGCTGCCCGACGCCCAGCGCGAGGCGCTGGTCAAGCGCGAGATGGAGGGATGCAGCCACGACGAAATCGCCGCCCAGCTCGGCGTCTCCGCCGGCGTCGGCTCACTGGTTCCGATGCCGCTGCTGCGCTACCTGTTCGAGGGAGGCGGGACCGACGGCGGCGCGGTGGCTGCCGTCGCCGCGACCGGTGGCGGTGCGCTGGCGGCGAAGGCGGCGATCGCGCTGCTCGCCACCGGCGCCGTGGTCGGCGGCGGCCTTGCGGCC
>JACDGU010000027.1 GCA_013821475.1 Solirubrobacterales bacterium
GGGGTCGCCGCCGCGGCTCTCCCCCTCGGGCTCGCCGTCGGCGCCGCATTCATCCTCCGCCAGTCGCGCGTCGACTCGCCGCTGCTCGACCTCGGCCTGCTCCGGCGCGTCCGCTTCAGCGCGGCGCTGGCGATCAACTTCCTCTCATTCTTCGCCATCTTCGGCCTCAGCGTCCTGGAGGCCGAGCTGCTGCAGGGAGTGATCGGACTCTCCCCGCTCGCGGCCGGTCTTTGGAGCCTGCCAGGCGCGCTCGGCTTCGTCGTCGGCTCGATGGTCCCCGAGCGGCTCGGCCGCCGCCACCCGCCGGTCTCGATCGTCACCGGCAGCCTCCTCGTCGGCGCCGCCGGCCTCGGCCTGATCGCCGTCGCCGGTGGTGGCCTCATCGTCCTCGTCACCGGCCCGACCGTGATGGCGCTCGGCCTGGCGCCGGTCGCCACCCTGGCGGCCGATCTCGTCGTCTCGGCGGCGCCGCCCGAGCGCGCCGGCAGCGCGGCGGCTCTCAACGAGACGAGCTTCGAGCTCGGTGGCGCGCTAGGGATCGCGGTGCTCGGCAGCGTGCTCGCGGTCGCCTATCGCCTCGGCCTGCCGGCGGGCGTCCCGGACTCCGCCCGGGACTCGATCGGGGGCGCGGTCGCCGCCAGCCACGAGCTTGGCGCTGCGGGACTGCTCGAAAGCGCCCGGGAGGCGTTTCTCGGCGCTTACCAGCTGACCGCCGCGGTCAGCTCCGCGCTGCTCGTGGCGGCGGCCTTCGTTGCCGTGCGCTTTCTCGGCGACGGGCGCGAGCGGGAGGACGCCACGCCCTTCGACGGCCTTTTGGTCCCCGAATGCGATTGAGGCTGACCCGCGGGCGATCACGAACCCAGCCATGAAACCCAAGTCAAAGGAGCAGTGATGTTGAAATACGAACGCGCCTACAGTGGCATCGCCGTCAAGGACATGGCCCGTGCCCGAGAGTTCTACGCGTTGACCCTCGGCGTGCCGTCCTCGGAGGAGTACGGCCTGATGTGGCTCGACCATCCGGGCGGCGGCGCAACCCTGATCTACGAGCAGCCGGAAGCCACCCCCGCGAGTTACACCGTGCTCAATTTCGAAGTCGGCGACATCGACGCCGCGGTCGCCAGCCTGACCAAGGCCGGTGTCGCGATCGAGCGGTATCCCGGAACCGAGCTCGACGAGAAGGGAGTCTTCCGCGGGGAGGGGCCCTACGTCGCCTGGTTCAAGGACCCCTCCGGGAACGTCCTTTCGGTGCTGCAGGAGCGCTGAGTCCGGAGGTCGCGTTCAGTGGAGCGTGGGCCGGTAGACCGGGCGCGGACGGGCCTGAAGAAGGCGGCCGCGCCGCTCAGCCAGGTGGCGGGCAGGAAGACCAGGCAGGCCGAGGTCACCCAGCCGCCGGCCAGCGAGCCGATCCCGCGCGCGCTTGAGCCCGGTCGCTCCTTCATCCCTCGACCAGGGTCGCGGCGAGCTCAATCGCCTCGACCCCGGCGAGATCCCGGGTGAGGATGCAGCCCGCTCTCGTCGCCTCGGCCGTTGAGATCGAATTCGTCGCGGCGGATGCCCGGCGCCGTGGCGGCCGCCTCCAGGCCGATGCCGGCGATCGTAGGCGCCCCATCGAGCTTGCGGAAGTACACCCGGGCCGTCGTCTCGATCGAGGTCGGCCAATGGCCGGGTTCGGAGAGCACGAGGCTGAGAGCCATCGAGAAACAAGCACCATGCGCAGCGGCCGGCAGCTCCTCCGGGTTGGTCGCGGAGTCCGCGCCCTCGGCATCGGTCAGGAGGCCGGAGAACCTGGGCGAGAACGAGTAGTCCGCAGTCCATCTGTCGGTGCCGACGGTCAGGTTCCCGGCGCTCTCTGCCAGGTGGCCCTTCCACACCGCGCTCCCCCGCTCGCTGCCATTGCTCCGTCCCTTCTCTCGATTGACGGGTTCCCGCGTCGCTAGTGGCCGATCCGGCTGATTCGTTGGTAAATGCAGGCGTACCGTCGCTGATCGTGAAGTCCTCGTTGGTGGTGTCCAACGATGATGGAGGTCAGGCTCTATGGCGGCAGCTGCGAAACGGATCGAGATCGGCGTGCGAGACAGGGCGGCCCTGGAGGCGATCGTGGCTGCCGGCACCTCGCAGGCGCGGATGGTCGAGCGCGCACGGATCGTGCTCTGCGCCGGCGAGGGCCGCTCGGCGGCCCAGATCGGCCGCCGGATCGGCTGTTCGGCGAACACGGCCCAGAAGTGGCGCGGGCGCTTTGAGCGCGACGGCCTGGATGGGCTGGCGGACCTGCCGCGGCCGGGCAAGCCGCTCGTGCACGATCAGGCGGCCAGGGCGCGGCTGATCGCAAAGGCGTGCACCCGCCCCGGGCCGACCTCCTCGGGGCAGCGACGAGCGCGCTGGACCTACGAGGAGCTGGCCGCCGAGGTCGGCATGTCGCGCTCGCACGCGCACGCCATTCTGCGCGAGGCAGACATCCGCCCCTACCTCACCGAGTACTGGGTGATGTCAGAGCTCTCACCCGCCTTCGACGCCCAGGCGGCCGAGGTCTGTGGCCTCTACCTCCACCCGCCGGAGAACACGATCGTCGTCTCGATCGACGAGAAGACCGGCATCCAGGCCAAGGGGCTGGTGCGCGAAGACACCCAGGCGAAGCCGGGCAAGCCCGGCCGGCGCGACAACGAGTACGTGCGCAACGGCACCCAGAACCTGTTCGCCGCCCTGCAGGTCCACAGCGGCGGCGTCTCGGCGATGCCCTCCAAGACCCGCAACCGCGAGGACCTCCTCGCCTTCCTCGAGCTGGTCGACAAGGACATCCCCCCGGGCAGGTCGGTGATCGCGGTGACCGACAACCTCTCGACACGAACCACCGATGAGGTCGAGGAGTGGCTCTCAGACCATCCTCGTTGGAGCTTCCAGTTCACCCCGACTCACGCCTCCTGGCTGAACCAAGTCGAGATCTTCTTCTCGATCCTCCAGCGCCGCCTACTCAAGCACGGTGCCTTCGGCTCAGAGCAAGACCTCGCCGAGCAGATGCTCTGCTTCGTCGAGATCTACAACCAGACCGCCACACCATTCCAATGGACTTACACCGGCAAAGTCCTCAGCGCATGACACTACGAATCAACCGGATGGACCACTAGCTGGTGCCATCCGCGAGATACGAGCGGCCGCGGGACCCAACGCGCTCCTGCGGATCAGCGATGCCGACTCTTCCTCGCGGGTGCCCGAGCGGCGGTTCTTCCTTAGCCCTCGGTCTGACTCGAGGGCGTGACCACGCCGACGAGAGAGGCCCGGCCGGCCTCTCTCGTCGCTGAGTTATTTGATTTCGAACGGGTGATATTCGCTGGCCGAGGTTTTGTAGTTCTGCTGAGGAGGGAATACCGCCCTGACTCGCCATTTGCCTTTGCCGACCCCTTCGCCGTTGCGAACGAAGTTGGCCATTTTGTCGAGGACGACTTCGGGTTTCGATTTCAGTTTGAAGACGCCGCCTTCTTCCTTTTCGTATTCGATGAAGACGTGGAGGCCGGTCAACGGCCCTTGTTCAGCTTGGACATGGCCTTTGACGTCAACCGTGCCGGGTTCGCCGTTATGGGCGACAGGTTCGGAGATCGTCGTCGTCGTTTCCTGTGACGGTTCGATTTCCTCGCAGCCACCGACTTCGTCGTAGGTGAGATCGACGACACATTGGTCACCGGGTTTCGTGGTCGGAAGACCGCCGAATACTTTGTCCGGGCCCTGGTCGACCGAGTTGATCTTGTCTTCCCCTCCTTCGCCTTGGAGGCTGTCTATACCGAGGTGGCCGATCAGGAGGTTCGAGCCTTCGTTGCCGATCAGGATGTCTTCCCCGTTGGACCCCTCGAGGTCGTTGATTTCGAGCAGGCTGTCTACCGCTTCTCCCGCCCCACAACTGACTAGTTCTTCGGCACCGTTGTAGGCGCTGCCTGCCTTCTGTTTCTTGAGGTTGACTTTGACCGTCTTGCCGGCGACGAGCTTCGCCCAGGAGGCGTCGTTTTTCCCTTTTTCGTCTGATTCGGTTGCCCGCCCTCCGTTCAGGGTGTCGCCGTCGCAGTTGGTCGTCGAGAGCAGCAGGTCGTTGCCGGCGCCGCCTTCGAGGGTGTCGACGCCTTCGTTGTTCGTCAGGCCATCGTCGTAGCCGAAGCCTTCGAGGAGGTCGCCGCCGGTGCCGGGGCCGTCGACCAGCACGTCTTCGGTCGTGCCGCTGCCGCCCAGGATGTCGCGGGTTTTTTCTCCTACTGGGTTGGTGCCGCCGAGCAGGACCGGCGTGGTGATCAGCGGGAAGGCGCCGCCACCGACCGAGAGGTGGTCGGCGCCGCCGAGCCCGGCCATGACCACCGCGTCGAGGGACTGGCTCGAGGCTGGCAGCGGGCATTTGGCCGTCTTGCCTTCGCTCGCCGTTTTCCCGCCTTCTTCGTAGGTGCAGCCTTCCGAGGGCCCGCCGAACTTCGTCGATCCGTAGCTCGTGAAGACGACTTCATGGCTCGCTTCGATGTATTTGGCGTTGACCTTGTCTTCGCCTTCGGTGCCGAGCATGTAGACCGTGTCGTGGCCGGCGACCGGGTTTTTCAGCATCATCAGACCGGCGCTCATCGTCCCGGCGGGTTCGTGCTGGGTCACTTTTGCTTCGGTGCCACTGCATTCGTTTTTCGCGCTGAAGCCGACGCAGTTGTTGGTGCCCTTGCCGCCGTAGGCCGTGCCGGCGCTGTCTTCGAGGTAGTCGCCTTCGGCGCCGCCGAAGATTTCATCGGCCCCGCCGCCGCCGATAATGACGTCGCCGCCACCGCCGCCGTAGAGTTTGTTGGCCCCCGCCGAGCCGACGATGACGTCCGGGAAGGCGGTCCCAATCACGTTCTCGATCGTTGAGGTGTCGATCACATCGTCACCGCCGCCGTAGCCCGCGCGGCCGTTGCAGGCCTGGTAGACCCCTTCGCTGCAGTTACTGTTTTTGCCTTCCAAACGAACGTAGACTCCCCGCCCTTCGCCGCTGTTCGGCCCTTCTCCGTTTTCGACGTTCGGGAAGCCGGTGACGGCTTTGACTTCGTCTGCCGTGGGATAGGCGTATTCGAAGCCAGGAGTCACGCCGGTCGAGAAGCTGAGGGTATCGTTGCCTTCACCGCCGATGATGGGTTCGTCGATCGTGCCGTCGCCGCGCAGCACATCGTTGCCGTTTTCGCCCTTCATTTCGTCCTTGCCAGGGCCCCCGGCCAGGAAGTCGTTTTCGCCTTCTTTCGGTTCAGCCGGCACTTCGGGTCCTCCGTGCAGATGGTCGTCGCCGATGCCGCCGTAAAGCGCGTCATTCCCGGCATCGCCGAGCAATTCGTCATTGCCGCGCTGGCCGTAGATTTCGTCGTTGCCTCCTTCGCCTTCCAGGATCTGGTCTCCGGTGCCGCCGAGGCAGGGGTTTTCGACGCAGACTTGGCTGGCGGTCGCGGCCGGCCCTTCGCCCGGAAGTGGGAGCGGCGGCGCCGGCGGAGCCGCCCGACGTGCCTGCGCTGCTTCCTTCGGGCTCGCCACTTCGTATTCGATTTCGGGCTGGTAGGGAACCGTCGCTTCGGCCCCGAGCTCGACTTCGAGCGGTTCGCCGTAGAGCTTGTCGTTGCCGGGTCCGCCGTTTACGAGCGTGGTTTCCTGGCCGGCGTAGATCGTGTCTTCTCCTTCGCCGCCATAAACGGTTTCCACATTCTGGGCGGCGTGGATCACGTCGTTGCCGGGACTCCCGTAGACGATGCGGACAAGCGGCGAGGTGATGCTGATTTCGCGCGCGCAGGAGCTGATGTAGAGGGAGGCGCCGTCGGGGCTAGTCGTGGCGGGCACGCAGGGAAGCGCAGCGGCCCCGGCAGTGGGCGTCGAGGATCCGAGGAACAGCAGCGCCGAGATCACCGCCGACAGGGCCACAATCGCTCCATACCGTCGTTGTCCGCTACCCCGCGAATCGCCTACCGCCCATCGACCGATCATCAGAGTTCCCCTTTTCAACGCTCACGTTCCGAATGAACTAACGCTTACTTAAGCACTCTTGTGCAATCAGCGCGAGTCTGCTCGAACAATCGTCCAGGAGTGCCGGGGAGCCGATGGGAGTTTCAGTTGCGATTTGACCCGTACCGGGTCATAGTCGGCTCGGCAGGCGACCTATTTGACCTTGCCGGTCTCAGTCGGAGGCGACAACATCAGAGACGACCCGCCGTGTTTCAACCGACTGGAGGCCCAAGAATGACCAGACGAATCTTCACCGCACTCACTTGTGTGGCCCTCGCAATGGCGGTTGGGGCGGCCTGCCTTCCGGGCGGAGCCGGTGCCCGCCCTGATGCGGCTGCCCATCGCCCGCCAGTCCTCGTCTACGAAACGCACCGAGCGACCCTGAACGTCTCGATTAGGCGTCGCGGGAGTCTCATCGTCGCCGCCGACGTCAGTGCTTACAGCAGGTGCACCAACGGCGAACACACTCCGGTCGGATTCAGTCTCGACGCTCCGGGCTACGCGATCGACGCGGAGGGCAATTTCCAGGTGAAGCGACATAACGAATCATATTTCCGCGGCCGCTTCGAGGGCAACAAAGTCGTCGGTGCCTTCCGCGAAAGCTTCCAGCGAAACGAATCTCGCGACGAAGGACCCGAACCGCGATGCGGGAACGTCGCGCCGCGGGGTCGAAACCAACGCTTCGTCGCCCGGCTGGTCGAACGGAACGGCAAGAAAGTCGGGAACGGGGCACCGTGACGGCGTCGAGAACGATCAGGCGACGGGAGAGCCGAGAAATGACGAGTCGAGAGCGCCGAGCGATCGTATGCGTTGCGCTGGCGGCGGTTGGAGTCACGGTTTTTCCTCGCGGCGCTGGGGCGGATCGCGCCGGCACCCACCGCGCGCCGCTCCTCGTATACAAAACGAATCGCCCCACGCTGAGGGTCCAAATCATGCGTCGCGGGGATAGCATCCTCGGCCTCGACGTCGGCGCTTACAGCAGGTGCACCAACGGCGAACACTCGCCGGTCGGCTTCAGCGCGACGCCCCCGGCTACACGATCGACGCCGACGGTCGGTTCGAAACGAAAAAGAACGGCCCCGAATCTTATTTCCGCGGGCGTTTTCAGGGCAGCAAATTCGTGGGTTCCTACCGCGAAACTTTCCGGCGAAACGCCTCCCGCGAAGACGGGCCTGAACCGCGCTGCGGGAACGTCGTGCCGGGGGGTCGAAACCAGCGCTTCGTCGCCCGGCTGGTCGAACGGAACGGCAAGAAGGTCAGGGGCCGGTGATGGGCGTCGAGAAACGGCGAGGCGGCGGTGGCCGAGGAACGACTAGGCGAATCTTTCACCTACCCATATAGGTTGCCCTGGCGACCCGTTTCGCTCGAAGGCGAGCTGATCGGCGGGCCGGTCCAAGGCGAGGACCCGCAGCGAGAGCGTCGTCGCCGGGCGCGGTAGCCCCTGCAACCGCCGCCGCATCAGCGGCGCGATCGTCTTCGCCTCGCCACTCGGCCGGCCGAGGGTCTGATCGACGCTCCAGCTACCGCCACTCACCAGGCGCGCGGTCAGGCGCAGCGCCAGGATCGTCCTGCCCTTGCGCTCCTCGCAGGCGAGCAGCCGATCGACGGCCATATCGAGCGCCCGCTCCAGGAGGAGCCCCGCCGTTCCGTCGGCGAGCTCGACGTCGGCCGATACGTCCTCGGGCACCGATCGCGGGCACAGCGGTTCCTCTTCGCCGCGAGCCAGCCGCAGGCGGCCGAACCTGTCGGCCAGGTGATCCTCGCCGAGGGCGGCCAACTGCGCGAGGGTGGTGATCCCGAGCCGCTCCAGGGCGCCGACCAGCGCCGCCTCCTCAACTCCGGAGGCTCCGGCCACGCGCCCGCGAATGGCCTCGACCGGGTGCGGGCCGAGGAAGGCTCCGAGGCGCGCATCGGCGACGGAGAACTCCCTGTCGGCCGACCCTCCGGCTCGGGCCGCGGCCAGGGCTGCCGAGAAGCGGCCGGGGGCAAACCCGATGGAGAAGGCCGCTCCCAGGGCTTCGCGCACCGCTCCGATGAGTGCCCGCGAGCCGCCGCGCAGGGCAAGGAGGCCGTCGACGGCGAAGAACGCCTCCCCGGCCCGCTGTGCCTCGACCTCGATCACGACGACTTCCAAGCGCCTGGTCACCCGCTCCCACACCTCTTCGGCGCGGACGGGGTCCTCGACGGTGTCCCGCAGGCCCGAGCAGTGCCCGCGCGCCTCCGCCAGTCGCATACCGGGCAGCGCCCCCGCGGCGCTCGCTGCCGGCGAGAGCTCGATCATGCGGGCCTGCGGGCCGAGCCCGGAGACGAGGCCCGAGGGTATCTCCGGGTCCCAGGAGCGCCCGAGCGCGGCGCGCAGGCGGAAGCTGGGAATGGATACGCAGGCCACAGTCATGCGAACGTATGTTCGTAGCAGATGACCGGCGCCAGGCCAAGCAGAAAGCCAGAAGACGACCGCCGGCCCCGGCGAACCCAGCGGGCCTCAGAGTTGGCGCCGCGGCGAGTTCAGCAGGCGATCGGCGACCGCGCTCTTGGTCGCGCCGTGGCGGGGCGCGTAGGGCCGGTGCCCGGCGAGCCAGAGGCCGAATCCGAGCAGGATCGCCGCCAGCCCGACGAGCCGCCCGTAGCCAACCGCCATCGCCAGGCCGGCGAGCATCAGGAGCGCGCCGCCGAGGCGAGGGGCGAGGCCGCCGAGGAACCACGCGCCGACGGAAAGGAGGAGGGCGGCGCCGAGGACGGTGGCGATCATGCCGCCAGAGCCTCGCGCTCGCGGGCGGGCACCGTCGGCGCGGGCGGCACGAGTTTCGCCGCCCCATTCGCGGTTAGCTCCCAACGCCCGCGGCCCGAGCCGCGCATCATCAACCCGCGCCGGACCATCTTCAGGCGGGCCTTGGCGAGACGCTGCACCCAGCGCACGTCGCGCCCGCTCGGCAGCCGTTCGAGATCGGCCGGGCCGTGGAGGTCGGCCAGCTTCGTGGCGACCGCCGCGATCACCTCCGCCCGCGTGGCCGAGCCGCCGCGATCGGCCAGGGCGCGGAGGATCGCGCCTTCATAGGCGGCGCCGTCGAGCGGGACCGGCTCGGGCGCCGGAACCGCGATCACCCTCTCCCCTCTCACCAGTGCCTTCAGGCGCTGGCGCTCGGCCGGGTCGCGGCTCATCATGTGGGTGTAGACGCGCATCGTGAAGTGCGGGTCGGTATGGCCGAGTTGAGCCATGACCGCGGCCGGGTCCTCGCCGCAGGCGATCAGGATCGAGGCGAAGGTGTGACGGAGCTTGTGGGGCGAGAGACCCTTCGGGAGGGTCCGCTGGCCGCGAGCCGCGAGCAACGCGTTGGCGCGGGCGATGACCGGCTTTAGCAGCAGGCGGATCGAGTCCTTGTCGCGGCGGTTGCCGGCGTCGTTGGCGAAGAGCAGATCGTCGGGGTCGGCGTTGGGAGAGGCGGCCAGATGGGCAGCGACGTGGTCGCGGACGATCGGCAGCATCCGCACCTCTCGCAGGCCCGCCTGGGTCTTTGAGCGGCCGATGAAGAAGCGGTCGTTGGCGGGGTCGGCGTCGCGGCGCTGCATGTAGCCGATCTCGATCGCCCGCGGCCCGGCGAAGACCAGGGTCGAGACGACGGCGAGCCGATCGCCGAGCGTTCGCCGGTGGTCGCGATCGAGCTCGACGGCAGCCTCCAAGAGCGCTTCGATCTGGGCGGCGCTCTCCAGGTAGATCGCCGGCTTGGGCGGCACCTTCATCCGCCGCCGCCCGACGGCGGCGTTGGCCCCGGCGACCCGGCCGTATTCGCGAGCCACCTCCAACACCAATTGCAAGACCCCGATCATCTTGTTGATCGTGGTCGGGGCAAAGGGCCGAAGCGGCTGTCCGCTATCGGCCCGAAGCGGTCGGCGGCGCTCGATCGCCTTCTGTCGGCGCTCTGACTCGGCCAACTTCGAGCGCCGGAAATCATCGACCGCCTCGGAGTCGATCTCGTTCAAGGGCCAGTTGCCGAAGTAGGGCAGGAGGTGGCCGAGGCCCCACGAGTCATACTCGGATTGCCGCTCGGAGACCTCGCCTCGGCGGCGAGCTACAAGGCCCTCGGCGAAGGGGCCAAAGAGGGTTTCCTCCACCGTCTCGGCCTCGACCATGTGGCGAGCTTTCTTCTTCTTCGGCGCCACCCAGATGCCGCGGCGAACGTCCGCGAGGACGTTCTCCAATTCCTCGTCGGCGGCTTTGCGGGTCCAGCCCTCGGCCTCGCTGCCGAGGGTGACGTACTGGCGCTCGCCGTTGACGTAGAAGCGGAGCGCGAAACCGCGGCCCCCCTTCCAGTCACGCTCGACCACTCGCCCCTGTCGTCGCTCCGCGATCGCTGCCATCTCGCTCCTCTCCGGCGCGTATTCGGGCAGCACTACTCCGGCCCCCTGGGCCTGTGTTCGGGAAATCGAGCCGCCCGCGCGGCGCCTGATCGGCGGCGGGCGCTGGTCAGGCCCGCCGGCCTTTTCGCTTGCCGGGCGACGTTAGCTCCGTCGGGCGTGGAAAGCGAGTCGGTTCGGAATCCCCGCGCATCGCCGCGCATCCCCGCATATCGAGCTCGCCTTCGGGCCTCCCGAGGCGGGCCGCGACCGCCGCTGGATCGAAGCGGAGGCGAGGGCGAGCGCCCGAGCCCAGCCGCCGGGCGCCGAGCTCCTCGGCGTGTTCATAGACCCAGCGGCGGCTGACTTCCCAGGCCCGCGCCACCTCCTGGGCTGAGATTCCATCGCGCCCGCTCCGCGCCCGCTCGGGGGCGCCGATCAACTCGGCGAGCCGCTGGGCCAGCGCCTCGATCGTCTCGGGATCGAGGCGAACCGCCGGGCGCGTCCCGGCGACGAGCGGGTGGGTTGGAGCGGCCTCCTCGCCGCCGATCGGCGGCTCGTCCTGATCGCTCATCGGCGCCTCCTCCCTCCTAAAGGGCGGCGGCTCCGCTCGACCGTCGGCCGGCGGGGACCGTGGTGGGCGATCCGCGCCGCGGCGATCTCGACGAACGGCGGCTCCTTCTCGATGCCGATGAACGGCCGCCCCTCCCTCGCCGCCGCGCAGCCGGTCGAGCCCGAGCCGCAGGTCGGGTCGAGGACGAGGCCGCCCGGCGGGCAGAGCAGGCGCGGCCGCGCTGTTCAATGCCCTGGTCTCGACGTTGCGGTGCCCGAACGGAGTCCCCGCGCCGGTGTGGAATACCCACGCCTCCTCACCCACCGGCGGCATCTCGCGCCGGTGTTCGCGAAGTCTTGAGACGAGCTGCGGGGCGAGGGGAACATCCCGGTAGGCGGAGGCGGTCTTTAGCGCCACGCGCCTGGGCGGGGTCCCGCGTCGTGCTCGCGACAGCTGCGCCCGCACGTGGAGCTCGCCCCTGTCCAGGTCGAAGTCCGACCAGAGGAGCCCGAGCAGCTCGGAGATCCGCAGGCCCGTGTAGAGCGCCGTGGAGATCAGCGTCCGGTACAGCGGCGCGCAGGCGACGAGGAGGCGGACGATCTCGTCGCGGCCGAGCACCCGCTGTCGGCGCGGGGCGGGACGCGGGCGCTCGCAGGACTCCAGTCTCTCGACCAGGTTCTGGGCCATCCAGCCGTTGCGCAGCGCAAAGCGCACGATGCTCTGCAGCGTCGCCAGCGCCCCGGCCACCGTTTTCTCCGACTTCCCCGCCGCCCGGAGCCGGGTCATCAAGTCGGCGACGTCCTCGACACCGAGGGTTCTGATCAGCCGTACGCCGAGGATGGGCAGCAGGTGTTTGTTCAGGTGATAGCGGTGGCTCTCGAGCGAGCGCTCGCGGCGCTCACCGGCTTCGACCCGGCGCTCGTAACGCTCGACCCACCATCCGGCGACACGGGCGAACCGTAGCTCCGGCGTCGCCAGCGGCACGCCGGCACGGGTCGCCTCGATGAAGAGCGTGCGCTCTGCTCTCGCCTCCTCGATGTCGTACCCGACCGTGCGGAAAGGCGGCCTGCCGCTCGCCATGAAACAGACGGCGTACTTGCCGTTGGGCTGCTGGTAGATGCCCTGCTCGACGCGCACGCGCCGAACCGGACGATGGTCCTTGTCCATGTCTCCTCCGATCGTTGGATGCAGACAAGACGTATCGCATGTTTGGCGACTGAGCCAACTGGGGCAAGAAACCTCAAAGCGAGGACCGAGAGCGACACTCTCGGGGACGCCCGGTAACGCCGACCTACGTACACCGGGGTCCAAGGGCGGAGGGGATCTTTCAGGCCCCTGGACGCCCAGGCGTATCGTCGGTCCATGCCCGAGTCCCCGCTCCTCACCCTGCGCCGCTGGGAGGACCACGGTGCGATCTGGCGGACCAGGTCGACCGCGGACGGCGAGGCGGTCATCGACCTCTGCGCCTGCCACGGTGAGCTTGTCGACCAGCTGCGCTCGCGCGATCCCGAGTTGCTGGCCTACCTCGCCAAGCGCCCCAGCTCTGACTGCGAGCCGCTCATGGCGCCAGCGCCCGAAGGAGATCAGCCGCAGGCTTGATGTCAGATATCCGCGCCACCGTCTCTCCCGCGTAGAGCGGCCCGGCGTCGAGCAGCGTCCGAGGACCGTCATCGGTCGGCGCCGCCGGCGTCAGGACCCGCCCACTCGGTCGCTGCGCGGTGATCATTCGGGCCTGAAGCGCCGCCGGCGTGTAGCGGGCACCCGGCGCCAGGAGGCGATTTATGACCCGGTTCAGCAACGGTCCGCGCAGGTCGCGACCCAGCCATCGCTCCGTCGCCGCGTTGGCCACGACCCGGTGCGGCGCCGGCCAGCTTGCGCCGAAGAGCTCGGTGAGAATGGTGTCCTGCGCCCCGAGCAATCGCTGCCTGTACTCCGGGTGGGCGCGGCTCTCGGCGGAGAGCAGGAAACGGGTTCCCGCCACCGCGGCGCTCGCTCCCGCCTCGAGCGCCTGGACCACATCCTCACGCTCGGCGATGCCGCCCGCGACCAACAGCGGGTAGCCGGCCGGCAATGCGCTCCTGACTCGCTCGAGCAACTCAAGAGCCGCCAGCGCGCCGCGCACATGGCCGCCAGCCTCGACCCCTTGGACGATCACCGCGTCGGCGCCGGCCGCCTGCGCAGAGCGCGCCTCGGCCACCGAGCCACACTGGTGAAGCCAGGTGCCGGGGTGTCTTCGCCGCGGCCTTCCCCAGAAGGTCACGACGACGTCGGCCTCGGCCGCCGCGGCGAACCAGTCGCGCCGCGCGAACGGCAGCAGAACGTTGACCGCGAGGGGCCGGCCGGTCAACGCCCGCGCCGCCGCCAGCTCGCGGCTGATCGACGCGGCGCCGTTGACAGCGATCGTCCCCAGCCCGCCGGCCTCCGACACCGCCACCGCCAGCTCGTGGCGGCTGAGCCCGCCGCCCATTCCAGCTTGGACGACGGGCACTTCGATGCCGAGACGCTCGAGCAGCAACACGGACCTCAGTCTAGGCTCGCCGCTCAGAGGCCGATGCGGAGCCCGGGCGGGTCGTACTTGCTGGCCAGACGCGCCAGGGTCAGCGCGGCCAGCATCAGGCCGAAGTCGCGCAGGGCGATGTCGTAGTAGCCCGAGTAGGTCAGCAGGTTGATGACGATTCCGGCAAGCCAGGCGGCGACGAGGTAGGTCCAGGCGGCCAGGAAAGGCTCCTCGATCGGCTGCCCCCCACCAGCCGATGGCAGCCGGTCCATCCGCATCCCTAACCCACCAGCGCCGCGCCGAGCACGACGAGAGCCAGGGTGAGGGCACCTATGCAAGCGCGCAGGGTGGCGGCAAGGAGCGCGCCTCGGCGAACCTGCGGGTCGAGCGACTCACCGCCGACCTGAGCTACCGCCCGGCGGCGCAGCCGCGTCATCGCTCGGGCCTGGGCCATCCCGGCGGCGGTCGCGACCAGGAGGGCGCCGGCGACGGCGGTAGTCGCGACCATGAGTCCGTCCCAGGGATGGCCGTCGAGCAGGACTGCGCCGGTGATCAGCGCGACCAGCAAGGCGACCGTGCCGACGATTCCGTAAGAGCGTCCGAGGGCGCGGAAGAACTCAACTCGTTGAGCGGGCTCGAGGGTTCGAGAGGCCGCCCGGGCGACGACGAAGATCGCCACCAGACCGCCCACCCAGATCGCCGAGGCGAGAGCGTTCACCGCGATCAGCGGCACGGACGTGGTGGCACTGATCAACCTTTGTCCTTGCGGTAGTAGGCGGCGTTGATCTCGATGTATTTCTGCCACTCCGGCGGCACCATGTCCTCCGGCGTGATCGCGTCCACGGGACAGGCCTCGACGCAGGCGTCGCAATCGATGCACTCGTCGGGGTCGATGTAGAGCATCTCCACTGAGTCGTAGTCCGGCTCGTCAGGAGTCGGATGGATGCAGTCCACCGGACAGACCTCGACGCAGGAGTTGTCCTTGGTGCCGATGCAGGGCTCGTTGATCACATAAGCCACGTGGGGCCCTCCCCTCAGGCGATTTTACACAGTTGGGATGGATAAATCATAGCCACTCATCCCTCGATGAGATGGCTGCTGACCGTGACCTCCGCCCCGCTGAACAGGCGCGAGACCGGACAGAGGGCCGCGGCCTCGGCGACCACCGCCTCGAAGCCGCCGCTGTCACCGTGAACCACGCCGTGGCCGGTGGCGAGGTGGCTGACCAGGTGGTCTTGGCGGCGCGGGTTGCGATTGCCATTGCTGCTCCTTTCGCTCGACAGCTCAGGGTGGCTGCTTGTTTTACACAATATCAATGTGTAAAATAGGTGGCCATCCCGAAACCCCACAACGACTCGAGGCCAAGCGATGACCAAGGACGCCAAGACCCAGGTGCTGATCGCGGGAGGGGGCGTGGCGGCGATCGAGGCGCTGCTGGCCCTGCGCCACCAGGTCGGAGACCGGGTCGCGATCGAGATCCATGCTCCTCGCCGCGACTTCGTCTATCGGCCGCTGGCGGTGGCCGAGCCGTTTGGCATCGGCCAAGCGTTGCGCTTCGACCTCGCGGAGATCGCCGAGAGCCACGGGGCGACCTACCGAGCAGACGGGCTTCAATCCGTCGAACCCGATTGCCACCGAGCCACCATGCGCCGCCGTCAGCGCATCGGCTACGACAAGCTGCTGATTGCCTGCGGAGCAAAGATGCACTGGTCGGTGCCCGGCGCGAGCACCTTCTGGGGCCCGGCCGGTCACGAGGGATTCGACCGCGTCCTCAAGGAGCTGGAGGAAGGCACTGCGGGGAAGGTCGTGTTCACGATGCCGGCCGGCTTCGGTTGGCCGCTTCCGGTCTATGAGCTTGCCCTGATGACCTCGGCGCATCTCGCCGAACTGGGAGTGGAGCACGTTGAGCTGGCCATCGTCACTCCCGAGGACGTGCCGCTGCAGCTATTCGGACCGCAGGCCAGCGATCAGGTCGCCGCGCTCCTTGCCGATCGAGGGATTGCGGTCAAGACCGGGAGCTACCCGATCCGCTTCGCCGGCGGGAAGCTGACCGTCGCCCCAGGCGATTCGATCCCGGCGGATCACGTGGTCAGCATGCCCAGCTACGAAGGACGCCGGATCGACGGCATACCGAGCGATCAACGGGGATTCGTTCCTGTCGACGAGCACGGTCGCGTGCGCGGCCTGACCGACGTCTTCGCCGCCGGAGACGCAACCGATTTTCCGGTCAAGCAGGGTGGGCTCGCAGCCCAGCAGTCAGACGCGGTTGCCGCCATGATCGCCGCGCAGCTCGACGGGGATGCCGAGGCGGAGCCTTTTCATCCGACCCTGCGCGGCCTCCTGCTGACCGGAAACCGGCCCAGGTATCTGCGCAACGAGCTGGGGGGCGGCCAAGGCGAAACCTCGGCGGTCACCGACCACGCGCTCTGGTTCCCCCGCGGGAAGGTCGCGGGGAGATATCTGGCGCCCTTGCTCGCGTCCCTTGCCGGTGAGAGCCTGGAGCCCTCCAAGGCGGTACTCGATAGCTCGACCGAGATCCACTTGGAGGGCCTCGACCTGATGCGCGGCGCGGTCAGAGCCAGTCTCGATCTCGCCGCCGCCGCGGCCACTTAGGCTTAGGCTCAACTCGAAGGAGGGATGCGATGAACAGCTGGAAGCTCAAGTCACTGGATCTAAAGCCCCGCTTGCCGGAGATTCTCTCGACCCACGACGCGGCCCGGGTAATCGTGCTCGATCTGGACGCCGGCGAGGGCTTGGCCGACCACATGGTGCACGAGCGCGCATGGCTCTTGGTCATCGACGGCGAAGTCGAGGTCAGCACCGCTTCGGGGGAGAGCGTGAGTGGCGGCACCGGGCTTCTGAGCGAATTCGCCCCGGGCGAACGGCATCAGGTCCTCGCCATTTCCAAGGCACGCCTGTTCCTTCTGCTGGCACCCTGGCCCGGCGAGAATCACCCCGGGTCAATGACGATCCAGGACAAGCTCTACGCCCGCCGCCGTGCAGCGAAGCGCTCGGAGTCCAGCTAGGCCACCAGACCGGCGCGGGTCAGCGAGTCGAGCAAAAGGTGGAAGTAGACGAGACCACCGTAGGGAGCCCAGCGCGAAACGACGCCCTCGACCCGCTCGTAGTCGAGCTGCCCCTCGAGCCCGAGAAAGGCCTTCAGTTTGTTGCGGGCCCCGACATCGTCACCGGGGAATATGTGCAGGCGGCCGAGCCCGCGCAGCATCACGTATTGCGCGGTCCAGCGGCCGATTCCATGCAGACTCGTCAGCCGCTCGAGAACCTCGGCATCCTCGGCGCCTTCCAACCGCGGGAGGTCCAGATCGCCGTCGAGGATCTCCCTCGCGCAGGTCACGACCGTCCGCGCCTTCGCCATGCTGAACCCGAGGCGCTTGAGCTCGGCCGGATCCACCGTCGCGAGCTCCGCCGGGCCGGGGAAGGTGGCGGCTTCAGTCCGCGCATCCGGGTGACAAGTCCAGCGAGGGAGGGGTCCGTCGCGGCCATCGTCGTGAAGCCAGAGAGGTCGGCCTCGAGGCCGAGGAGCCTCGCCAGGGTCTGCCGTGCCTGGGCTTCAGCGCCGCGATCGATCGTGTCGCCCCTGAGCGTCACCTGCAAACGCGGCGCATCCGGCGCGCCGACCTGCGTCACCGCGACCGTCACCGCACCGTCGCCGAACGGCAGCGCGCGCTGGTAGATATGCCCATCCCCGCGGTCGACCGCGTTGTGAGGGCGTCGTCGCAACGCCCAAGCCGTCAGGTCGAGTCGAAACGGCGCCAACGGCTTGATCAGGAAGTGACGTTCTCGCGGGAGCTCGGGGGTCGGTTTGCCGGTCAGCTCCGTGCTCCGCGTGGCAATCCCCGCTTCAGGACCTCCGCAAGGACGATGGCGTCGTTGTGATCGGTGTCCCTGGCGGCGTAGACGAGGGTGAGCGGGCCTTCGCGGGCCCGCCGCCGCAGCCCCGCCAACAGCAGGCGGCGCTCCCCAAGCTCCTCGAGGTAGCGGCGCCGAAACTCCGGAAAGCGGCTTGGCTCGTGGCCAAACCACTGCCGCAGTTCGGTGCTCGGTGCCAGCTCCTTCTCCCACTCATCGATCGCCGCTCGCTCCCGAGAGAGGCCGCGTGGCCAGAGCCGGTCGATCAGGACCCGATAGCCGTCCGCCGGCTCGGCTGCCTCGTAGGCGCGCTTCAGGCGGATCTCCATCGCGCCGCTCACGGGTTCTCCTCCGCCCGCTCGATCGCAATCGCCAGGCGACCGAGGTCCTCTGGCGCCAGGGCTGCTTCGACCATCGGGAAGAGCTCACGCTCCTCGAAGCGCACATGGTCGTCCAGCAGCCGCCCCAGGTCTCGCAGCTCCTCGAGCGAGGCCTCTTCGGCCCCGGCGCGTAGGGCGCCGCGCCGGATCGCCAGGTGCTCCTCCAGCATCCGCGCCACCGCGACCCGATCCACCGGGCAATGCAGCGCCCAGCTCGGCAGAAGCACCTCCTCCTCGACGCGGAAGTGGTGTTGGCCCTCCGTCTCCCAGAAATCGAGGAAGTCCCGGCCTGCCTGCACGGCGTCGGTCGCGTTGCGCAGCCGCTTCGCGGCCAGCAGCGACTTCAGGTGGTCGCGCGAGAGCGGCTGCAGCGCCTCTGCTCGTTTCATCAGAGGCTCGGTCGAGCTCGAAGCAGGACCCGCGCGGCAAGCACCGCGACGCGACCGGCGAGCATGGCGTAGGCGGCGAGCAGCGCCGCGACGGTAGGGCTCCGCAGCCCGTCAAGGCCAAGCGACTGCGAGAGCGCCAGGGCCGCGATGCCGACGACCGCGAGGGCGGCTATGAAACCGTCGAGTCGTGGTCGGGCAGCCGGCATCCGGGCCGCGAAGCCGCCCCGGACCCGCACGACCACGGCGAGCAGGTGCGTCAACGAGCCGAGTACGGTGAGGCCGATCCAGCCGCTGACCAGCAGGGTCCCGACGGTGGTCCGGGTCGAGCCGGTCAGGGCATTCAGGGGTCCGTCCTCGATTGCCGACACCGTGGCGACCAGCAGCCCGGCGAGGAGGAAGGGCTGGCCCGCGCCGACGATTCGCGCCGGCAACGAAAGCGGCCGTGCCGCGTCGCGGAGACTGGCAACCACGTTTGCCAGGAGCGCGACCGCACCTGCGCAGAGCCCGAGCCAACCGACCAGGGCGAGCGGTTCGAGCGCCCAGCCGTAGCCGGCGGCGAGTGCCGCCACGCCTCCGATCCAGGCGATGAACGCGACCTTCTGGAGTCGCGGAAAGCGAAGCTGCGTCTGGGTCAGCGATGGGAAGAAGGTGTGAAGGGTGCCGACGATCGAGGCGCCGAACCATCCAGCCAGGTTCAGAGTCATATGGGCGCCGAGGAGATCTCCGTGGCTCCGGGGCACCCCGCGGGCCAGCAGCGACCCCGCAACCATCCCCAGTCCGAGAAAGCAGGCGCCGCTGACGTACCAGCGGGTGGCCCACGGGGAGCGCCGCAGCGAGGATCGACGCATCGCGACAATCGCCGCCGCCCAGGCCACGAGGCCGCCCGCCAGCAGGCCGACCGCGAGCCAGATCAGGGTATCGGCGCGCTCGGGAACGGCGACCGCGAGCAGGATCGCACCGGCATTCCAGTAGAGGATCTGGGCGCGGATCAGAACTCGGGGAGGAGGATCGGTGGCGAGGAAGGCGCCGGCGAAGAACTGGGTGGCGCCGAGGACCAGCTGCGAGACCCCGCCGACGAAAGCCAGATGCAGGGCGAGCCAGTGACCCCACGGCCACGGGGCTATCCATTGGGCGATGCCAACCGCCGCCGCGGCCAGCAGAAAGCCGATCCCGCAGATGAAAAAGGCGCCGACGACATCGGTCGGCCGCAAATCGTCTGCGCGGCGGGGACGGGGTTTTTGACGACAGTGGCGAGCGGCGGGGCTGCTCACCTCGAGACCTCGATCAGGCAACCGGCCCGATCGGGATCGTGCGGCTCGAAGCTGGTCAGCTTGGCCTTCGGATCAAGCTTCTCCAGGACGCCGGCCGTGATCCCGCGGTGCAGGGTGCAGACGACATCGGCGTTCTCGCGCACCGAGTCGCGATAGGGGCAATTTTCAAGCCGACAGGTCAAGCCGCCATCGGCTTTGACATTCATCGAGGGTTGAAAGCCGAGCGCGGCGAGGGTCTGGCGCAGGCCCTCGACAGGGTCGCCCTCTCCCTTCGGAGCGAGCTCCCGGCCTATCTCCCGGCCGGTCCGCTCGACTTCACGCAGTCGGGTGGCACCGGCAGGGATCGCGCGTGCCAGCCAGACCGCGAGGCTGGCGTAGGCGGAGGGAGCTTGGCCGGATGGCTGCGCGCCGGGGGCCACCGTCCAGCGGTCGCCGGGACGCCCCCTGCCCGCTCGCTCCTGTCGGCGCTCGACGAGGCCGGCCTCGTGCAAGCGCTCGAGGTGCACCCGTACGCCGTTGGGGTGCAGCCCGAGGCGGGTCGCCAGCTCGTCGGTTCCCACCGCTTCCTTCAGCTCCGCCAGCAAGGCGAAGATGCGTGCCCGAGTCGGCTGCGTCAGTGGGTCGTCAGCTGAGTTAGGGAGATCCATGGTCCAAGTTTTGCAAAGACCGGGTGTGCAAAAAGCCGATCACTGCGACGATGGCTCACCGGCTACCGCTCCCACGGTGGCAGTCGAAACGGGAACTGGAGCTTTTTCGGACTCGTTCATCAGGACATGCCGAGCGCCAGGGATCCCATATTCGTAAGGGCCGCCGACAACGCGGGGTATCTGGTCGAAGTTGAAGCGAGGAGGAGGCGAGGAGACCTGCCACTCGATCGTCTTCGCCCGCCAGGGGTTGGCCGCGGCGCGCGGGCCGAAGCGCCAGCTGACGACCATGTTGTAGAGGAAGACGAGCTGGGCGGCGCCAAGCAGGAAGCCGAAGACCGAAATCAACAGGTTCCACTCGCCGAACTGGGTCGCGTAGTCGACGACCCGTCGCGGCATACCGTCCATCCCGATCCAGTGCATCGGGATGAAGGTGCCCCAGGTGCCGATCAGCGTCAGCCAGAAGTGAACCCTCCCCAACTTCTCGTCATACATCCGCCCGGTGATCTTCGGGAACCAGTAGTAGACCCCGGCGAAGATCGTGAAGACAGAGCCGGCGAAGAGGACGAAGTGGATGTGGGCGACGATGAAGTAGGTGTCGGTGACGTGGATGTCGATCGGCACCATCGCGATCATCACGCCGCTGATGCCGCCGAGGATGAAGCTGCAGAGGAAGCCGAGGGCAAAGAGCATCGCGGTCGAGCGGAGATTGATTTTGCCGAAGTAGAGCGTCCCCAGCCAGGAGAAGATCTTGATCCCGGTCGGAACCGCGATCAGGACCGAGGTCAACATCATCGGCACACGTAGCCAGCTGAACATGCCGGCGACGAACATGTGGTGGGCCCAGACCGAGTAGCTGAGGACGATGATCGCGATCAGCGAGAGCGACATCAGCCGGTAGCCGAAGATCGGCTTGCGCGAGTGGGTGGAGATGACCTCGCTGATGATCCCGAAGCCGGGGATGATCATGATGTAGACCGCCGGGTGCGAGTAGAACCAGAAGATGTGTTGGTAGCTGACGACGTCCCCGCCCGACGCGAACTGGAAGAAGTTGGTGTGCAGGATGCGGTCGAAGAGGACCATGAACTGCACCCCGGCGATGAAGGGGGTCGCGGCGATCACCAGCAGCGAGGTCGCGAGGTTTGCCCAGACCAGCAACGGCATCCGCCAGAAGGTCATTCCGGGTGCGCGCATCGTGACGATCGTGACCAGGAAGTTGAGCGCGGCGAGGATCGAGGAGAAGCCGGCGAACTGGACGCCGATGTTGAAGAACGACTGGCCCAGCGGAGCGCCGGTGGAAAGCGGGGCATAGCCGGTCCAACCGGCGTCGAAGGCGCCGCCCGGGACCAGGAAGCTCGAGAGGAAGATGACTCCCGCGAGCACCAGCAACCAGAAGCTGAGCGCATTCAGCCGCGGGAAGGCCATGTCCGGAGCGCCGATCATCAGCGGTAGGACGTAGTTGGCGATCCCGGCGAAGACCGGGATCACGAAGAGGAAGATCATGATCGTCGCGTGAGCGGAGAAGATCGAGTTGTAACTCGCGGCGTCGACTATCTGGGTGCCCGGCTGGGCGAGCTCGGCCCGGATCACCATCGCCAGCAGGCCGCCGACGAAAAAGAAAAAGAAGGTAGTGACGATGTATTGGATGCCGATCACCTTGTGATCGGTGTTGAAGGTGAAGTAGTCGCGCCAAGTGGCGGCGCCATGGCTGGCGTGATCCTCGGGGCGGGTCGGCTCACCCAGTGCCCAGCGAAGCCAGTAAGTGAGGGTGCCGAAGCCGACCAGGAAGCCGAACGCCCCGGTGATGACCGGGACGACGACGTGCGGGTAGCCGGTCTGCTCGGTCTGGAAGGTCGGCAGGCCTGAGATCGCTCGCAGTCCGATCACCAATGCGAAGCCGAGGGCGGCGCCGACAATGACTCCCGCGATTCCACGCGACCACTTGCGAAGCAGCTCGTCCCCGGAAATGCCGAAGCCGGGCGCGCCGGGATCGACCGTGGCGCTGCCAGTCGAGGATGCCGATTGTTGGAGCGCGGTGTCTGCCATCAACGTCCAGTCGCATCATCTTTTTCCTACGAGCGCTGTAAAAAATAGCAGCGCCCAGCGCATCCGACAATTTCGACATCGATTCGCTCTAGCCCTTTTTGACTTCCCAGGTCCAGACAGCGGGCGGATCGCGGGCCGGAAAGGACGCGTGGCCCGTCTCGTCGGCGCCCGCTGACGGGGATCCCACCGGTTCCGCAGGGACCGCCGCCTCGGGCTTGGTCGGGGTGGCTGGGGGCTGTGGCTCGGTCATGCGCCGGCAACCTCACACGCGGCGAGCTCGGGGCCCCCGCTGCCTGAGCTTCCCGCCTGGAGCACGGAGGGCTGCAGGCCCAGCAGGCGCAGATCTCTCAACAGCTCGCCCGGGCTTCGATCGTCGAGAGGCCGCGCGCGAAATCGCCTGCTGAAGTCCGCAACGGTGGGCGCCTGATGGCGGGATTCTCGCGCGGGATGTGGCAGCTGGCGCCGCGGGGCATCGAGGAGGCGAGCGCCCGGTGCCGTTCGCTCCAAGGCACTGGCAGCTTGCGGTAGATGACCGCGTGGCGCAGGCCGCGCTCAGCACGGTTGTTGGTCGGCTCGACGCCTTCGGCCTCGACGAAGGTCCAAAGCGCCGGCCAGACCTTGACCAGGTTGCGGGCCAGGCCGCGGTGGTAGCGGCTCTTGACCGACTTGCGCTTCCCCGCTTCGCATAGCGCCCGCAGCTCGCGTTCGTGCGGGGCCATCCGCCGCCGCAGGC
>JACDGU010000180.1 GCA_013821475.1 Solirubrobacterales bacterium
CGGCGGCGGGGCGGCGCGTTGTCGCCTTCGGCCAGTCGGGCGCGCCGCTGCCGGACGACCCGAAGGCGGCGCCGGCGCCGCGGCTGACGCCGCTGGCGCTGGTCGTCCTCGAGGAGACGCTGCGCCCGGATGCCGCCGAGACGATCGCCTTCATGCGCGAGCAGGAAGTCGATCTCAAGCTGATCTCGGGCGACGCCCGCGCCACCGTCACCGCGGTCGCCTACGCGGTCGGGGTACCGCGCGAGGCCGGCGTGGTCGAGGGGCCGGAGCTGCCGGAAGACCCGGAGGCGCTGGCCGAGGTGGCGCTGGCCAACACGATCTTCTGCCGGATCAAGCCCGAGCAGAAGAAAGCGCTGGTCGCGGCGCTGGTCGGCGCCGGGCGCTACGTGGCGATGATCGGCGACGGCGTCAACGACGTGCCGGCGCTGAAGACGGCGCGGATGGCGGTGGCGATGGGGTCTGGCGCCCAGGTGACCAAAGGCGTCGCCGACGTGGTCCTGCTCAAAGACCAGTTCTCGCGGCTGCCCGAGGCAGTCGGCGAGGGGCGGCGGATCGCCCGCAACATCCACCGCCTCGGCCGCCTCTACCTGACCAAGACCGTCTATGCGGCGGCGTTGATCCTGCTCGTCGCCGTGCCCGGCTTTGCCTTCCCCTTCCTCCCCCGCCACCTCACCCTGGCGGCGCTGCTGACGATCGGCATCCCCTCCTTCGTCCTCGCCCTGGCGCCCTCCGACGGCCCCCTCTACCGTGGCCACCTGCTGAGGTCGCTGGCGGCCTTCGCCGTCCCCGCCGGCCTGGCGACGGCGCTCGGCTCGATCCTCTCCTTCTTCCTCGTCGACACCGTCGCCGGCGACGGCCTCGAGGCCGGCCGGACCGCGGCGACGACGACGCTGATCATCCTCGGCCTGGCCTTCGTGCTGCTGCTGGAGCGCGGCCCGGGGCGCGAGCACATCGCGATCCAGAGCTACATGTTGGCGATGGTCGCCGGCCTCGGGGCGCTTTACGCGCTGATCCTCGCCGCCGCCCCGGTCCGGGACTTCTTCCAGATGGAGTTGCTCAACTCGACCGAGTGGTTCCTGGCGATGCTCTCGACCGCCGTCGGGCTGATCATCGCCAGCGCGCTCTGGCGGCTGCCGGCGATCGAACGCCTCGAAACCCTGGATGACGCCCCCGAAGGCCCCTGACGAATGTCCATGCCGCCCGCGCCGATTCTCGACTCAGGGCCATGTCGCGGCAGGTGGGCTGTGCCTAGCGTCCAGGGATGGCGACGACCTTGAATCCGGCCCGCCCCTTTCCCGGTGCCGGAAAGTACCCGCTCGACACGGGTCACTACGACGAGGCGTTTGCCCCGACCGGCGTTCCGCGGACTCCCTACGCGGACGTGTTCGACGCGCTCGCGCGGCAGGACCTGGTGGTGCTGCGCGAGCGCGTCCGGTCTGACGCCGCCTCGCTCGGCCTGTCCTTCGGGCCGGGGCAGGCGATGGTCGTCGACCCGGTGCCGCGGGTGATCGACGCCGAGGAGTGGGAGCCGCTCGAGGCCGGCCTGCTGCAGCGGGCCAAGGCGCTGAACGCCTTCCTCGCCGACACCTACGGCGGTCAGCGGATCTTCGACGCCGGCGTCGTTCCGCGGCGCTTGCTCGAGACCTCGCTCGGTTACGAGCCGCGGATGCAGGGCCTGCTCGACCCGGCGGTGCCGGCAGCGACGGTGGCCGGTCTCGACCTGATCCGCGACGAGGGTGGCGAATTGCTCGTCTTGGAGGACAATCTGCGGATGCCCTCCGGATCCAGCTACTCGCTCGGCGTCCGCGAAGCGGTCGAGCCGGCGCTCGAGGCCGAGGTCCAGCCGCGAAAGCTCGAGGGATACGTGGAGATGCTCGGTGCCGCGATCCGCGCCGCGGCTCCCGACGGCGGCTCCGATCCGGCCGCTGCGATCGTCTCCGACGGACCCGAGAGCGGTGCCTGGTACGAGCACCGCCGGCTCGGGCGCGAACTCGACGTCCCGGTCGTGACCATGAACCAGCTCGAGGTCAACAAAGGCCGCCTCTACTACCGCCACTCGCGAGAGCGGACCCAGATCGACGTGATCTACCGCCGGCTCGACGAGGACCGCCTCAGCGCCGCCGACGGCAGCCTGACCGGGCTCGGCGAGCTGCTGATGCCGGCGCTCGAGTCCGGCCGGCTGTGCTGCGTCAACGCCTTCGGCACCGGCATCGCCGACGACAAGCTCGCCCACGCCTACGCCGAGCGCATGGTCCGCTTCTACCTCGGCGAGGAGCCGCTGCTGCGCTCGGTCCCCAGCTTCGACCTCTCCGACGAGATGGTCCGCAAGGAAGCGATGGAGCGGCTCGACGAACTCGTGCTGAAGCCACGCGACGGCTTCGGCGGTCACGGGGTGACGATCATGTCGCGGGCGACCTCGGCCCAGCGCCGACGCGCGATCGGCGTCCTGCGCCGTGGACCCGAGCACTTCATCGCCCAGGACACGGTCCAGCTCTCCAGTCACCCGACCGTCTGCGGCGGGCGGCTGCGGCCGCGGCGGGTCGACCTGCGGCCCTTCATCGTCAGCGCGCCGGCCGGCGCCGGGGCGATGCCCGGCGGGCTGACCCGCTACGCGCGGGGCGCCGGCGAAATGATCGTCAACAGCTCCCGCGGCGGCGGCTGCAAGGACACCTGGGTGCTCGAGGTCCGGTCCGGCGGCCGGGGATGAAGCGCCGTTCGCTCGCCTCGCGCAACGAGCGCCCGCTGATCGGCGTCACCACCTCGGAGGTCCGTGCCGCCGAGCGGGTCACGCCGACCCCCGAGGGCGAGCCCAGCGGCCGCGAGATGTCGCTCGGCCTCACCTACCTCAAGAGCCTCGAGGCGGCCGGCGCGCTGCCGCTGGTGATGCCGCCGCTGAACGAGGAGGCGATCGAGCCGCTGCTCGACCGCCTCGACGGGATCTGCCTCTCCGGTGGGCCCGACCTCGACCCGGAGAGCTACGGCGCCGGCGCGCACCCGGAGCTCGGCCCCACCCAGCCCGACCTCGACCGTTTCGAGCTGGCGGTGGCGCGACGCGCCGACGCCCGCGAAATGCCGATCCTGGCGATCTGCCGCGGCACCCAGGCGCTCAACATCGTCCGCGGCGGCGCCCTCTTCCAGCACCTGCCGGAGATCTCCGAAGAGATCCCCCACCGCCAGCAGACTCCCGGGGACCAGACCAGCCACGCGGTCGAGATCGATCCCGGCAGTCGCCTGGCGGAAGCGCTGGAGGGCAGCGCGGTGGACGTCAACTCCTTCCACCACCAGGCGATCGACCGGCTCGGCGAGGGCCTGGTGGTCAGCGCCCGCGCCCCCGACGGCACGATCGAGGCGGTCGAGGATCCCTCCCGGCCGTTCCTGATCGGCGTCCAGTGGCACGCCGAGACGCTCGTCCACCGCAGCTACGAGGCAGCGCTGTTCCGGCATTTCGTCGAAGCCTGCCGCGACGACGGCGCCGAGTTCGAGCGCCGGTCCGGCCGCGAGGTCGCATGAACGGCGGGGCTTCCAGCACGCTGCCGGCCTGGGCGACCTGGGCCGATCCGCACGAGCTGGGCCCCTACACGGTGGGTATCGAGGAGGAGGTGATGCTGCTCGACCAGCTCACCTGGGCACTCGCCCACCGCATCGACAGCGTCCTGCCCCGCCTCCCGCGCGGCAAAACGGCGAGCTTCACCGCCGAGACCCACGGCTCGGCGCTGGAGATCCAGACCGGCGTCCATGCCCACATCGGCGAGGCGATGGAGGAGCTCGAGGCGCTGCGAACCGAGCTCGACAGCACCCTGCGGCCACTCTCGATGCGCGCCGCCAGCGCCGGCACCCACCCCTTCGCGGTCTGGCAGGAGATCGTCGTCTCCGCCGGCGAGCGCTACCAGTTCGTCTATGGATCGATGCGCGAGCTGGCCCGCCGCGAGCCGACCTTCGGCCTCCACGTCCACGTCGGGGTCCCCGACGCCGAAGCGGCGATCCACGCCGGCAACCGGCTCCGGATCCACATCCCGCTACTGCTGGCGTTATCGGTCAACTCGCCCTTCTGGCAGGGCCGCGACACCGGGCTGGCGTCGGCGCGGACGCCGCTCTTCCAGGCCTTCCCCCGGGTCGGCATCCCCCGCGCCTTCTCCGACTACGCCGAGTACGCCGAGTCGGTCGACGTCCTGATCCGCTGCGACGCCGTGCCGGAGCCGACCTTCCTCTGGTGGGACGTCCGCCCCCAGCCTCGCTTCGGCACCGTCGAGGTGCGGATCATGGACGCCCAGACGACACTCGCCGACACCGCCGGCCTGGCTGCACTGGTGCAGAGCATCGTCCGCCTCGAGGTCGAGTCGGGGGCGCAGACCTTCGACGGCGGCATTCCCGCCGAGGTCCTCTCCGAGAACCGCTTCCTCGCCGCCCGCGACGGGATGGACGCGGAGCTGATCGACCCGGCGCTGGGAGAACGGATCCCCGCCCGCGGCATGCTCGACGAGCTGCTGATCGAGTGCCGGCCCCACGCCGAGGCGCTCGGCTGCGTCGAGCAGCTGGAGACGGTCTCGCGGCTGGCCGACAAGACCGGCGCCCGCCGCCAGCTCGAGCTCTCCCGCTCGCTCGGCTCGCTGCCGCGACTGGTCGCGGTACTAGCCGACGACTTCCTCGCGGCCTCCTGATCCGCGCATCTCGGCGTCCTCGGTCGCTTGTGTGCAGAGCACGCGGCGCTCCCTGCGTCCTCATATGGAGAGCGTCCCGTCAAGCGCCCACGGCCGATCGGACCCCTGAGGAGTCGCCGCAGCGACCGTGCGGCGCTCTCGGGGCGACACGAGCGGGTTCCAGGTACGTCGAGTG
>JACDGU010000181.1 GCA_013821475.1 Solirubrobacterales bacterium
GAGGTCGGCGAGCATCGTGGCCCTCCTTGGGTCGGCGCTGGTATTGAGCACCGCCGACTTCGACCCGGCTGCTCGCTATCCCTGCGATCGGCCCCGCGCCGGGCGATTCGTGGAACTACTCATCTAGCTGGTGATGGCGCCGTGAGCGGCTGAAGAGACAGTCGCTGCGTACTTCGACATGACACCGCGGCCGAAGGGCGAGGGCGGCGACTCGTAGGCGGCGACGCGGGCGGCGATCTCCTCGTCGGAGAGGTCGACGTCGAGGCGCCGGTTGTCGATGTCGACGGTGATCTCGTCGCCCTCGCGGATCGCCGCGATCGGGCCGCCCTTCGCCGCCTCGGGGGCGACGTGGCCGATCATCAGGCCGCGGGTGGCGCCGGAGAAGCGGCCGTCGGTGACCATCGCCACGCTCTCGCCGAGCCCCTCGCCGACGATCGCCGCGGTGACCTGGAGCATCTCCCGCATCCCGGGACCGCCGACCGGACCCTCGTTGCGGATCACGACGACGTCGCCGGCCTTGATCTTCTGGTCCTTGACCGCCCGGAAGCAGGCCTCTTCGGTCTCGAAGACCCTGGCCGGGCCGGTCTGCCGGCGGCGCTCGGTGCCGGCGAGCTTGACCACTGCGCCTTCGGGCGCGAGGTTGCCGCCCATGATCGCCAGCCCGCCTTCGGTCTTGAGCGGTTTGTCGAGCTGGCGCACGACTTCCTGCCCGGGCGCCTCGCTGACCTCTTCGGCCTCTTCGCCGATCGTCTTGCCGCTGACCGTGATCGCCTCGCGATGGAGGAGGCCGGCGTCGTCGAGGCGTTTGAGGATCACCGGCACGCCGCCCGCCGCGTAGAGGTCGGTGGCGACGAAGCGGCCACCGGGCTTGAGGTCGGCGAACAGCGGCGTCGCCCGCGAGATACGCTCGAAGTCGGCCATCGTCAGCTCGATCCCGAGCTCGTGGGCGAGGGCGATCAGGTGCAGGACGGCGTTGGTCGAGCCGCCGGAGGCGCAGACGCAGGCGATCGCGTTTTCCAGCGAGTCGCGGGTGATCACCTTGCTCGGGGTGATGTCGTCGGCAAGGACGCGGATCACCAGCTCGCCGACTTTCTCGGCGACGGTGCTCTTGTCCTCGTCTTCGGCCGGCACCATCGCCGAGCCGCCGGCGCTGATCCCCAGCGCCTCGAAGGCGCAGGCCATCGTGTTGGCGGTGAACTGGCCGCCGCAGGCGCCGGCACCGGGACTGGCGACGCCCTCGAGCTCGTGCAGTTCCTCGTCGCTCATGTCGCCGGCGTTGTGGGCGCCGATCGCCTCGAAGATGTCGAGGATGGTGACGTCGCGGCCGTGCCAGTGGCCGGGAGCGATCGAGCCGCCGTAGAGCAGCACCGAGGGCACGTCGAGCCGGGCCAGCGCCATCGCGCAGCCGGGGATCGTCTTGTCGCAGGCGCAGAGGGCGACGATTGCGTCGAACTGGTAGCCGCGGGCCATCAGCTCAATCGAGTCGGCGATCACCTCGCGGCTGATCAGCGAGGCCTTCATCCCCTGCGTCCCCATCGTCACCCCGTCGGAGACGGCGACGGTGTTGAACTCCATCGGCGTGCCGCCGGCGGCGCGGACGCCGTCTTTGACGTGCTCGGCCAGAGCGCGGAGGTGGAAGTTGCAGGGCATCGCCTCGGTCCAGGTGTTGGCGATCCCGATCGTCGGCCGGCTGAGGGCGTCGTCGTCGAAGCCGATGCCCTTCATGTAGGCGCGCGCGTGGGCGCGGTCGGGGCCGTCGAAGACGGTCGCCGAGCGGGGTCGGGGAAGCCGGGTCGCGGTGCTGGCGTCAGTGCTCATAGGGCAAATCTAGCCAGCGCCGCTACTCGGCGTCGTCCTCGGGATCGCGGCTGAGGTCGAAGACGTCGACCGGGCCAGGGCCATGGCCGATCTCCCTCAGCCCGGCCCCGACCGCGGCGGAGGCGACCCGCCGCGCGGCCTCCGCCGCCTGAATCGGGCTGGCGCCGCGGGCGAGGCAGGCCGCGAGCGTCGAGGAGTGGGTGCAGCCCGAGCCGTGGGCGGCGCCGTCCGGGTGGCGCTCGCCGGGGATCTCGATCGGCTCGGCGCCGTCGAAGAAGAGGTCGACCAGACGCTCGCTGTGACCGCCGGTGACGACGACGCCCTGCGGGCCGAGCGCGACCACCGCCCGCGCCAGCTCCTCCTGGCTCGCCTTCTCCCCGGGCCCGGTCAGCACCCGGGCCTCGGGGATGTTCGGCGTCACCACGCTGGTCCGTGGCAGCAGCTGCTCGACGAGCAGCCGGCGGGCGTCGTCGTCGAGCAGCACGGCGCCGCTCTCAGCGACCATCACCGGGTCGACCACGACCGGCGCGGCGCCGACCAGGTCGAGTGCCGCGAGCACCGCTTCGACCGTCTCGGCCGTGCCCAGCATCCCGATCTTGACCGCGTCGACGCCGATGTCCTCGGCGACCGCCCGGACCTGGGCGAGGATCATCTCCGGCGCAACCGCCTTCACCTCGATCACCCCGACCGTGTTCTGCGCGGTGATCGCGGTGATCGCGGTCATCCCGTGCACGCCGCAGCGTGCAAACGCCTTCAGGTCGGCCTGGATGCCGGCCCCACCGCCGGAGTCCGAGCCGGCGATCGAGAGTACTGCCGGTACGCGTCGCGTGGTCACGCCGGGAGCCTAGATGGCGGCGGCGTGGCGCGTTTGGCGCCCCCACGACAACAAAAGCGCCACTACGGCGCTGCCAGCAGCGTGCGCGAGTAGAGGCCGACGTTCGAGCAGCTGACGTAGCCGAGCATCTCGAGGCGGGCGAGGGCGGCGGCGATTTCGGGGCCGGGCAGGCCGAGGGCGGCGGCGACGCCGTCGCAGCTCGACTCGCCGGCGTCGACGGCGGCCAGGACCGTGGCCAGGGCGGGGTCCAATCTCGCGCCAGAGCGCTCGAGGGCCTTGGCGCCGGGACCGAGCATCGCGTCGAGGACGTCCTGGGCGTCGCGGACCACGCAGGCGCCGCCGGCGAGGAGGTTGTTGGGGCCGGCGGAGGCGCGCGAGGTGACGGGCCCGGGGACGGCGCCGAGATCGCGACCGAGGTCAGCTGCCATGTCGGCGGTGATCAGCGAGCCGGAGCGGGCGGCGGCCTCGACGACGACCGTCATCCCGGCCAGCGCCGCCATGATCCGGTTGCGGGCCGGAAAGGTCCAACGCCAGGGAGCGGCGCCGGGCGGGAACTCGGAGATGACCAGGTCGGTCTCGCAGATCCGCCGCCAGAGCGAGCGGTGGGCCGCCGGGTAGGCGGTGTCCGGCCCGCAGCCGAGGACGGCGATCGTGCGGCCGCCGTCGATCGCGCCGCGGTGGGCGCAAGCGTCGACTCCGAAGGCGAGGCCGCTGACGACCACCATCCCGGCGCTCGCCAGTTCCTGGCCCAGCTCGCGGGCAATCTCGCGCCCGTAGGAGGTGGCGCGGCGGGCGCCGACGATCGTCACCGCGCCGAAGGTCTCGAGGCCGTCGAGCAGCCCCGGGTCGCCGCGACCGATCAGCGCCCAGGGAGCGTCGTCGGCGTCGCGCAGCGAGTCAGGATAGAGGTCGCCGTGCCGGCAGCAGGCCCAGCAGCGCGCCACCGCGAGCTCCTCGGCGAGGTGACCCTCGGATGTGGCCTCGACCCGCGCCAACAACTGGCCGGCGACGTTGGGGGCGGCGACCTTGACCAGATTCTCGTTCGAGAGCCGCAGCAGTTCCGGCGAGCGGGAGCCCGGCGAGCTGGTCGCGATCTTCTCGATGTAGGGGCCGAGCAGCGCCAGCAGCCAGGCGCGGCGCAGGCATTCCGGACAGGCCTGGGGCTCAGCCACGATCACGCCTCCGCAGCGCCAGCGCCTGCGCCATCTCGTCCTCCCCGATCGAGTCGGCGCCCGCCAGGTCGGCGATCGTCTGGGCCAGGCGCAGCGCCCGGTCGTGGGCGCGGCCGCTGAGGCGCTGGCGGGCGTAGAGCTCAGCCAGCAGCGCCCCGGCCTCCGGGCTCAGCGCGCACGCGCGGGCCTCACCCGGCGTCATCTCGGCGTTGCAGCGGCCGGGCCCGAGCCTGCGCTCCTGACGTCCGCGAGCCGCGGCCACCCGGCCCCTGACCTCGACCGAGGCCTCGCCCTCGCCGCCGCCGATATCGGCGGCGCTCGGCTGGCGCACCGCGGCGAGGATGTCGATGCGGTCGGCGAGGGCACCGCTCAATTTCCCCTGGTAGCGCTGGACCGCCACCGGCGCGCAGCCGCAGTCGGGGTCGGTTTCGCCGCGCCCGCAGGGGCACGGGTTGGCGGCGGCAATCAGCATGAAGCGGCAGGGCAGGCTGCTCCGGCTCCCCGCCCGCGCAATCGACACCTCGCCCGACTCCAGCGGTGCCCGCAGCGCCTCCAGCGAGTCGCGCCGGAACTCGCAGAGCTCGTCGAGGAAGAGGACGCCGCGGTGAGCGAGCGTCACCTCACCCGGGCGCGGCGGGTTGCCGCCGCCGATCAGTCCCGCGGGACTGATCGTGTGGTGTGGTGCCCGGAACGGCCGCCCGCCGGACCCGACCAGGTTGAGACGGCCGCAGGCGCTGGCGATCCGCGCCACCTCCAGCGCCTCGACCGGCGCCAGCGGCGGCAGGATCGAGGGCAGCCGGCTGGCGGCGAGCGACTTACCGGCGCCGGGAGGGCCGATCATCAGCAGGCTATGGCCGCCGGCGGCAGCGACCTCGAGCGCGTGGCGCAGGTGTGGCTGCCCGCGCAGATCGGCAAGGTCCGGAGCGCCGGCGGCAGCCTCCATCTGCAGGGGCAG
>JACDGU010000182.1 GCA_013821475.1 Solirubrobacterales bacterium
ACGCGGATGGAGGCGAGCCTGTTGGGCCGCAACGTCAAATTGACCCGCAGCGACGGCCCGCCGAAGACCCTGCGGCTCCTGGTCGGCGACAGCTCCGAGATCGAAATCGTCTAGTGGAGGCGGTGCGATGAAGCTGCTCGTCACCGGCGCGGCGGGGATGCTGGGCCGCGACCTGATGCTCGCCGCCGGCAACGCCGGCCACGACGTGGTCGGCTTCGGTCATCGCGAGCTCGACGTCACCGACGCCGCGGCGCTGGCGAAGAAGTGCGACCTCGAGCGCCCCGACATGATCATCAACAGCTCCGCCTGGACCGACGTCGACGGTGCCGAGAGCGCCGAGGAGGCTGCCTTCGCGGTCAACGGCACCGGGGCCGGCAACGTCGCCGCCGCGGCCGCCAAGGTCGGTGCCGGCGTCGTCTACGTCTCCACCGACTACGTCTTCGACGGCGCCAAGGGCGTGCCCTACGTGGAGAGCGACCAGCCGGCGCCGCTCTCGGCCTACGGCCGCACCAAGCTCGCCGGCGAGGAGGCGACCGCCGCCGCCAACAAGCGCCACTTCGTCGTCCGCTCGGCCGGCCTCTTCGGCATCTCCGGCCCCAACTTCGTCGCCACGATGCTGCGCCTGGCCGGGACCCAGAACGAGGTCCTCGTCGTCCGCGACCAGGTCGGCTCGCCGACCTACACCTGGCACCTCGCCTACGGGATCGTCCGCCTGATCGAGGGGATCGAGTACGGCATCCACCACATGGCGGCGGCCGGCAAATGCTCCTGGTACGAATTCGCGCGCGAGATCTTCGAGCAGGCGAAGGTCGACTGCAAGGTGCTCTCGGGGACGACCGAGATGCTGGGTCGGCCGGCCGCGCGGCCGCCGTTCTCGGCCCTGACCAGCCAGCGCGAGCACGCGATCCGGCTGCCCTCCTGGCACGACGGGCTGGCCGGCTACCTCGCCCAACGAGAAGCGGAGGCAACATGAAGCTCTTGGTCACCGGCGCCGCCGGGTTCATCGGTTCCACCTACGTCCGTATCGCCGGCGCCGAACACGAGATCGTGGTGCTCGACAAGCTGACCTACGCCGGCCGCCGCGAGAACCTGCCCGACGGGGTCGAGCTCCTCGTCGGTGGGATCGAGGACCCGGCCAAGGTGCGCGAGGCGATGGAGGGGGCCGAAGCGGTGGTCAACTTCGCCGCCGAGTCCCACGTCGACCGCTCGATCGACGACCAGGACGCCTTCGCCCGCACCCACGTGATCGGCACCGGCACCCTGCTCGACGCCGCCCGCGAGCTCGGCGTCTCCCGCTACCTGCAGGTCTCGACCGACGAGGTCTACGGCTCGATCGAGTCCGGCTCCTTCACCGAGACCTCGCCGCTGGACCCCTCCTCGCCCTACTCGGCGACCAAGGCCGCCGGCGACCTGCTCGTCTCCGCCCACTTCCACACCTACGGGACCGAAGCCTCGATCGTCCGCGGCTCCAACAACTACGGGCCGCGCCAGTACCCGGAGAAGCTGATTCCGCTGATCACCCTCAACGCCCTGCACGGCGACTCGCTGCCGGTCTACGGCGACGGCAAGCAGGTCCGCAACTGGCTCTACGTCGAGGACTTCTGCCGCGGCATCCACGCGGTGCTGATGAACGGCCGCCCCGGCGAGGCCTACAACGTCGGCGGCCCCGACGAGTGCGAGAACATCGAGGTGATCAAACGGGTGATCGAGCTGACCGGCAAGGACGAGTCGCTGATCGAGTACGTGCAGGACCGCCCCGGCCACGACCGCCGCTACTCGCTCGCCTCCGACAAGCTGCGCGACGAGCTCGGTTGGGAGGCGAAGGTCCACTTCGCCGAAGGCCTCGAGAAGACCGTCGCCTGGTACCGCGACAACGAGGAGTGGTGGGGCCCGATCCGCTCCGGTGAGTACCGCGAGTACTACGAAAAGCAGTACGGGAAGTCGTTGAGCTGATGGCGCAGCGGCTGCCGACGAAGCTGGAGGGCGTGGTCCTGATCGAGCCCGTCGTCCACGGCGACGAGCGCGGCTTCATGATCGAGAGCTTCAGCCGCGACGCCTGGGCGCAGCTGGGCGTCGACGTCGAGTTGGTCCAGCACAACCACTCGCGCTCGGCGCAGGGGACGCTGCGTGGGATCCACTTCCAGACGGAGCCGGGGCAGGCGAAGCTGGTCCGCTGCCCGCGTGGGGAGATCGTCGACGTCGCCGTCGACCTGCGCCGCGACTCGCCCACCTACGGGCAGTGGGAGGCGCACGTGCTCGACGACGTCAAGCACCGCCAGCTCTTCGTCCCGGTGGGGTTCGGCCACGGCTTCGCCGTGCTCAGCGACGTCGCCGACGTCGCCTATCTCGTCTCCAGCCTCTACGACCCGGATACCGAGGCCGGGATCGCCTGGGACGACCCCGACGTCGGGGTCGATTGGCAGGTCGCCGAGCCGCTGCTCTCCGAGCGCGACAAGAGCGCGCCGAAGCTCTCCGAGATCGCTGACGAGCTGCCCTTCTGAGGGAGTCTGGGCCGGGCGAAAAGAGACCGAACGCCCCTAACGTCCATGCGCCGCCGTGATCCCGAGGCTGACCGCCAGCTTGGCCCCGATCCCCGCGTAGACGGCGGCGTTCAGCAGGGGGTTGTGCTCGGCGGCGTCGAAGCGGCGGTAGAAGCGGCCCATGCCGCGGTGGAAGGCGATCTCCTGGCGCGGCGCGCGGCGGCCGGCGCTGGAGCCGCCCTTGACGTGGAGGGCGACCCCGGCGGGCTCGTAGAAGACCTTCCAGCCGGCGTCCCAGAAGCGGTGGCACCAGTCGAGGTCCTCCATGTAGAGCCAGTAGCCCTCGTCGAGCAGGCCCACCTCGCGGATCGCCTCCGCCCGGCAGAGCATGAAGGCGCCGTTGACTGCGTCGACCTCCCCCGGCTCGTCGTCGCCCAGGGCGGTCGCCCGGTACTGGCTGAGGGCCGCCGAGGCCCCCTCGTCGCGGCCGATGCCGGTGAAGTGGGCGAGGGCGCTGAGCGGGGTAGGGAAGGAGCGCTTACAGGCGTGGTCGAGCTCGCCACTCTCGGTCACCAGCTTGCAGCCGACCATCCCGATCCGCGGCTCCGAGCGCAGCCGTGCCAGGGCGGCGTCGAGGGTGCCGGCATTGACCTCGGTGTCGGGGTTGAGCAGCAGCACGGCCGCCGCCTCGCTCCCGCGCAGGACGAGGTTGTTGGCGGCGGAGAAGCCGATGTTGCCGCGCCGCAGCAGCCGCACCGAGGGGAACTGGCGCGCGACCATCTCGGGGGTCGCGTCGGGGCTGCCGCTGTCGACGACGGTGACCCGCATCGCGCCGCTCGCCGGATGCTCTTCGAGCGAACGCAGGCAGCGCCAGAGCAGCTCTTCGGCGCCGTGGCTGACGATCGCGACCTCGAGGTCGAGGAGCTCGGGCATGTTCGCCGCGCTCAGGCGCCCTCGCCGCGGATGACCGCCCGCGGCGTGCGCAGCAGGATCGCCAGGTCGGTCAGCAGCGAGAGGTTGTCGAGGTAGTCGCGCTCCATCGCCAGCCGCTCCTCGAAGGTGAGGTCGCTGCGGCCGTAGACCTGCATCGGCCCGGTCAGCCCGGGCTTGATCGCCAGGCGACCGCGCTGGCGCTCGTCGTAGAGGGCGACGACGCCCTCCTCCTCGGGTCGCGGCCCGACCAGCGACATCTCGCCGCGCAGGACGTTGACCAGCTGCGGCAGCTCATCGATGCTGGTCCGGCGCAGGAAGCGACCGCTGCGGGTGATCCGCGGGTCGTCGGCGATCTTGAAGGCCGGCTCCTCGAGACTGGCGAGGTCGACCAGCTCGGGCAGCCGCTCCTCGGCGTCGACCACCATGGTGCGGAACTTCAGCATCGTGAAGGGATCCCCGTCGCGGCCGGCGCGGCGCTGGCGGAAGAACACCGGCCGGCCGGTGTCGAGGGCGACCGCCAGCGCCGCGAGCGCCAGCAGCGGCGAGAGCAGCGCCAGCACCGCGACCGAGACGACGATGTCCAGCGCCCGCTTCATCGCCAGGGTCGAGCGCGGCGGGTCGCTGAAGCGGAAGTCGAGCACCGGCAGCTCGGCGAGGCGGTTGAGCTCGATCCCAGGGCCCAGCAGGCCGAAGTGCTGCGGCAGGAAGGTCAGGGCCAGTCCCTCGGCCTTGCACTCCTCGATCAGCTGCTCGGCGGCGCGCTCGCTCATCTCCCGTTCGGTGACGACGACGCGTTCGATCGCGTAACGGCGGGCGACCTTGGAGATGTCGTCGATCGAGCCCAAGCGGGGGATCTCGGAGGCGTCGTCGTCACCCTTCTCGGAGAGGTAGCCGACCAGCGCCAACCGGGTCTCGGGGTGGGTGGAGACGCGCCGCGCGATCGTGTCGACCGCGGCGGCCGGACCGATCACCAGCCCATAGGCGAGCCCGGTGAGGCGGTGCCAGAAGAAGCGCAGGACGCCGCGCAGAACGAAGCTGCCGATCAGGGTCCCGACCCCGAGCGCGATCGCGCTGGTGGGGGAGAGCGGCCCGACCGGGCTCAGCGCCAGCAGCCCGTCGAGGACGAGCGTCCCCAGCACGCTGGCCGAGACCAGGGAGGACAGCTCGTCGAGGGTGCTGTGGCGGATCCGCCGGTGGTCGTTGTCGTAGAGGCCGTGGAGCTTGACGATCAGGATCCAGGCCGGGCTGAAGAGAACCGCCCAGAACAGGGTCGCGACGTCGGTGCTCGAGGTCGCCGCGGTGACGACGAAGAGCGAGCCGATCAGCGCCGCCCAGTCGCCCAT
>JACDGU010000028.1 GCA_013821475.1 Solirubrobacterales bacterium
AGGCGACCAAGGTCAACTCCGGCGCGACCGTCCGCGAGGTCGCCGAAAGCCTCGGCCTCGCCCCGGCGGAGATCATCAAAAAACTGATGACGATGGGGGAGATGGCAACCCTCACGCAGACCCTCACCGACGAGTCGATCCGGACGATCGCCGACGAGTTCGACCGCAAGCTGGAGATCGTCACCGCCGCCGAGGAGGAGCCCGAGGAGCCGGAGTTCTCCGACGCCGACGAGGACCTCGTCGAGCGCCCGCCGGTGGTCACGATCATGGGCCACGTCGACCACGGCAAGACCTCGCTGCTGGACGCGATCCGCGAGACCGAGGTCGCCGCCGGTGAGGCCGGGGGCATCACCCAGCACATCGGCGCCTACCAGGTCCACCACGACGGCAAATCGATCACCTTCCTCGACACGCCCGGCCACGCCGCCTTCACCGCGATGCGTGCCCGCGGCGCCAAGGTCACCGACGTCGCGGTGATCGTCGTCGCCGCCGACGACGGCGTGATGCCGCAGACCAAGGAGGCGATCGACCACGCGCGTGCCGCCGAGGTGCCGATGCTGATCGCCGTCAACAAGATCGACAAAGAGGGCGCCAACCCCGAAAAGGTCCGCAGCGAGCTCGCCCAGGAGGGCATCTCGCCGGAGGAGTGGGGCGGCGACACCGTCTTCGTCGAGGTCTCCGCCAAGACCCACGAGGGGCTCGACAACCTGCTCGACATGATTCAGCTGGTGACCGAGCTCGAGGAGCTCGGCGCCAATCCCGACGCACCCGCCTCCGGCAACGTGATCGAGTCCCAGCTCGACCCCGGCCGCGGCCCGGTCGTCACCGTCCTTGTCCAGCGCGGCACCCTGAAGATCGGCGACTCGCTGGTCGCCGGGCCGCAGTGGGGCCGGGTCCGGGCGATGCACGACTTCACCGGCAAACGGGTCGAGGCCGCCGGGCCGGGGATGCCGGTCGAGGTGCTGGGCTTCGACGGCGTCAGCCTCGCCGGCGAATTCGTCCAGGCGGTCGAGAACGACCGCCGCGCCCGCCAGCTCGCCCAGGAGCGCGCGACCAGGCTCAAAACCGAGGCCCTGGCCCGCCGACAGGCGCGCAAGATCAGCCTCGACGAGGTCTTCGCCCGGGTCCAGGAGGGTGACATCAAGGAGCTCAACATCGTCCTCAAGGCCGATGTCGCCGGCTCCCTGGAGGCGCTCCAGGACGAGATCGCCAAAGTCCCGCAGGAACGCGTCGCGATCAACATCATCCACTCCCAGACCGGCGGCATCAACGAGTCCGACGTGATGCTCGCCTCGGCCTCGGAAGCGATCATCATCGGCTTCAACGTGCGCCCGCTCGCCGATGCCCGCCGCGCCGCCGAGCGCGAGGGCGTCGACATCCGCAGCTACTCGGTCATCTACAAAATCACTGAGGACCTGCGCAACGCGATGGAGGGCCTGCTGGAGGCACTCGAGGTCGAGGTCGCGGTCGGCGAGGCGGAAGTCAAACAGACCTTCAAGGCCTCCAAGGTCGGTCGTATCGCCGGTGGAATCGTCACCGAGGGCAAGGCGACCCGCACCGCGAGCGTCCGCCTGGTCCGCGAGGGCACCGTCATCTGGACCGGAAAACTCGGCTCGCTGCGCCGCTTCAAAGACAACGTGCAGGAAGTTGACGAGGGGCAGGAGTTCGGCGTCGTGCTGGAAGGCTACGCGGACGTCAAGGAGGAAGACGTGCTCGAGTTCTTCCAGACGAAACAGGTCGAGCAAACGCTGGAGTAGCATGGCCGGCCCTCGAATGCGGCGCATCAACGAGGTGCTCCGAGAAGTCGTGGGCGCTGCGATTTCAGGCGAATTGAGCGACCCGCGAATCGGATTCGTGACCGTGACCTCGGTTGAGACCAGCCCCGACCTGCGCACCGCAAAGGTGTACGTAAGCGTGCTCGGCGACGAGGAGGAACGCGAGGACACGCTCAGCGGCCTACGCTCCTCTCACGGCCCGATCCAATCGCGGATCGCCGCCGAGACCCGGATGAAGCGGACCCCGACCTTGACCTTCCACTACGACGACACGATCGCGCAGGGCGTGCGGATCTCGCAGCTGCTCGACGAAGATCCGTCTGCCGAGCGGGAGGAGGGGCTGTGAGCGAGCTCAGCGGCGTCGCCACCTCCGACATCGAGAAGGTCAGCGCCGAGCTGCTCGCGCGCGACCGCTTCCTGCTGACCGCCCACGAGGGGCCCGACGGCGACGCCCTCGGCTCGCTGATGGGGATGCACCAGCTGCTGACCCAGCTCGGCAAGGACTCGGTGATGTTCCTCGGCGCCAAGGAGTTCCCGCTGCCGATCGAGTACCGCTTCCTGCCGCTCGAGGAGGTCTTCCACGAGCCGCCCGCCGACATGGCCGACCGCACCGTCGTCTTCCTCGACTGCGGCAACATCGACCGGATGCCGGTCGACTTCCTCACCGCCGGCGACAACCTCGTGATCAACATCGATCACCACCACGACAATACCCGCTTCGGCGCCCTCAACCTGGTTGACGTCGAGGCCTCCTGCACCGCCGAGATCGTCTACGACCTGGCGCTGCTGATGGGTGCCCGGATCACACCTGAAATGGCCCTGGCCCTCTACGTCGGCCTGATCACTGACACCGGCAAGTTCATGTACGAGAACACCAAGGCCCACACCCACCGGGTTGCGGCCGAGCTGATCGACGCCGGCGTCAACGTCGACGACACCTACCGCCGCCTCTACGAGCACGTGCCGGTCGAGAAGCTGCGTCTCGTTGCCCGCGCCCTGGAGGCGATTCAGCGCCACTGCGGCGACCGCCTGGTGATCAGCTACATCACCAGCGCCGACTACGAGGTCACCGGCGCCGGTGAGGAGATGACCGAGGGGGTGATCGATCACCTGCGCTCGATCGACGGGACCAAGGTCGCCGCGGTGGTCCGCGACCTCGGCAACCGCGGCCGCGCTGCCCGCAAGGTCAGCCTGCGCTCGAGCGAGGGCGACATCGACGTCTCCGCGATCGCCCGCAAGCATGGGGGTGGGGGGCACAAGCGCGCGGCCGGTTTCTCCACCGACCTCGAGCTGGACGCTCTCGTCGCCTTCCTCTGCGACGAGGTCGTCTCCCAGCTCGGCAGCTGAAACGATGGACGGCAGCGACGCCGGCGCGATCCTGCTCTACGACAAGCCCGCCGGGGTCACCTCCCACGACGTCGTCGCCGAGATCCGGCGCGAACGGGACTGCAAAGCCGGGCACGCTGGCACCCTCGACCCATTCGCCACCGGCCTGCTGCTGATCCTGCTCGGCCGCGCGACCCGGCTGCAGCGCTTCCTCGTCGGCCTGCCCAAGACCTACCTGGCGACGGCGCGCCTGGGCTGGCGCTCGAGCACCGGCGACCGCGACGGCGAGCTGATCGAGAGCGGTGAGATCCCGACTTCGCTCGAGCTGCCGACCGGGACCGTGCGTCAACGGCTGCCGATGACCTCGGCGGTCCGGGTCGGCGGCGAGCGCCTCTACAAGAAGGCACACCGCGGCGAGGTGATCCAGACGCCCCTGCGCGACGTCGAGGTCCACCGCGCCGAGCTGCTCTCCGCCGCCGATGGCTTCGCGCACTATGAAATCAAGTGCTCGGCGGGAACCTACGTGCGGACCCTGGTCGAGACTCTGGGCGACGCCTACTGCTCGGACCTGCGCCGGAGCGCGGTCGGCCCCTTCGCGGTCGAGGATGCCGGTGCGCTGCTCGCGGTCGATCGTGTCGCCGCCGTGGTCCCGGCCGTTGCCGAGGCGCTGCGATGAGCATCGGGGTGACGCCGCTGGGGGAGGCCGAGGCGCGGCGGCGTAACGTCGCGATCGGCACCTTCGACGGCGTCCACCGCGGCCACCGGGCGGTGATCGACGATGCTGACACCGTCCTCACCTTCGAGCCGCACCCGCTGGAGATCCTGCACCCGGCAGCGCTGCCGAAGCTGATCACGCCGTTCGCGGTAAAGCGCGACGTGATCGAGGGTCTCGGCGTGCGTGAGCTGGTCGTCATCGCCTTCGACGAGGACTTTGCCCACCAGACGGCGGAGCAGTTCATCGAGCAGGTGTTGATCGAGCGTCTGACGGCCAGCCGGGTCTCGGTCGGCGAGAACTTCCGCTTCGGGGCCAAGGCCAAAGGCGACCCGGCGATGCTGCGCGCCCGCCCCGAGTTTGAGACCCGCGTCCTGCCGCTGGTCGAGGTCGACGGCGAGACCGTCTCCTCGACCCGGATCCGGGCCCAGGTCGCCGCCGGCGACATGGTGGGCGCCCGCCGCTGCCTCGGCTCCCCCTTCATGGTCGAGGGGGTTGTCGTCAAAGGCGACCAGCGCGGTCGCGAGCTCGGCTTCCCGACCGCGAACATCGTCCCCGACGACCGCCTGGCGATCCCCGGGCACGGGGTTTACGCCGCCTTCGCCAACGGCGTCCCGGCGGCGGTCAACGTCGGCGTGCGGCCGACCTTCGAGAGCGGCCGCGGAGTGCTGATCGAGACCCACCTGATCGACCGCGTGGAAGACCTCTATGGCAAGACCCTGCGGGTCGCCTTCGTCGAGCGCCTGCGCGGCGAGAAGCGCTACGAGGACATCGACGAGCTGGTCGCCCAGATGCACCTCGACATCGAGGACGCCAAGCGCGTCTGCGCGGGGTTCACGGGATGATCGCGGACTTCCTCAAGGGCTTCCGGGAATTCATGCTCAAAGGCGACCTTCGGCGGGCTCAGCTTCACGATCAACGGCAGCGAGTTCAGCTACGGCGCCGTGCTCAATGCGGCGATCACCTTCATTGCCACTGCGGCCGTCTACTTCATCGTCGTCGTCCCCTATAAGGCCTATCAGGACGCCAGGGGCGCCTCGGCGAAGACGCGGCCTGCCCGAACGCCTGAGGCACGGCCTGTGCTACTTTCCAGCGGCCGTGACCCGTCCTGGGTGCACGGCCTTTTTTGAGACGAGAGTTCTAGATATGAGCCTGACCAAAGAAAAAAAGAGCGAGCTGATCGGCAAATACGGTCGCGTCGACGGCGACACCGGATCCGCCGAGGTCCAGATCGCCCTGGCCACCGAGCGGATCAATGAACTCACCGAGCACCTGCGCGCGCACAGCAAAGACCATCACTCGCGTCGCGGCCTGCTGATGCTGGTCGGCAAGCGCCGCCGGATGCTGCGTTACCTCGAGAAGACCGACCTCGAGCGCTATCGCGCCCTGGTCGCCGATCTCGGCCTGCGCCGATGATCTCCGCCGGCGAGCCGGCACCTGACTTCACCCTGCGCGACCAGGACGGCGAAGAGGTCTCGCTGGCCGGCTTCAAGGGCCGCAAGGTCCTCCTCGTCTTCTACCCGATGGATTTCAGCCCGGTCTGCTCGGACCAGCTCTCGATCTACCAGGAGGTCAAGCCGGAGCTCACCGAGAAGGGGGTCGAGCTGCTCGGGATCAGCGTCGACAGCCCCTACGCGCACAAAGCCTTCCAGGAGAAGCTGGGCATCGATACCACCCTGCTGGCCGACTTCGAGCCCAAGGGAGCGGTCTCCAAGGCCTACGGCTCCTACCTCGACGGCCTCGGTTTCTCCAACCGCACCCTCGTCCTCGTCGACGACGACGGCACCGTCGCCTGGGCCTACGAATCACCGTCGCCCGGAGAGTTCCCCGGCGCCAACCTGATCTTCGACGCTCTCGCCTCCTAGCTCGCAGCGGGGCGATCGTGGAGCTGAGCAGCGCCCCGGTTCCACCGCTCGGGCCCGACGACCACGTCCGCGGCGAGGGCGAGGCGATCGTCGTCTACGCCGACCTCCGCTGTCCGCACTGCGCCGCGACATGGCTCGAGATCCGGACCCGGCCCGAGGCCGTCGCCTTCCGCCACTTCCCGGTCGCCAGCAAGCACCCGCGTGCACCCGCTCTTCATGCGGCGGCTGAGGCCGCCGGCGCCCAGGGCGCCTTCTTCGCGATGGTCGATTCGCTCTACGGCGATCGCGCCCACCTCGATGATCCACACTTGTGGCGGCGGGTGGAGGAGCTCGGGCTCGACCTCGAGCGCTTCGAGCGGGACCGGCGCAGCGAGGCAGTGGCAACACGGGTGCGGCGCGATTTCGAGTCCGGCATCCGCGCCGGCGTTACCAGCACGCCGGCGATCTTCGCCCAGTGAGGGAGTGGTCTGTACTCTCTTCTACGAAAGAGAACGAGAGTTCTGAAAGCAGATGGCCGCCAACCGGGCGGCCGGAGGTAGGACAACTAGATGAGCATGTTTGACGTAACCCGCGTCTCGGCGGATATCGGAGACAGCCAGATTTCCTTCGAGACGGGCAAACTCGCAAAGCAGGCGGGTGGCGCGGTCGTGGTTCAGGCCGGCGACACGATGGTCCTCTGTACCGCGACTCTCGGCAGCCTGCGCGATGTGGACTTCCTTCCCCTCACCGTCGACGTCGAGGAGCGGATGTACGCCGCGGGCAAGATCCCCGGCTCGTTCTTCCGTCGCGAGGGCAAATCCGGCGAGAAGGCGACGCTGACCGCGCGCATGATCGACCGGCCGATCCGCCCCCTCTTCCCGAAGGGCTGGCACACCGAGACCCAGCTGGTCGCGATGCCGCTCTCGGTCGACCACGTCAACCCCTACGACATCCTCGCCATGAACGGTGCCTCCGCGGCGCTGGCGATCTCTGAAGTCCCCGTCGCCAAGCACGTCGGCGCGGTCCGGGTCGGCAAACTCGAGGGTGACTTCGTCGTCAATCCGCCCGAGGACCGCCACGAGGAGCTGGAGCTAGACCTGATCGTCGCCGGCACCGACGAGGCGATCCTGATGGTCGAGGCCGGCGCCGAGGGCGTCAGCGAGGCCGAGATCCTCGACGCGCTCGACATCGCCCACGGCGAGATCAAGAAGCTCGTCGCCGCAATGGAGGAGCTGCAGCGGAAGGCCGGCAAGGAGAAGATCAAGCACACCGAGCCGGAGCTCGACGCTTCCCTGCTCGACCAGATCCGTTCCGAGTACGGCCAGGCCTTGGTCGACGCGATCGCCACCAGCGGCAAGCTCGAGCGCTACGAGGCGATCGACAAGGTCAAGGACGAGGTCGTCGCCAGATACGCGCCTGAGGACGACGACGCCGACGGCGAGCGTAAGGCTGAGGTAAAGGCCATCTTCGCCGCGATCGAGAAGGACACGATCCGCAAGGCGATCGCCGTCGACAAGAAGCGCCCCGACGGTCGCGCGCAAGACGAGATCCGGCCGATCGAGTGCGAGGTCGACATCTCCCCGCGCGTCCACGGCTCGGCCCTGTTCACCCGCGGTGAGACGCAGATTCTCTCCAACGTCGCGCTCGGCACGACGCGGATGGACATGCGACTCGACACGCTCGGGCTGCAGACCACCAAGCGTTTCTTCCACCATTACAACTTCCCGCCGTTCTCGGTCGGGGAGGCGGGCTTCATGCGCGGCCCGAAGCGCCGCGACATCGGTCACGGCGCGCTCGCCGAGCGCGCCCTGGTGGCGACTATTCCGGACGAAGAGTCCTTCCCCTACGTGATTCGCGCGGTCTCCGAGACGCTCGAGTCCAACGGCTCCTCCTCGATGGGCTCGGTCTGCGCCTCCTCGATGGCACTGCAGGCCGCTGGAGTCCCGGTCAGCGCCCCGGTCGCCGGAGTGGCGATGGGCCTGATCAAAGAGGGCGACGACTACATCGTCCTCACCGACATCGCCGGCGTCGAGGACCACCTCGGCGACATGGACTTCAAGGTCGCCGGCACCAAGGACGGGATCACCGCCCTGCAGATGGACATCAAGATCACCGGCGTCACCTTCGAGATCCTCGAGGACGCGCTGGAACAGGCCCTGAAGGGCCGCCAGTTCATCCTCGGCAAGATGGCCGAGGCGATCGACGGGCCGCGGGAGAAGCTCTCCAAGCACGCCCCGGCGATCGAGTCGATCAAGATCGATCCCGAGAAGATCGGGGCGGTCATCGGCAAAGGCGGGGAAACGATCCGCGCCCTCTGCGAGGAGTTCGAAGCGGAGATCGACGTCGAGGACGACGGCACGGTACGGATCTACGCGCCGACCGGCGAGCTCGTCGAGGCCTGTGTCGCCCGCATCAACTCGATGACCAAAGAGGCTGAGATCGGCGATCGCTACAACGCCGCCAAGGTCGTCAAGACGACCACTTTCGGCGCCTTCGTCGAGCTGGTCAAAGGCACCGACGGCCTGCTCCACATCTCCAACGTCAAACCGGGGGAGAGGGTCGACTCGGTCGACGACGTCCTCACCGCCGGTGAGCTGATCGACGTCACCGTGGTCGAGGTCGACAAGGAGCGCGGGCGGATCGGCCTGCGCCTCTCCGACGATCCGTCGGTTGCCGGCAAAACCGCCGCGGAACTGGCCTCGGTCGGCTCCGGCGACGGTGGCCGGCGCAACGGCGGCGACCGCCCTCGCGGCGGCGGTGATCGCGGCGGACGTCCTCGCCGTGACCGCGAGAGTCGCAACTAGACGTTGAGCACACCTCGACTCACAGAGTTGGGCTCGGGCGTCCGGGTCGTGACCGAGGAGGTTCCCTCGGTCCGATCCGTCGCCCTCGGGCTCTGGGTCCGCACCGGATCGCGCAATGAGACGCCGGCTCAGGCCGGTGTCTCGCATTTCCTCGAGCACCTGTTGTTCAAGGGGACCGCGCGCTACTCGGCGATCGAGATCTCCGAGCGCTTCGACGGGCTCGGAGCCTCGATCAACGCCGCCACCGGTAAGGAGACGACGCACCTGCACGCGCGTTTCCTCGACGAGCACACCGACGAGGTCTTCGACCTGCTCTCGGAGATGCTGCTGGCGCCGACCTACCCGGACATCGACTCCGAGCGCCAGGTGGTGCTGGAGGAGATTGCGATGTACGAGGACGAGCCACAGGACCGGGTCCACGACGTCCTCGCCGAGGCCGTCTTCGGCTCGCATCCGCTCGGCCGCCGCGTGCTCGGCGACTCCGAGGTGATCGCCTCGATCCCGATTCCGGACATCGAGTCCTACCATCACGCCCGCTACGCCGGCTCGGAGATCGTCGTCGGCGCCGCCGGCCATCTCGACCACGACCGCATCGTCGCGCTCGCCGAACGCCTGGTCCGTCCGGGCGAAGGCGGTGGCGTCGCCCCGTCGACCGCGCTCGAGGGTCCCGCCAGGCTCTGCTTCCACCAGAAGGAGACCGAGCAGTACCACATCTGCTTCGGAGCGCCGGGACTGCGCCGCGACGACGAGCGTCGTTATCCGCTCGCCGTGCTCGACTCGATCTTCGGCGGCTCGACCTCCTCGCGGCTGTTCCGCGAGGTGCGCGAGAAGCGGGGGCTGGCCTACTCGGTCGGCTCCTACAACGAGCAGTTCACCGACCAGGGCCTGGTCGCCACCTACGTGGGAACGCGCGAGGACAACGTCGAGGAGGCCTGCTCAATCATCGGCACCGAGCTCGCCCGCCTGCGCTCCGAGCCGGTCTCGGCGGAGGAGCTGACCCGGGCCAAGGAGAGCGTCAAGGGCCGCCTCGTCCTCTCCTCGGAGTCGACCGCGGCGCGGATGACGCGGATCTCGCGCTCGACGTTGTTCGGACTGCCGATCGAAAGCCTTGACGAGATGCTGGCCAAGGTCGACGCGATCGAGGTCGACGACCTCACCGACCTGGCTACCGAGCTGTACGCCACCGACCGCCTGTCCGCCGCCTGCGTCGGCGCCGACGAGGATCGCTTCCGAGAGGCGCTGGCGCCAGTGAGCGAGAGCCTGGTAGCGGCGTGATCCGGGTCGCGGTTGCCGGGGCCGCCGGCCGCATGGGGGCGACGGTCTGCGGCGCGGTCGCAGGCGCCGAGGGGATGGAGCTCGCCGGCAGGGCCGATCCGGCGCTCGGGGTCGAGCTCGTTGATCTGCTGAGGGGTGTCGACGTCGTCGTCGACTTCACCGTTCCCGACACTGCCCTCGGCAACGTCCAGGCCTGTCTCGAGGCGGGTGTCCACGCCGTCGTCGGCACCACCGGCTTCGACCTCGACGCCGCCCGCCGGGCGGCCGCCAAGTCGGCGAGCGCCAACTGCTTCGTTGCTCCCAACTTTGCGATCGGCGCCGTGCTGCTGATGATGGTCGCGCAGACGATCGCCCCGCACATGCCCGAGTGCGAGGTGATCGAGCTGCACCACGATCGCAAGCTCGACGCGCCCTCGGGCACCGCGAAGCGGACGCAGGAGCTGATTGACGCCGCCGGCGGCAACGTCCACCAGCCGATCCACTCGGTCCGGCTACCGGGGATAGTCGCCCACCAGGAAGTCATCTTCGGTGGCGAGGGCCAAACGCTCTCGCTGCGCCACGACTCGATCGACCGCAGCTCGTTCATGCCGGGCGTGCTGCTGGCGGTGCGCAGGGTTGCCGAGCTGCCGGACCGCTTCACGGTCGGCCTCGAGAAGCTGCTGTAGGCCGTCGGACTGGGTACCCTGGAATGGTGAAGGAGATTCGGGGAGTTCTGACGGCGATGGCTACGCCCTTCGATGAGGGTGGGGCGGTCGACGTCGATGCCGGCCGTGGCCTCGCCGCTCACCTGCTCGAGAACGGCTCTCACGGGCTCGTCGTCGGCGGTACCACCGGCGAGTGCCCGACCCTGACCGACGAGGAGACGATCGAGCTGCTCGGGGCGGTTCGCGCCGAGGTCGGCGACGACGCCCTGCTGGTCTGCGGCACCGGCACCAACGACACCCGCCACTCGGGCGAGCTGACGAGGAAGGCCGCGGCGGCGAGCGCCGACGCCTCGCTGGTCGTCGCCCCCTACTACAACAGGCCCAACCGGGCCGGGCTCAAGGCCCACTTCGAAGCGGTCGCGGCGGCGGTTCCCGAACTGCCGATGGTGATGTACAACATCCCCTCGCGAGTGGTCATCAACATGCCCCGCGACCTGCTCGCCGAGCTGGCCACGGTCGACAACATCGTCGCCGTCAAGCAGGCCAACGACGAGGAGCTGGGCCCGATCGAGGGGCTCGCCGTACTCGCCGGCAACGACAACACCTTCCTGCGGGTCCTCGAGTTCGGCGGCGCCGGTGGCATCACCGTCGCCTCGCACGTCGCCGGCACGCAGATGCGGGAGATGTGGATCGCCGCCCAGAGCGGTGACATCGCCCGCGCCCAGGAGATAGACGCCGAGCTGACCCCTCTGTACGAGGGCCTCTCGGTCACCACCAACCCGATTCCGGTCAAGGCTGCGCTGGAGTTGCTCGGCCTCGCCTCCGGACGCGTGCGACTGCCGCTTGTCGCCGCCGATTCGGAGCAACGGATCGCGGTCAAGGCCGCCCTGGAAGGCCTCGGCCTGCCGGTGGCCCACTAACCAAACTTAGATAGAGAGAGAGTTGACCAGTGCCAGGTAAGAAACTTCGAGTGCTGCCTTTGGGCGGCTTGGGCGAGATCGGCAAGAACATGACCGTGGTTGAGTTCGACGGCCGGATCGTCGTCGTCGACACCGGCCTGATGTTCCCGACCGCCGAGATGCACGGGATCGATCTGGTCCTGCCGGACTTCTCGTACCTGCGCGATCGCGCCGACGACATCGAGGCAATCGTCCTCACCCACGGCCACGAGGACCACGTCGGCGCGCTGCCGTACGTGCTGCGCGAGATCGGCGTGCCGCCGGTGATCTACGGCGGCCTGCTGACGATCGGGATGGTCCGCTCCAAGCTCGACGAGCACAAGCTCGCCGACTCGGCACCGCTGCAGGAGCTGCCGGCGGGAGAGAAAGTGCAGCGCGGTCCCTTCCAGATCGAGCTGATCCACCTCGCCCACTCGATCCCCGACATGCGCGGCGTCCTGATCACCACCGAGGTCGGCTCGATGCTGATGACCGGCGACTACAAGTTCGACCAGACCCCGGTCGACGGCCGGCCAGCCGACATCCCGCGCCTGGCGGAGATCGGCAAAGAAGGACTGCTGCTGCTCTGCGGCGACTCGACCAACGCCGACCGTCCCGGCGTGGCGCCGTCGGAGTCGAGCGTCGGCCCGGCCCTGCTGCGGACCTTTGCCCAGTGCGAGGGACGGATCATCGTCACCTCCTTCGCCTCCAACATCCACCGCGTCCAGCAGGTGATCGACGCCGCCGTGGCGCTCGACCGCAAGGTCGCCCTGGTCGGCCGCTCGATGCGCAAGAACTTCAACATCGCCTCCAACCTCGGGATCGCCAAAGCGCCGCAGGGGATCTTCATCCAGCCGCGCGAGATCGAGAACTTCCCCGACGAGAAAGTCGTCGTGATCTCGACCGGCAGCCAGGGCGAGCCGCTCTCGGCGTTGCGGCGGATGGCCAACAACGACCACCGCGACGTGCAGCTGCACGCCGGCGACACGGTCGTCTTCTCGGCCAACCCGGTACCGGGCAACGAGCGCGCGGTGAACGAGACGATCGACCGCATCTACGAGATCGGCGCCACCGTGATCACCGCCCAGGACGCGCCGATTCACGCCTCCGGCCACGGTCAGCAGGAGGAGCTGAAGCTGATGCTGAACCTGACCAAACCGCGCTACGTGCTGCCGATCCACGGCGACCACCAGCGCCTGCGCAAGCACTCCGAACTCGCCGCCGAAGTCGGTATCGACCGCGCCGACATCTTCCGCGGCCACAACGGCCTGCCGCTCGAAGTCGACCAGAACGGCGCCGCCTTTGGCGAGGACATCCACTCAGGGACGATGTACGTCGACGGCGTCAACATCGGCGACCCCGACGACGCCGCCCTGCGGGATCGCCGCGACATCGCCGCCGACGGCATCTTCATCGTCGTCGTCACGATCTCTGGCGACGACGGCAGCGTCGTCGCCGACCCCGAGGTGATCTTCCGCGGCGTCGCCTTCCTCGAGGAAGGCGACGCGATGGTCGACGACCTCAGCGACCTGGTCGAAGACCAGCTCGAGGCCGCGGCCAAGGCGGGCAACCGCGAGTCCCACCTGATCGAGGAAGACCTGCACGACGCGGTTGGCAAGTTCGTTTACCAGCGCCTCAAGCGGCGGCCGATGATCTTGCCGGTGGTTATCGAGGTTTAGCGCGGGTGGGCGGGACCTCTGGGTAGGGGCTCCGCTTAACTTTTTTGTGGATCGCCGGAGTGCTGTCGCCCGGGACTCGCCAGCAAAAAAGTACAAGACGCTTCACCCCTACCCAGAGGTCCCGCCGAGCCCGAAACCTCGATCACCTGAAGCATGGCCACGACCGACGCTTCACCCACCAAGGTCAAAAGCTTGATGCCAAGGCGGCGCTTTTGTCCCAGCTTTGGAGGAACAGCGTCCCTCCCGCAGATGGCCCCCGTCCCTAAAAACGGCAGAAAAAAAGCCCGCCGGGATAGTGTCTGGGGAGAATCCCGGCGGGCCAGTGTCTCGTCCACGGGGAAATCTAGGGGTGGGTCTTAAAGCGCCTCTAAAGGTTTGTTTGCTGCGGTCTCCGGGGCCGCGATCGGGATCCGGGCGCGGAACAGAGCGCCGCCGGAATCGGACTCGGCGGCCTCGACGCCGCCGCCGTGGGACTCGGCGACGGCGCTGACGATCGCCAGGCCGAGGCCGGTGCCGGTGCCCCGCGCGGTGTCGGCCGGGCCCTCGCCGCGGACGAAGCGGTCGAACACCTGGGTGCGCATCGCCGCCGGGATCCCGGGACCGTCGTCGGCGACCTCGACGATCGCCTCCCCTCCATCCTGTCGCAGGCTGAGTTCGATCCGCGAGCGCGGGGGAGTGTGGCGGGCGGCGTTGTCGAGCAGGTTGAGGACCAGGCGGTGCAGCTCGTCGGGGCTGCCCGCCACCCGGATCGGGCGATCGTTGTCGACCTTCAGGGTGCGGTCGCCCATCAGCGGCGCCGCCTCGGCCGCCGCGTCGCCGGCGATTTCGGCGAGGTCGCAGCTGCGGTGCTGGTCGAGCCTGCCGGCGTCGGCTCGGGCAAGCAGCAGCAGGTCGCCGACCAGCCGGCTCATCCGCCGCGAGGAGCGCAGGGCGGAGTCGACGACCTCGCGGTCTTCAGCCTGATCCTGTTGGCCCAGCGATGCCTGCAGGAGCTCGAGGTTGGCGAGCACGCTGGTCAGCGGCGTGCGCAGCTCGTGCGAGGCGTCGGCGACGAACTCTTTCTGGCGCTGCATTGCCGCCTCGCGCTCGCCGCGGGCGGCGTCGAGCGAGCGCAGCATCTGATCCAGCGTCAGCGCCAATTCGCCGACCTCGTCTTCAGCCGGTGGTTTAGGCATTCGCTGCGAGGGGTCGCGGGTATTGGCGATCTTGCGGGCCGTCGCGGTGAGCGACGAAATCGGGCGCATGGCTCTGCCTGCGATCGCCACTCCGGCGAGGATGGCGAGCAGCGTGCCGCCGAAGATGCCAGCTGCAATCAGCAGCCATACGCGGTCAACGGTCTCTTCGACGTGATGGATACTGCGGCCGTATTGGACGGTTCCCGATGGTTCACCGTTTTCGCCGATGATCTCCTCTACGGCAACTCGAAGACCACCGAATTCGGAGATTCCCAGGTGCAGCGGGCCCATCGCCACCGATTCTTCGCTTTCTGCGATCTGGTTCCCGTAAATGTCAAAGACGCGTACCGAGGCTTCGTCAGCGCGAACGAAGCTATCCAGCTGCGGGATCTTGCCGATCTGACCGTGCGGTGATAAGCCGTATTCGACCGTCGTTTCGCTGGCCAGGATGCGGACCGCGCTTCGAACCTCGTTGTTGAAGTCATTGCGGATCCGCTGGGTTGCGATCTGTCCGATCAGGCCGCCGAAAAGCAACAGGATGACCAGCGTCAGCCCGGAGGAGACCGCCGCCAGACGCCAGCGGACCGGCCAGGAACGGGGATGGCGGAGGCGCCGGAGCCAGGCGCCGGCGCGGGTGCGTTTGACGCTCACCCCCCTAGTCCTTGAGAACGTAGCCGGCGCCCCGTTTGGTGTGCAGCAGCCGCGGCTCGTCGCCGGACTCGAGCTTGCGGCGGAGGTTGGAGATGAAGACGTCGATGGTGTTGGTGGCGGCCATCGGGTCGTAGCCCCAGACTTCGTCGAGCAGGCGCTCGCGGGAGACGACCAGGCGCTCGTTGCGCATCAGGAACTCGAGCAGCTCGAACTCGCGGTTGGTCAGCTCGATCTCGCGCTCGCCGCGGTGGACCTCGCGGGTGTCGGGATTGAGCTGCAGGTCGCCGACCTCGAGCGAGGCGGCGCCCCGGGGTGGGCGGCGGCGGAGCAGAGCACGGATCCGCGCCAGCAGCTCCTTGCGCTCGAACGGCTTGACCAGGTAGTCGTCGGCGCCGCTGTCGAGCCCGGCGACCCGGTCCTCGGTCTCGGCCCGGGCGGTCAGCATCAGGATCGGGACGTCGCCCTCCAGCCGCAGTCGCCGGCAGACCTCGACGCCGTCGAGGCCCGGAAGGCCGAGGTCGAGGACGACCAGGTCGGGGATGAAGCCGGCGGCGACGTCGAGCGCCGCGCTGCCGTCGGCCGATGTTCGGACCTCGTAGCCCTCGTTTCGCAGCGAACGGCGCAGGACGTCGGCGATGTCGGCGTCGTCCTCGACGATCAGAACGCGGCCGCCGGCCTGGTCGGTTTCGCTGAACATGGGACGATGTTAGCCCGCAATTACTCACCATTCCTCGGGATTTAGCGTGAATTTATCCGTCACCCTCGGCGATCCCGGCGCAGGGGACCGTGCCAGGGCGTCGAAGCGGGGGACAATGTTCGTGCGTAAGAAGCGAGCGCCTGCTCGCAGCGGGAGAGCAGCGGCCAAACGCGGCAAGGCGAAAGCGAAGCCCAAGGCCGGCATCCACCTGCCCGTCGGGCTCGAGCAGCGCCACCTCGATCTGATCGGCCTCTTCCTCGTCGCCGCCGGCGTCTACCTGGTCTTCGTCCTCTTCGCCGGCTGGGAAGGCGGCAAGGTCGGCGACGGGATCGAAACCGGCCTCGAGTACCTCGTCGGCGACGTCGGCGCGCGGATCTTCACGATCCTGATGCTGCTGGTCGGCGGCATGCTGCTGACCGGGACCTCGGTCTCGACCCTGGCCCGCGGCAGCGGTCGGGGGCTGCACGCGATCTTCCGCGGAATCTTCTACGGCGGCACCGAAACCGCCCGCACCGTCGCCAAATCCCACGCCGACTGGCGCGAGCAGCGCGAGACCCGCGCCCTGGAGACCGAAGCCGGGCCCACCGACGTGATGAGCTCCTACCCCGACACCGACGAGTTCGAGCCGACGGTGCAGCTCGCCGAGGAGCCCGAGCACGAGCCGGAGCTGCACAGCGCCGACGACTTCGACCGCGAAATCGAGGAAATCGGCACCTCCGAGGAGGAGGCCGTCGTAATTCCCGACGAACCGGCCCCGGTCCAGCCCGAGCTGACCCCGATGGGCAAGGCCCGCGGCGTCACCACCTCGGAGGAGATCGATTACCGGCCGCCGCCGCTGAAATCGCTCGAACGCGGCAAGGGCGACAAAGGCCCCGACCCCCGCGACCAGGAAATCACCGGCCGCAAACTGGTCGAGACGCTCGGCCACTTCGGGGTCGAGGCGAAGATCGTCGGCGTCATCAGCGGCCCCCACGTCTCCCGTTACGAACTGCGCCTGGCCCCGGGCATCAAGGTGAAGAAGGTCACGGAGCTGGCCAATGATCTCGCCTACGCGCTGGCCTCGACCGACATCCGCATCCTGGCGCCGATTCCCGGCAAACAGGCCGTCGGCGTCGAGGTCCCGAACGCCCGCCGCCGGATCGTCCGCCTCGGCGACATCTACGCAGGCCGCCCCGAGAAGACCTCGCCGCTGGTCGCCTGGCTCGGCAAGGGGATCGACGGCAACGCCGTCTGGACTGACCTGGCGAAGATGCCGCATGTGCTCGTCGCCGGCACCACCGGCTCGGGCAAGTCCGCCTGCGTCAACGGGATCCTCTCCTCGATCCTGATGTCGGCCTCGCCGAACGAAGTCCGGCTCGTCCTGGTCGACCCGAAGCAGGTCGAGCTCAATCATTACGAGAACGTGCCGCACCTGCTGACCCCCGTGGTCACCTCGCCGCGGCTCGCCGCCAACGTCCTCTCCAACCTGATCGGCGAGATGGAGACCCGCTACGGGATCATGAGCGAGGCCCGCTGCCGCAACCTGGTCGAACTCAACCGCCACCGTGAAAAGGCCGGCGAGGCGCCTCTGCCGCACATCCTCTGCGTGATCGACGAGCTCGCGGACCTGATGATGGTCGCCCCGGCCGAAGTCGAGGACTCGATCATCCGCCTGGCCCAGAAGTCGCGCGCCACCGGCATCCATTTGGTGTTGGCGACGCAGCGCCCCTCGACCGACATCATCACCGGCACGATCAAGGTCAACATCCCCGCCCGGATCGCCTTTGCCGTCTCCTCCCAGACCGACTCGCGGGTGATCCTCGACCAGGGTGGGGCGGAGGCTCTGCTCGGTCAGGGCGACATGCTCTTCCGCGGCGCCGGCAGCTCGAAGCTGCAGCGGGTCCAGGGTGCCTTCATCACCGAGGACGAGATCGCCCGGATCACCAAGCACTGGGCCCGCCAGGGCGAACCCGAATTCGAGGCCGAGCTGCTCGAGACCCCCGAGGAGGTGGTCGAGGAGGGACGCGAGGGCGACTTCGATCCCGACAGCGACGACCTGCTCGATGAGGCGATCCGGCTCGTGGTCCAGACCGAGACCGCCTCGGTCTCGATGATCCAGCGCCGCCTACGCGTCGGCTACACCCGCGCCGGTCGCCTGATCGACATGCTCGAGCGGCGCGGTGTGATCTCCGGCTACGAGGGCTCGAAACCGCGCCAGGTGCTGATCACGCAGGCCGATCTGAACCGGGTCCTGGCGCCGGCGGGAGGCGCTCCCGCGCCGGACCCCGTCGCGCTCGACCTCGACTCCGACGCCTGAGCCGAGCCCTCCGGTAGCTTTCCCGGCTGTGATTCGCGCCGGGATAGTCGTCACCGGGACCGAGGTCCTCACCGGCCGCATTTCCGACAAGAACGGCCCCTGGATCTCCGAGCAGCTGGCCGGACGCGGGGTCGAGGTCGCGCACATCGTGATCGTCGGCGACCGCCCGGAGGACCTCGACGCGGCGCTGCGCTTCATGGCCGCCGAGAAGATGGACCTGATCGTCACCAGCGGCGGCCTCGGGCCGACCGCCGATGACCTCACCGCCGAGGTGGTGGCGAGGTTCGCCGATCGACCGCTGCAGCTCGATGAGGAGATGCTGGAGAAGATTGCCGAGATCCTCCGCGGCTTCGCCAAACGCTTCCGGCTTGACCAGGCGGCGGTGCTGGAGGCGAATCGCAAGCAGGCGATGGTGCCGGAGGGTGCGACGGCGCTCGATCCGGAGGGGACCGCGCCCGGCCTGGTGGTCCCCGCCGGCGAGCGGGTCGTGATCGTCCTGCCGGGACCTCCGCGTGAGCTGCGGCCGATGTGGACGGCGGCTCTGGCGGCCGAGCCCGTGTGCGAGGTGCTGGCCCGGGCGACGCCTCTGCGTGCCTACACGATGCGGATGTTCGGTGTGCCCGAGTCCGAAATCGCCAAGAGCCTGCGCGAGATCGAGGCCGACGGCGTGGATCTGGCCGCGGTGGAGATCACCACCTGCCTGCGGCGGGGGGAGATCGAGATCGACGTCCGCTACCGCGACGAGGCGACGAGCGTCGCCGACAAGGTTCGCGAGGGCCTGGTCGAGCGCCACCGCCGCGAGACCTTCAGCCTCGACAGCGAGACGATCGACCAGCAGGTCGCGGTCCTGCTGCAGGGCCACAAGCTGGGTCTGGCCGAGTCCTGCAGCGGCGGGCTGCTGGCGGCGAGGATCACCGACCTTTCCGGTGCCTCGGCCTACATGGCCGGCAGCGTCGTCGCCTACGCAAACGAGGCGAAGGCCGAGCTGCTCGGCGTCGACCCGGCGCTGATCGAGGCCAAGGGCGCGGTCTCGCCTGAGGTGGCCGAGGCGATGGCAATCGGCGCCCTGGAGCGCTTCGGGGCCGACGTCGCGGTCTCGGTCACCGGCGTCGCCGGGCCCGACGGGGGCACCGAGGAGAAGCCGGTCGGCTACATCTGCTTCAACGCCCGCCTCGCCGACGGCACCGTGATCGCCCGCGACCCGGCGATCCCCGGCAAACGCGCCGACATCCGCGAACGCTCGGCGCTGATCGGCATGCACCTGCTGCGCAACCTGCTGAGCGGCGCCGAGCCGCCGTTGTAGGCGATGTCTCGAATTCGCGCGTGAATCTGCTCGAACTTCTTACGATCGCGGCGTAACGGGCGCGTCCCGGCGCCCTAGCGTTGTCCGGGTGAGCAAGTCAGTCGCAGATAGCGAGCCGGTCCGCATGTTCGTCGCCCTCGACCTGCCGCAGATGGTGCGCGAGGAGATCGAGGCCTGGGGAGAGGTGGAGCTGGCCGATCCGGCGCTGCGCCGGATCGATTCGGAGTCCCTGCATGTGACCCTCGCCTTTCTCGGCGACCGGCCGCTGAAAGACGTCGAGCCGATTGCCGAGATCCTCGAGTGGACAGCGGACCGTCCCGTCCTGATGGAGCTGGGGGGACCCGTCGGTCGTCCGCAACGCGAGAGGCCGAGATTGGTCGCGCTGCCGGTTTTGGGGGGACCGGTCGAGGGGCTCGAGGAGCGGCTTTCCCCAGCCCTGGCCTTCGAGGGCTTCTACAAGCCCGAGAAACGTCCCCACTGGCCTCACGTGACGGTCGCCAGGGTCCGGGCCGAGGGAGGCGGATCGGGGCGTCCGAGACGGGTGCAGATCCCGTCTGGGGATTCGCCGACGAGGCGCATCGGCTGGTTCGATGGCGTCCGGATCTCCCTCTACCGTTCTGAACTCCAGTCGCGGGGTGCGCGATACGTCCCATTGGCCCAAGTCGAGCTGCCCGGTGCCGGGTGGCAGTGAGGTGATGATCTAGATGGCAGAGAGAAGCATGAATGGCATGAACGGCTTGAACGACGTTTCCGCGAAGGAAGCGAAGGCCAAGGATGCTGCACTGGAGAGTGCGGTCAGCGGCATCAAAAAAGAGTTCGGTGAGGGGTCGCTGATGCGACTCGGCGACAAGGGCACGGTCAAGGTCGAGTCGATTCCCACCGGCTCCCTGGCGCTCGACCTCGCGCTCGGCATCGGCGGCGTCCCGCGCGGGAGGATCGTCGAGATCTTCGGCCCGGAGTCCTCCGGCAAGACGACCCTGGTCAACCACATCATCGCCCAGGCTCAGGCCCTCGGCGGCGTCTGCGCCTTCATCGACACCGAGCACGCGATCGACCCCGTCTACTCGCGGGCGATCGGGGTCGACACCGACGAGCTGCTGGTCTCCCAGCCGGACTACGGCGAGCAGGCGCTGCAGATCGCCGACCGGCTGATCGCCTCCGGCGCCGTCGACGTGGTCGCGATCGACTCGGTCGCGGCGCTGACCCCGAAAGCCGAGCTCGACGGCCAGATCGGCGACACCACCGTCGGCCTCCAGGCCCGGCTGATGTCGCAGGCGATGCGCAAACTCGCCGGCAACCTCAACCGGACCAAGACCGTCTGCCTCTTCACCAACCAGATCCGCGAAAAGATCGGCGTCCAGTTCGGCTCGCCGGAGACCCAGCCGGGCGGCCGGGCGCTGAAGTTCTACGCCTCCCAGCGGCTCGACATCCGCCGCATCGAGACCCTCAAGGAAGGCACCGAGGCGGTCGGCAACCGGGTCCGGGTCAAAGTCGTCAAGAACAAGGTCGCCTCGCCCTTCCGCCAGGCGGAGTTCGACATCGAGTACGGCGTCGGGATCTCGCGCGAGGGTGGCTTGCTCGACTTCGGCATGGAGCAGGACCTGGTGCAGAAATCGGGCTCCTTCTTCTCCTATGGCGAGACGCGCCTCGGTCAGGGGCGTAACAACGCCAAACAGTTCCTCAGCGACAACCCGGAGCTGGCCCTGGAGATCGAAACCAAGGTGCGGACCGCGCTCGGGATCGACGGCGAGGCGCCGGTTGCGGCCGAGGCGACCGAGCCCGAGGCAGCGGCCCCGATTCCCGAGGTAAAAGCAGCCTAAGTTCTCCTGACGGCGGGGGGCGGTCCTGACGGATAGGATTCCGCCCGCTTACCCATGAACAACGAAATTCTCTTTTACGTCTTCGGGATCGCACTCGCGGTTTCGGCGGTGCTGGTCAGCATCGCCGGACTGCGGATGAAAGACAGCTTCCCGGGCAAAGCCTTCCCCGTGATTGTTCTCTGGTTCGCGATCCTGGTCGGTGGCGCGACGACCTTCGCCGTGATGCATTCCAAGGACGAGAAGGCCGACCACGAAGTCGAGTACAAGAAGGCCGGCAAGGAAATCGAAAAGGAGACCTCCAGCGGTCCCTTCGAAGAAGCCGGCGCCAGCGAAGAAGGGGAAATCCAGGGCGAAGAACCGGCCGGCGAAGAAGAATCCGGCCATACCTCCAAAGAAAGCGAAGGCTCGCCGAGCGAAGGCGCCGTCAGCGGCCCCGGGGGCACGGTCGAACTCGCCGCCGCCGAAGCGGAACTCAAGTTCGACACGACCGAACTGACGAGCAAACCCGGCAAGGTCACGATCGACTTCAACAACCCCTCCGCGATCCCGCACAACGTCGAAATCGAAGACGAAAGCGGCAAGGTCCTCGGCGGCACCGAAACGATCTCCTCGAGCGAAGAATCGGCGACGGTGGAACTCGAAGCGGGGACCTACACGTTCTTCTGCTCCATTCCCGGGCACCGCGAATCCGGGATGGAAGGGACGCTCACAGTCAAGTAGGCGTGACGTGGAGGGCCGGGTGTCCCTCCTCACTCGCCTGACTGGCTGTATCGCTTAGGGCCGTCCGAGGGAGGCCTCTTGGCCAGCGGCGCAAAACGTTCGGAGGGACACCCGGCCCTCCATCTCATGCCGAGCCTGGGTGCCAGAGCTGGGGTGACTTCGCGTGGGCGGGGATCGGGTGGGACTCGCCAAGCCTCCCCGCAGTTCGCGCAGGTGAGTCC
>JACDGU010000029.1 GCA_013821475.1 Solirubrobacterales bacterium
AAAGCGGCGCGGATCAGCGCCCGGGTCGGCGCGTCCGCGCCCGGTCCGGTGCGGCGCAGGCGCAGGATCGCCGAGTCGACCCGCGGCCGCGGCCGGAACACGGCGGGGTCGACCTTGCGCAGCAGCTCGACCTCGCAGGCGAGCTGGGCGACGACGCTCGGCGAGCCATAGGTGCGACTGCCGGGCGCGGCCCGCAGGCGGTCGGCGATCTCGCGCTGGACCATCACCGTCCAGCTCGCCAGCGAGGGGAGCTGCTCGATCGTGCGCAGGATCAGCGGCGTCGCGATCGAGTAGGGCAGGTTGGCGACCATCGCCGTCGGCGCCGGCACGAAGGCGCCAAGGTCGATCTTCATCGCGTCCCCCCAGTGCAGCTCGACATTGGGCAGCGCGCCGACGGACGCCAGCGCCGGCTCCAGCCGGCGGTCGATCTCGACCGTGTGCAGGTGGGCGGCGACGGGCGCGAGGCGCTCGCTCAGCACTCCCTCCCCCGCCCCGACCTCGAGCACGACGTCGGCCTGGGCCAGCTCGGCGTCGCGGACGATCGCGTCGAGCAGGTTGGGGTCGGCGAGGAAGTTCTGGCCGAGCCGCACCAAGGTGGGTGCCTACCAGCCGAAGAGCAGGCGGGCGTTGGCCTGCACCGTGCGCTCGAGCTGCTCGTAGGAGACGCCCCGCTCGGCCGCGAGGACCTTCGCGGTCTCGACCACGTTGGCCGGCTCGTTGCGCTTGCCGCGCAGCGGCTGCGGCGAGAGGTAGGGCGCGTCGGTCTCGACCAGGATCCGGTCAGCGGGGACCTTGGCGGCGGCAAAGCGCAGCTCCTTCGCGCTCGGGTAGGTGACGTTGCCGGCGAACGAGCAATACCAGCCGCGCTCCGCCGCGTCGGCAACCCGCTGCGGCGCCGAGAAGCAGTGCAGGATCACGGTGTGGCTCGGTGCCCGGGCGTCGAGGGTGGCGAAGATCTCGTCGATCGCGGTGCTCTCGCCCTCGGCGTCGCGGGCGTGGATCACGATCGGCAGGTCGAGCTCGAGCGCGACCTCGATCTGGGCGGCGAAGGCGCGCCGCTGCTCGTCGGGCGCTGCCGTGTCGCGGTAGTAGTCGAGTCCGGTCTCGCCGATCGCCCGCACCTTCTCGTGGGTGCCGAGGCGCAGCAGCTCCGCCGCCGCGGTGTCGTCGAAGCCGGTGGCGTCGTTGGGATGGCGGCCGACGGCGGCGAAGACCACGTCGTTGCGCTCGGCGGCGGCGATCACACCGGCGTTGGTCTCCTCGTCGAGGCCGACGTTCAGCATCCGCTCCACCCCCGCCTCCGCCGCCGCAGCCAGCAGCTCGGCCTCCGGCTTCTCGCAGAGCAGGAGGTGGGTGTGGGAGTCGATCATCGCGCCGTTCAGCCTATCCTTGCCCGATGGCGGACTTCGCCGACTACTACCGCGAGATCTACCTGCGCGGCCTCGGCGGCGAGACGCCGGCGATCCCGGTGGCGGTCGCCGACCTCGAGGCGCGGGCGAGGGCGGCAATGGATCAGCGGGCAGCGAACTACGTCTGGGCCGGCGCCGGCAGCGAGGCGACGATCCGGGCCAACGCGGAGGCCTTCGGCCGGCGGCGGATCGTGCCGCGGATGCTGCGCGACGTCGCCACTCGCGACCTCTCGACGGAGGTACTGGGGACGGCGATGGCGGCGCCACTGATGCTGGCGCCGATCGGCGTTCAGGTGGTCGTCCACGAGGAGGGCGAGCTGGCCAGCGCCCGTGCCGCGGCGGCGCTCGGGGTGCCGATGATCGCCAGCAGCGCCTCGCACTTCAGCCTGGAGCAGATCGCCGCGGCCGGCGGCGCCGAGGCGCCGCGCTGGTTCCAGCTCTACTGGGCCAACGACAGTGAGCTGGTCGCCAGCTTCGTCGGCCGCGCCGAGCGCGCCGGCTACGAGGCGATCGTCGTCACCGTCGACACCTTCGTCCCCGGCTGGAAGCCGCGCGACCTGCAGCAGGCCTGGCTGCCCTTCCTCAACGGCATGGGCGTCGCCAACTACTTCGAGGACCCGGTCTTCCGCGCCGGGCTGGAGAAGACGCCGGCGGAGGACCAGGGCGCCGCCACCGGCCACTTCCTCGGTGTCCAGGCCAACCCCTCGCTGAACTGGGACGACCTCGCCGCGCTGCGCGAGATGACCTCGCTGCCGATCCTGCTGAAGGGGATCCAGCACGCCGACGACGCCCGCGAGGCGGCGCAGCGGGGGATCGACGGCCTCGTCGTCTCCAACCACGGCGGCCGCCAGGTCGACGGGGCCGTCGCCTCGCTCGACGCCCTGGCGCCGATCGCCGCCGCGGTCGGCGACGAGCTCGCGATCCTCTTCGACAGCGGCGTCCGCGGCGGCGCCGACGTGCTCAAGGCGCTGGCCCTCGGCGCCGACGCGGTCTGCCTCGGCCGTCCCTATATCTGGGGCCTGGCGCTGGAAGGGCAGGCCGGCGTCGAAACGGTGCTGAAGATGGTCCTCGCCGAGCTCGACCTGACGATGGCGCTCTGCGGATTGACCCGTCCGGCCGAGATCGGCCCGGAGCTGCTCGCTCCGCAGTGATCCCGTGGTTCCTTTTGGACGGTATGCGTCCAAAAGGAACCACGGGTTGCTCAGGGGTCGATCTTGGGGAAGAGCGCCGGAATGCGCTCGACGTGCTGGCCGCCCGGGTGGGAGCCGAGGTCGGCCAATTCGCGTCCCTTTTCGCCCAGCACGCCCAGCAGCGTCTCGGCGCTGCGCGGCAGGTAGGGGACCAGCAGCAACGTCGTCACCCGCAGTCCCTCGATCAAGTTGTAGAGGACTTCGTCGAGGCGCTCGGGGTCGGCCTCGTCCTTGGCCAGCACCCACGGCTGCGTCTCCTCGACGAAGCGGTTGAGCCGGCGGACCAGCTTCCAGGCCTCCTCCAGCGCCTGGCTCAGCTCGGCCCGGTCGAGCAGCTCGGAGAAGCGAGGGACGACGCCCTCGAAGTCCTCGGCGAGGGTCGCGTCGACGGCGGCGATCGGCACCGTGCCGTCGCGATAGCGCTCGACCATCGCCAGCACCCGGCTGGCGAGGTTGCCGTAGTCGTTGGCGAGCTCGGTCTCGTAGCGGGCCTCGAAGCCGGCGGTCGAGATCGAGCCGTCCTGGCCGAAGCTGACCTCGCGGAAGAGGTAGAAGCGCAGCGCGTCGGAGCCGAAGCGCTCGATCACCTCGAACGGATCGAGCACGTTGCCGAGGCTCTTCGACATCTTCTTCTCGCCCATCAGCAGGTAGCCGTGGATCGTCATCCGCTGCGGCGGCTCGAGCTCGGCGGCCATGCAGAGCGCCGGCCAGATCACCGCGTGGAACTTGAGGATGTCCTTGGCCAGCACGTGCAGGCTGGCCGGCCAGTAGCGCTCGGTCAGATCCTCCCCCTCGCGAGCGAAGGTCAGCGCCGTGACGTAGTTGAGCAGCGCGTCGAACCAGACGTACATCCGCTGCTCGGGGTCCCAGGGCAGCGGCAGCCCCCACTTCAGCGTCGGCCGCGAGAGCGAGACGTCTTCCAGCCCCCCCTTGATGAAGGCAACCGCCTCGTTGCGGCGGAAGTCGGGAACGACGAAGTCCGGCCGCTCCTCATACAGCGCTTCGAGCCGCTCCTGGAAGGCGGAGAGGCGGAAGAACCAGTTCTCCTCGCGCACCTTCTCCAGCGGGATCTCGTGGATCGGGCAGGTGTTGCCGGGCCCCAGCTCGCGCTCGGTTTTGAAGTCGGCGCAGCGCGGGCAGTACCAGCCTTCGTAGACCCCCTTGCTGACCCAGCCGTTGTCGTAGACCCGCTGGATGATCTCGGCGACCTTCGCTTCGTGGCGCGGGTCGGAGGTGCGGATGAAGAAGTCGTTGGAGGCATTGATGATCGGCCCCAACGCCTCGAACTTGGCGGCGTTGCGATCGGCCAGCTCCTGCGGCGAGATCCCCTCGCGCTCGGCCGCGGTCTCGATCGGCTCCCCGTGCTCGTCGGTGCCGGTGAGGAAGAAGACGTCGGCGCCGCGCTGGCGCATGTGCCGGGCCAGCACGTCGGCCGCCATCGTCGAGTAGGCGTGGCCGAGGTGCGGCTCGGCGTTGACGTAGTAGATCGGGGTGGTGACGAAGTAGCTCATGGACTCACTGTCTACGTTAGGAGACGCGCCAAGCCGGAGCGGTGAACTAGCGCCGCGCCTCGCGCCCGGTCAGGGCTTTGTAGAGGTCATTGGCGCGGGTCCCGGTCAGCGCGGCGACGACGCTGGCGGCGGCGCGGGGGCGGGCGCCGGACTGGACCAGGTGGCGCAGCGCGTCGACGGCGAAGCCGACGTCTTTGTCCTGGCTCCCCGAGGCGGCGGGGCCGATGACGAGGACGATCTCGCCCTTGACGTCGCCGCGGAAGCGACGCGCCAGCTCGCCGAGGGAGCCGCGGGCGACCTCCTCGTGCATCTTGGTCAGCTCGCGGCAGACGGCGGCCTCGCGGTCGGGGGCGAGCGAGGCGAGCGCCGCCAGGCTCTCCCCCACCCGGCGCGGGGACTCGAAGGCGACGACGGTCTCCGCCGAGCGCAGGACCCGCTCCATCTCGCCGGCGCGGCGCGGCAGGAAGCCCTCGAAGCGCCAGCGGTCGGTCGGCAGCCCGGAGGCGACCAGCGCCACCGGCACCACCGAGGGGCCGGGCAGCACGGTCACCTCGAGCGCGCGGTCGATGCAGCGGCGGATCAGCTTGTAGCCGGGGTCGGAGATCGCCGGCATCCCCGCGTCGGAGACGAGGGCGACGTTTTCGCCGCGCTCGATCCGCTGCGCCAGCTCGGTCGCCCGTGCGGTTTCGTTGCCCTCGTGGTTTGAGACCAGCCGCGGGTGCGGGCGGATGCCGAGCTTGTCGAGCAACGAGCCGGTGCGGCGGGTGTCCTCGCAGGCGATGAAGTCGGCGGTGACCAGCGCCTCGCGAACCCGGGGGGTGACGTCGTCGAGGTTGCCGATCGGGGTGGGACAGACGACCAGTCGCCCGGCCATCAGCCGCCGTCCCGCTCGAGCTCGGTGCGCGCCAGGGCAGCGGCGCCGATCATCCCGGCGTCGTTGCCGAGGGTCGCTTCCAGGATCGGGGTCTTGTTCATCGGGTTGAGGGCGCGCTCGCGCAGCTCGCGGCGCGCCGGCTCGAGCAGCACCTCGCCGGCGGCGATGACGCCGCCGCCGACGACGATCGCGTCGGGCTGGAAGATGTTGGCGAAGCTGGAGCAGGCGACGCCGAGGCGGCCGCCGATCAGCTCGAAGACGCCGATCGCGGTTTCGTCGCCGGCGAGCGCCGCCTTGGTCACCGCCGTGCCGTCGACGGTCTCGCCGGCGCCCAGCAGCTTGCCGAGGGCGGAGTCGGGGGAGCTTTCGGCCGCGGCCTTGCCCTCCCGGCCCAGCGCCGTGCCCGAGGCCAGCGCCTCGACGCAGCCGTGGTTGGGACAGTTGCCCTGGCAGGGCGGCCCGTCGGCCTGGATCACGGTGTGGCCGAGCTCGGCGCCGGCGCCGGTGGCGCCGCGGTAGACCTCGCCGCTGAGGATCAGGCCGCCGCCGATGCCGGTGCCGATCGTCAGCATCACCACGTTCCTCATCCCGGAAGCGGCGCCGTACAGGGACTCCGCCAGCGCCGCGACGTTGGCGTCGTTGTCGACGAAGACCGGCAGCCCGACCCGGTCGCTGACCAGGTCGCGGATCGGCAGTTCGAAGAGCGGCAGGTTGACGGCGGAGACGGCGATGCCGCGGTCGTGGTCGATCGTCGCCGGGATCCCGAGCCCGACGGCGGCGGCGTGCGGCCGTGCTTCGCGCGCCTCGGTCACCTCGCGGACCAGCAACTCGACCAGCTCGTCCTCGCTCTGCCCGGTCGAAGCCTCACGGCTCCCCCAGAGCGTCTCGGTCCCGTCGAGGACTCCGACGAGCATCTTCGTCCCGCCGAGGTCGACCCCGATCGTCTCGCTCGCGCTCACGAAGGCTCGGGGAGTGGGTGCCTGGGGGCCGGATGCATCCGACAGAGGCTAACCGGCAATCGCCCTGGGGGCGTGGCCAGCGGGCCGGGTGCGCCGAACGGCAACTTGCCTTTCATCCACGGCCGGCGGATATCCCTCAAACCCCGCAACGCGCCCTGACCAAGAGGGTTCCCTCATCTATATGGGCTACGTTTTCAGGCTCTTTTATGCCCGACGATGATGAGCAGCGCCCAGCGGGGCCGCCCGAGTACCAGGTCTACCGGTCCCGCAGAGGCCTCTTCTCGCGCCTGAAATCGGCCGACCTGTCCCGCTTGCGGGACCGCGTCAAGCTGCCCTCGGGGAAGCCGAAGGGCAACGGTGATCCCGGCCGCAAACGTTCCCGGCGCCAGCGCCCGGGGCTGAAGCGGGGCCTGAAATGGGTCGGCTTCGCCGCCCTGGGATGGATCGTGCTCAGCTTCCTCGCCTTTGCGGTATCGGCCCAGCTGCAGTCGTTCAAGCTCTCTGGCGAAGTCGGCAAGACGCTGCACGGCAACCCCTTCCTGCTGCCCAGCGCGCAGACGATCCTCGTCCTCGGCACCGACGCCAGGCCGCCCGATACCAAGGAGCCCGGCGCCCCTCACTCGCAGAAGTGCTTCGAACAGCAGTCGCACGGCGACGCCCCCCACGACGGCTGCGAAGCCGGCGAATACCGGGCCGACACGCTGATGTTGATCCGGGCCGGCGGCGGCAGCTTCAACAAACTCTCGATCCCGCGCGACAGCTACGCCGAAATTCCTGGCAACTCGCCGACGAAAATCAACGCCGCGTTCTCCTACGGCGGCGCCGCGCTGCAGATCAAGACAGTGGAAAAGTTCCTCGGGATCCAGATCGACCACGTCGCGATCGTCGACTTCACCGGCTTCGAAAAGCTGATCGACGCGGTCGGCGGAGTCGAAGTCAACGTCCCCAACAAGCTCTGCGGCGACATCTCCGGCGGCGCCGGTCACGGCCAGGGGGGCGTCAGCCTACGCCTGCACAAGGGCGAGAACACCCTCGACGGCGAAAAGGCCCTCGCCTACTCGCGGGTCCGCGATCCGAGCGAATGCCCCGGCCCCGGCAAGAGCGCCTTCACGCTTGGCTACAGCGACTTCAACCGCGCCAAGGCGCAGCAGGAAGTGATCAACGGGATCAAGGGGCGCCTGACCGACCCCCTGCGCCTGCCCTACAACTTCATCAAGGGACCGATCATCGGCTGGGAGGCGCCGAAAGCGTTCGTCAGCGACATGGGCTTCTTCACCATGCCGCAGCTGATCCTTTCGGCCGCGATTGGCGGCAGCGCCCCGACCGACGTGCTCTGCAGCCGCGCGAAGGAAATCCAGGAAGGCTGCAGCCTCGAAGGCCCCGAAGGTAGCGTCGAAGTGCCGGAGTCGGTGCGGCGCAAGGCCGTCAAGCGTCTGATGGGCTGAGCCGGGGAGCGAGTGATGCATTGATGACCCCATAGGGTCCACAAAGCATCACTCGGTGGACCCGGTCGAGACTCAGTCGGCTTTGGAGGCCGCTGGCTTCGACTCGCTGGATTTGGGCTCGCTCACCTTCGAGTCCGAGGAGCTGGGGTCGGAGCCCTTGGAGTCCGAGGAGCCCTCGCCTGAAGAGCCGTTGCCCTCGCCGGGGGAGGCGCCGCCCTTCTTCTTCTTGCCGTAGTCGGTGTTGTAGAAGCCGGAGCCCTTGAAATGGACGGCGGGCGAGTGCAGGACGCGCACTGCGGGAGCGCCGCACTCCTGGCACTCGGTCAGCGGCTCGTCGGCCATCCGCTGCATCGCGTCGAAGACGTGGCCGTTCTCGCATTTGTACTCGTAGATAGGCACGGGGTGCGTGATTATCGCAGCCGCTACGGTTCTGCCATGGCGACGGCAGAGGAGGCATCCCGACCGACCGAGGTCTCGATGGAGGAGATCGTCGCGCTCTGCAAACGGCGCGGCTTCGTCTTCCCCTCCTCGGAGATCTACGGCGGCCTCGGCTCGACCTACGACTACGGACACTACGGCGTCCTGCTCAAGACCAACGTCAAGAACGAGTGGTGGCGCTCGCTGCTGCAGGAGCGCGAGGACATCGTCGCGATCGACTCGGCGATCCTCCAGCACCCCAGGGTCTGGGAGGCCTCGGGCCACCTCGAGGGCTTCACCGACCCGCTCGTCCAGTGCCTGGGCAAGTGCAAGCGGCGCTGGCGCGAGGACCATCTGCGCGAGGCGGTCGAAGCCGAGGGCGGTGACCCCGACGCCGAGCTGCACTGCCCGGAGTGCGGCGGCGAGCTCTCCGAGCCACGCCAGTTCAACCTGATGTTCGAGACCCATGTCGGCCCCCTCGCCGGCGAGGGCTCGGAGGTCTACCTGCGGCCGGAGACGGCGCAGGGGATCTTCATCAACTTCAAGAACGTGCTCGGCTTCGCCCGTAAGAAGCCGCCCTTCGGGATCGCCCAGATCGGCAAGTCCTTCCGCAACGAGATCACCCCCGGCAACTTCATCTTCCGCACCCGCGAGTTCGAGCAGATGGAGATGGAGTTCTTCGTCCCGCCCGACCAGGCGGACCGCTGGTACCGGGAGTGGATCGAGATCCGCGAGCGCTGGTACACCGACCTCGGCCTGCGCCCCGACCACCTGCGGATCCGGCCCCACGATGCCGACGAGCTCTCCCACTACTCGTCGGGAACCAGCGACGTCGAGTACCTCTTCCCGATCGGCTGGTCGGAGCTGGAGGGGATCGCCAACCGCAGCGACTTCGACCTCAAACAGCACACCAAGTTCAGCGGCGAGAAGCTCGAGTACTTCGACCAGCAGACCAAAGAGCGCTACGTCCCGCACGTGATCGAGCCCGCCGCCGGCGCCGACCGCGCCACGCTCGCCTTCCTGGTCGACTCCTACGAGGTCGAGGAAGTGGAGGGCCGCCAGCGCACCGTCCTCCACCTCCACCCCCGCCTGGCCCCGGTCAAGGTCGCGGTCCTGCCGCTGGTCTCCAAGGAGGGGATGCCGGAGAAAGCCCGGGCGATCTTCCAGGACCTGCGCCGCAAGCTCCCCGCCGAGTTCGACGAGGGCGGCTCGATCGGCAAGCGCTATCGCCGCCAGGACGAGATCGGCACCCCCTGGGGCGTCACCGTCGACCACCAGACGATGGAGGACGACACCGTCACCCTCCGCGACCGCGACTCGCTGGAGCAGGTCCGGGTCCCGATCGAGGGCCTCGGCGACGAGCTGGCGGGGCGGCTGGATCAGCCCTGGAGCAGCCCCAAGCTCGCCTGACCACGACGGCCCTTTCTTAAAGATACGCGGCACCGAGCACGAGGTGAAGGTGCGCAACCCCTGGGCGGTCGCTCTGCTGCCGTTCGTCACCTTCGGGATCTACCACCTGATCTGGTGGTACAAGATCAACAAGGAGCTGAAAGCCTACGGCGAGGCGAAAGGCTTCGACCTTGGCCAGAATCCGACCAACTCGGCGTTGGCGCTGTTTCCCGGCGGGATCATCATCATCCCGGCGCTGATCACCTACTGGCGAGGCACCAAGCGCGTGATGGGCGCCGCCAAGCTCGGCGGCAAGGAGCCGGTCAACGGCTGGATCGCCCTGCTGCTCTACCTCTTCATCTCGCCCGGCATGTTCGCCTACCTGCAGGTCTCGCTTAACCACCTCTGGGAGTCCGAAGCCGACCCCTGCCGGGTCACGAGGCGCCGCCGGTGAGCGACGACATGCCGCCGCCGCTCCCCGCCGACCACTGAGCCGCATCTACACCCTCTACTAGGCGTCGAGGAACTCGAGGACGGCGGTCGCGTCGGCCTCGAGTTCTTTCGCCGCCACCTTGCTGACCTTGCCGAGGTGCTCGATCGTCAGCTTGCCGGCGGCGAGCCTCCAGGTCGCCACCGCGCGGCCGTCGACCAGGGCGAAGGGCCGGAAGATTCCGTTGCTGGTGACCAGCAACTTGTGCGGACCGACGATCTCCTCGCGCGAGGTCCAGCCGAGCAGCAGCGGGTCGAAGGCGCCGAGCAGGCGCGGTGGCGGCAGCGGCTGCGCCGGCGGACGGTTGGCGAGGTCGACGAGGTCGCCGTCGACCTTGACCAGCTGCCTGGCGATCGCTGCCAGACCGGCGCGGGCGTCGCGCAGCGGCAGGCCCGCCCAGCGGGCGAGGTCGCGGTCGCCGGCCGGACCGTGGCCGACCAGATAGCGGCGGGCCAGCTCGGCGAGGGCGCTGTCGCGATCGAGCGCCCGCTGGGGGCCGAGCCAATCGCGAGTCAGGGCATAGGCGTGTTCCTTGCCCACCATCGGACCGCGCACCGCAATCCCACGCAACGCCGTCAGGAAGAGCAGGTGGACCAGCGCCTGGCCCCCGGTCCTGACCCCCGCCGAGTCGAGCCGCTCGCGCAGCTGCGCGCGGGTCAGCGGACCTCCCTCGGCCAGGGCCCGCTCGATCGTCTCCACCCCACGCTCGGCCATCGCCTCGCCGACCCCCTCCTGTCGCAGCCTGGTCGAGTTCGAGGTCAGCAGCGGTGGCGTCGTCAGTGCCTGCAGCAGCGGGTAGTCCTCGCTGCGGACGAGGTGCAGGGTGCCGCGGCCCAGCCAGGTGATCAGCAGCGAGCGGTCCTCGCTCAGCGCCAGGTCGACGTCGGCCGCGGTCAGACCGGTGCTGCGGGCGCGGATCGCCAGCCGGGCACCGCGCGGGTCCTGGGCCTGGACCGCGAGCAGGCGCTCGGCGACGGCGACCGGACTCTTCAGCGGCGGCCCCGACAGCCCCTGCGCCGCGACCCGCTGCGCGGTCGTCTCGCGGTCGGTCACCCGACGACGGTTACTAGCCCTTGCCGGAGAGGCGATCCCACACGCGCCCCAGGCCACTGCGCTTTCCCCCGCCGACGAGGTCGGCCGGGTTGACCGACACCGATCCGGGGTTTGCCGAAGGCTTGGGCAGCGACGCCGCGGTCGCGGCGTCGATCTTCAAAACCACGCCCCGTTCGTAGAGCTCCCCCACCTCGGGGGCGTCGACGAACTTGTGGCCGCCGGGACCGGCAGTGGTGTCGAAGATGATCCCGTCGAACATGTCGAGGTTGGGCGCCGAGAGCACCTCGACCACGCGGCCCAGGTTGTGCCCGTCGCTCGAGAACACCGGCACGCCCTTGTCGACGACCAGATAAGAAGTCGGCTCGCCGAGATCCTCCATCGCGGCAGCGTAGCCGACGCGAGGCGGGAGAGTCAGGGCGCCCGGTCCCTCTTAGACTGTCGCCGGGAGCTTCGGCCAAGGGAAACGGAGGGGTGGATGAGTCTGAACCTGGCATCGACCGTCACCGAGAGCGCGGCGCGGACGCCCGAGGTCGCCGCCGTGCGACTGGGCGAGGAGGAACTGACCTACGCGCGGCTCGACGAGCTCAGCGCCCGCCTGGCGACGATGCTGCTCGAGCGCGGCCTCGATCCCGGCGACCGGGTCGGGGTGATGCTCCCCAACGTGCTCGAGTTCCCCGTCGCCTACTACGCGGTTCTGCGCGCGGGTGGCGTGGTGGTGCCGATGAACGTGCTGCTGAAGCAGCGTGAGATCGCCTTCTACCTGGGCGACTCGGGGGCGAAGATGCTGCTCGCCTGGCACGGCTTCGCCGAGGACGCCCGCAGCGGCGCCGCGGAGGCGGGGACGGACCTGATCGAGGTCGGCACCGACTTCACTGCCGGCCTCGCCGACCATGAGCCGACCACCGCCCTCGCCGCGACCGAGCCCGAGGACACCGCCGTGATCCTCTACACCTCGGGCACGACCGGCAAGCCCAAGGGCGCCGAGCTGACCCACTTCAACCTCTCGCGCAACGCCGACATCGCCTCGCGCACGACCTGCCAGGTCAAGGCCGGCGACGTGGTCCTCGGCTCGCTGCCGCTCTTTCACTCCTTCGGGCAGACGGTCAGCATGAACGCCTCGCTGCGGGTCGGCGCGACGCTGAGCTTGCTGCCGAAATTCGACCCCGGCGACGCCCTGGCGACGATGCAGCGCGACGGCGTCACCAACTTCTACGGGGTGCCGACGATGTTCGGCGCGCTGCTGCACCACCCCGGCCGCGAGGAGTTCGACACCTCGGCACTGCGCACGTGCCTGACCGGCGGCGCGGCGATGCCGGTCGAGGTGCTGCGCGGGTTCGAAGGGGCGTTCGAGTGCATCGTGCTCGAGGGCTACGGCCTCTCCGAGACCTCGCCGGTCGCCAGCTCCAACCATCCGGGGATGGAGCGCAAGGCGGGCTCGATCGGGACGCCGCTGGAAGAAGTCGAGATGAAGGTCGTCGACGAGGACGACAACGAGGTGGCCCAGGGAGAGGTCGGCGAGATCGTGATCCGCGGCCACAACATCATGAAGGGCTACTGGCAGCGCCCCGACGCGACCGCGGAGGCGATGCGCGGCGGCTGGTTCCACAGCGGCGACATGGCCCGCGTCGACGAGGAGGGCTACTTCTTCATCGTCGACCGCAAGAAGGACATGATCATCCGCGGCGGCTACAACGTCTACCCGCGCGAGGTCGAGGAGATCCTCTACGAGCACCCGAAGATCCGCGAAGCGGCGGTGCTCGGCGTCCCCCACGACCAGTGGGGCGAGGAGATCGGCGCCGCGGTCGTCCTCCACGAGGGCGAGGAGCTGGCCCCCGAGGAGGTCAGCGCCTACGTCAAGGAGCAGATCGCCGCCTACAAGTACCCGCGCCTGGTCTGGTTCCTCGACGAGCTCCCCAAAGGCCCGACCGGCAAGATCCTCAAGCGCGAGATCGAGCGCCCAGCCGCCCCCGCGACCTGACTCAGCCGCCAGCGAAGCCGGCTATCGCCGCCGCCAGCGCCGCCGGCTGATCCTCGGGCGTGAAGCTGTAGCTGTCGTCGAGTTCGACCAGCTCAGCCACGGGCAGCGTGTTGGCATAGCGCCTGGCGTGGGCGATCGGGAAGACTGGGTCCTCACGCGACCAGGCAAGCAGAACGGGGTTCTTCCAGGTCTCGATCAGGACCGCGCCGGCCTGACGCACCGCCTCGGTCGAGGCTCCCGCCATCACCTTGGCGGTGTCGCGGAGGATCTCGGGGTCGCGTAGACAGGGCAGCGCGTAGGCATCCGAGACGCGCCGGTCGAGCGGGTGCTTGACGAGCAGGCCGAAGGCGGCGGGCAGCTTGCGGATCTCCGAGTCCTCCAGTGCCCCGAGCAGCTGCCCCAGCACGGCGGGATCACGGGCGGCCGCCGGGAGCCCATCGAAGGGAGGCGGTGGAAACTCGTCGTACGGGGTCTCGCAGGAAGTCAGTACCAGGCGCGCGACCCGCTCGGGACGGTGACTGAGGGCGATCTGGGAATAAGCGCCGCCGGAGTCGTTACCAACCAGGGTCACCCGCTCGAGTTCGAGCGCGTCCAGGGCATCGGCGACCAAGGCCCCGCAACCCTTGGCGCTGAGGTCAGCCCCATCGCCGAGAGCCGTCCGGTGAGCACCGAAGGGCAGGTCGAGCGAGAGGCAGGTGAAATCGCCCGCGAGGCGGTCGACGACGCCACGCCAGAGGTTGGCGTTGGCGAGCCAGCCGTGGGCGAAGACGATCGGCGGACCTCCTGCGGCGGAACACCTCCAGCCGCCCTTGCGGCAGATCGAGCAGCGACGCCTCGCCCAGTGCATCGGAGCGCCAGCGATGTGCTTCGCTCACTGCGCCGCCGCCCCCTGGGACGCGAAGACGCGCTCGGCAAACGGCGCCAGTGCCGCCGCAAAGCCCTCGGGGTCGCTCGTAGACGGCACGTGTCCGGTGTCCAGGACGATGAACTCGGCGCCGGGAATTGAGGCGGCCACCTTCCGGCCCACCCGCAACGGGATGACTGGGTCCCGCCGGCCCCAGACGACCAGGGTCGGTGCCGAGATCGAGCCGGCTTCGCGGCGGAGGTCGTGCCGCGGCGAGGCGAAGCTACCCCAGAGCCCGCAGACCGTGCCGAGGCCGGGGTCCTCACGGGTGGTCGCGAGCGCGCGGCGGTCAGCCGCGGTACGCGGACGCATGTAGCGCTTGGCAAAGGTCGGGTAGATGCGGCGCAGGAACCACGGCCGCGACATCAGGGCACCAAAGGTGTGCACCACCGGCGTACCGGCTGTGCGCCCCGCTGGGCAGCAGGACGAGCGGCGGACCCTCCCCACGTTCGTCGTAGGCGAGCGTCCCAGCGGCAGTCTCCAACGTCGGCACGGCGCCAGCCTAACATATGACTGACCGGTCGGTCATGTGGCTGACCAAGCGGTCAGTTAGGCTGGGGTCGATGCCGTCTCAGGCCCCCACCAGCGCTGGCCTTCGCACTCATGAGGCCCTCCTCGACGCCGGCATCGAGGTCGCCGAGGAGCACGGTCTCACCGGACTAAGTGTCAACCGGGTGGTCGCTCGGGCCGGGGTCGCCAAGGGGACCTTCTACGTCCATTTCGCCACCCGCGAGGCGTTCATCGACGCGCTCCACGAGCGCTTCCACGGCCGCGTGCTGGAGGCCGTCGAGGCAGCCACCGCAGGGGTCCCGGCCGGCGCCGAGCGCATCTGCCGCGGCGCCGAGGCCTACCTCGACCTCTGTCTCGCCGACCGCGCCGTCAAGGCGCTGGCGCTGGAGGCGCGCTCCGATCCCTCCCTCTCGGCCTCGATGTCGAAGCGGCACGAGCGCTTCGCCGCCAGCGCGATCCCCAGCTTCCGGGCGATGGGCTGGCCGGATGCCCCAGCCGCGGCCCAGTTGGTGGCGGCGATGACGGCGGAGATAGCAATCCGCGAGCTCGAGGCCGGCCGACGCCTGCCCGCCGCCCGGCGCTCCTTCCGCCGCTTCATCGGCGTCGAGTAGGCCCTCCGCGCCCCGCGGTCCGGACGCAGGCGGCGATTGGCCAGCCAGCCAGGAATCGCGCTAGGCTGCCCTGACCGGGGCATGCAACACCAAAAGGAGCAGAGATGAGCGTCGCTTCCCAGAGCTTGATGGACAACATCACCTACGAGGACCTCTACCGCCGCTGGGAGGGGGGCAACTGGAGCGCCTACGACATCGACTTCACCGAGGACCGCAAGGGCTGGGACGGCCTGAGCGAGATCCAGCGCCGCTCGGCGATGTGGATCTACTCGATGTTCTTCTACGGCGAGGACCGCGTCGCCGACACCCTCGCCCCCTACATCACCGCCGCGCCGAGCGAGGAGCAGGCCTACTTCCTCGCCACCCAGCAGGTCGACGAGGTCCGCCACTCGATCTTCTTCCACCGCTTCTTCAAGGAGGTGATCGGCGTCGGCGGCGACTCGCTGCAGCAGACGCTGGCCTCCACCCTCCCCCAGCTCAACTGGGGCTATCGCGGCATCTTCGACCGCCTTGACGTGATGGCCGAGGAACTGCGCAAGGACCGCTCGCTGCCCAAGTACGCGCAGGCGATCACCCTCTACCACCTGATCGTCGAGGGCAGCCTCGCCCAGCCCGGCCAGCACTTCATCGAGGACTTCTTCTCCTCCGAGGAGACGATGCCGGGCTTCAGCTCGGGGATGGCCAACGTCTCCCGCGACGAGCAGCGCCACATCGGCTTCGGCGTCAAGGTCCTCTCCGAACTGCTCGGCGAGGGTAAGCCCGGCTGGGAGGAGAACCGGGCGGCGGTGGGCGAGCTACTGCGCGAAACCCTGCCCTACGGCCCCGCGGTCTTCTCGCCGCCCAACCTCGACCGCGCCTACACCGAGTGTTACGGCTTTTCGCTCGAGGACATCTTCGCCTTCGGCCTCAAACTGATTCGCCAGCGCTGGCGGACGATCGGCTTCCCGACCGAGGAGATGCCGCCCGGCGTCTTCCCCTTCGACCCGGAGATGTCCGAGGACGTCGTCGCCGAGCACCAGGTGAAGCTGATGATGGCCGGCATCCTCGGCCCGCCCGACGGCCCGCCGCCGGACTCCTCGCCGGAGCTGATGGGCCTCTACTTCGACGTGATCAGCCGCGTCGCCAACCCGAAGGCCGCCAACGGCTCGCCGCTGGTCTACCAGTGGCGATTCAGCGACGCCGACCCCTGGCACCTGACCATCGACAACGGTTCGACCCGGGCCGAGCCCGGCGAGGTCGCCAACCCCAACCTGGTGATCGAATCGACCTGGGCCGACTGGGTGGCTTCGGGCAAACCGGACGCCAACCAGCTGAAGATGGTCCTGCAGCGGCGGATCCGGCCGAAGGGGAGCATTCGGGAGTTGGCCAGGATGCGGAAGGTGTTCGGGTAGGGGCGTAGCGCGGCGGGACCCACCTCCCGAGAAGCTTCGGGCTGGGACCGACGTCCGCCCCGCTGAGGAAGCTTGGACCAGGCCCGGCTCAGCGCAGTAGTTGCCAGCCTCGAGAGGGGCATGTGAGGGACGGGAGTCGGTGGGCCCACCGACTCCCGTCCCTTGCGAACCTCGGCCTCGATCAGGAGATCGGGGGGCGGTTGTCGGCCCAGGGGCGGGTCGACTCGATCTGGGCGGCGAGCGAGAACAGCAGCGGCTCCGACTCGGGGCGGCCGATGATCTGGACCGCGAGCGGCATGCCGTCCTCGGCGAAGCCGAGGGGGATCGACATCGCCGGGTTGCCGAGATGGTTCCAGGGGACGCAGAAGGGATAGAAGCGGCTCATTCCCAGCACCGTGTAGAGGGCGCCGCGGCCCTCCCAGCGACGGACCGGCAGCGCCGTGCCGCCCATCACCGGCGTCACCAGGACGTCGTGGTCGTCGAAGATCGCGTTGATCCGGCGCGCGTCCTCCTCGCGGCCCTTCTGCGCCCGTTCGAAGATCGCGTCGGGGAGCAGGCCGCCGAGCCTGCCGAAGCCGCGGGTCCGCCGTTCGAGCCGCTCGGGTTGTGGCACTTCGGCCACCGTCTCGGCGACGCCGCGAAGGAAGCGCGCGGTGATGTTGTCGCCGACCCTCCCCCAGTCGGGATCGTGCCGGCTGACGTCGTGCCCCAGCGAGGACAGCAGCGCGGCGGCGTCGGCGACGGCGCCCTTGACGGCGTCGCCGACGATCGGCGGCGCCACTGCGCGCGGCGCCAGGGTCGAGGTGGCGACGCGCAGCTTGCCGGGCGCGGTCTTCGCCGACTCGACGAAGGGGCGCTCGGGCGGCGGCGGCGCACCCTGTTCCTTCGAACCGCCGGAGATCACATCGAGCCACAGTGCCGAGTCGAGCACGCTGCGGCTGACGCAGCCCTGCACGGCGAGCCCGTTCCAATGCTCGAGCGCGGGCGCGTTCGAGACCCGGCCGCGCTGCGGCTTGATCCCGAACAGGCCGCAGGAAGAGGCGGGTAGGCGGATCGAGCCGGCGCCGTCGCCGGCCGAGGCGATGGGCACCAGCCCGGCGGCGACCGCCGCAGCGCTGCCGCCGCTGGAGCCGGCGGGGGTCCGCTGTGGGTTCCAGGGGTTGCGGGTGACGCCGTAGGTGGCGGACTCGGTGAAGCCGCAGATCGCCAGCTCCGGCAGCAGCGTCAGCCCGACGATGATCGCCCCGGCCTCGCGCAGCCGGCGCACCACCTCCGAGTCGGCGCGGGCCGGCTCGGTGAAGGCATCGGTGCCGTGGGTGTTGATCTCGCCGACGACATCGACTTCGTCCTTGATCGCGATCGGCACCCCGAGCAGCGGCCGCTCGTCGCCGCCTTTGATGCGCGCCTCGGCCTGTTCGGCTTCGAGCATCGCCTTCTCGGCGAAGACGACGCGGAAGGAGTTCAGCTGCGGGTCGAGGCGCTCGATCCGCTCCAGGTGCAGGCCGACCAGCTCGGTCGGGGAGACCTCGCCGCCGCGCACCATCTCCGCCTGGCGCGCTGCGCCCGCGAATGCGATCTCGTCCGCTGCCATCGAGGTTCCCTCTGCCACGGCCACGATCCTATGTTGTCATCGCGGCCCTGGCCATCTCGGCGCTACCCGAGACCTCCGAGGCGGCGGCCCGAACCCACGGAACCTCCCGCAGAGCACCGGACCCCTGAACCGTCTCGGAACCTCGTGTGTATTACGGGTCTGGTCACCCTCCGGGCGAATGTTCCGCGAAGCGGCGATATGCAATCTGTCATCTGCCCGCCATCGGCGGGCTCCATCTCTTGGAGCCGCGAGCTTCAGCTCGCGCGACTCAATTCGCCCGGAGGGTGACCAGACCCGTCCTACGGCATGCGTTCCGACTAAGCCTCGGCGGGATCCGGCTCGCGCGGGTGCTCGAAGCTGAGATCCGGCAGAGCCCTGTCGAGCCAGGAGGGCATCCACCAATTCCAGTCGCCCATCAGCTTCATCGCCGCCGGGACCAGGATCAGGCGGACGAGGGTGGCGTCGAGGGCGATCGCGATGGCGCAGCCGAGGCCGATCTCTTTGATCGAGGGCACCCCGGTGAGGACGAAGACGCTGAAGACCGCGGTCATGATCAGCGCCGCCGAGGAGATCGTCCGGGCGCTCGAGGAGAGGCCCTCGGCAACCGCGCGCTCGTTGTCGCCGTGGCGCATGTAGCGCTCGCGGATCCGCGACATGAGGAAGACCTCGTAGTCCATCGAGAGGCCGAAGACGATCGCGAAGATCAGCGGCACGTTGATCGTGTCGAGCGCGCCCTGGCCTTCAAAGCCGAGGAAGCCGTCCAGCCAGCCCCACTGGAAGATCGCGACGAGGACGCCGAAGGCGGCGCCGATCGAGAGCAGGTTCATCAGCACCGCCTTCAGCGGCAGGATCAGCGAGCGCAGCATCACCATCAGGACCAAGAAGCTGAGGGCGAGGACGAAGAGGACGATCTTCCACATCGAGCCGCTGATCTGTTCACGGACGTCGTGGCTGCGGGCGGTCTCGCCGCCGACGTCGACGCTCGCGAGTCGGCTCAGCGCGGTCGCGGGGACGACGCTTTCGCGCAGCCGCTCGACCAGCGCCACCGAGGCGTCGGACTCGCTGGCGGTGCTCGGCGTGGCCTGGATCAGGACGCTGTCGCCGGCGTAGGCGGGCGGTTCGACCGAGCTGATCCCGGCGGTCCCGGCGAGCTGATCGGCGAAGCCGGCAACCGCCGCGCGGTCGGCCCCCGTCGGCGCGCCGTCGAATGCGGCGACGATCTGAACCGGATCCGAGCCGCCGCCGAGCTGAACGGCGGCGAGTTCGTTGCCGACCCGCACATCGCCGCCCTTGGGGAACTGGCCGAGCGTTTCGGTCCCGGTCTGCAGCGAGAGCAGCGGGCTGGCGAGCACCAGCAGGACGGCCGAGACCCCGATCACCGCGGTCCACGGATGCGACATCACCGTCGCCGTCCAGCGCGCCCAGAAGCGGCTCGGGCCGGGAGTGCTCACCGCGGCCACCTCTGCCTCGGAGCGGCGCAGGACCCGGCGCTTGAGGAAGCGCTCGACCCGGCCGACGATGCCGCCGGGAAGGACGCGGTCGCCGAGCATCGCGATCAGCGCCGGCAGCAGCGTCGTCGCGGTCAGGATCGAGACCCCGACGACGACCATCGCCCCCAGGGCCATCGAGCGCAGCGCCTGGTTGTCGACCATCCACAGCCCGGCCAGCGAGACGATCACCGCGAGGCCGGAGAAGCTGACCGCGAGGCCGGAGGTCGAGAGCGACTTGGCCCGCGCTTGGCGCTTGCCGAGGCCGAGTTCGCGCTCCTCGCGGTAGCGGGCGAGGATAAACAGCGAGTAGTCGATCGCAACCCCGATCCCGATCATCGAGGCCATGTTGGTGACGAAGACCGAGGTCGTCATCTGCAGCGAGATGAAGTAGATCAGCGCCCCGGTGACCAGCACGCTGACAAAACCGAGCGCCAGCGGCAGCGCCGCCGCCGCCAGCGAGCCGAAGACGACGAGCAGGATCAGCGCCACGATCGGGAAGCCGCCGGCCTCAGCCTGTGAGAGGTCGTGCTTGGAGATTTCCTGCAGCCCGGCCCAGATCGTCGGCTGGCCGATCAGGTACGGCGTGACGCCGGCGACCGCGGTGCCCGGCTCGAGGTCTTCGCGCAGCGTCGCCGCCGAGTCGATCAGCTCGTCGGAGGACTGGTCGCTGCGCAGCGGCAGCACCGCGGTGCCGGTGCGCTGCAGTTCCCGTCGCGCCCGCAGCGCCGTCGCCGGCGGCAGGGTCACCTCATCGATCGTCGCCACCTCGCGCCGCACCCGGTCGACCGCCGCGGCCCGGTCCGCCGGGCTCGCGCCCGCTTGCGCTTTGAGGATCAGCGAGATCCCGTCAGCCTGGGAGCCGAAGTCGCGCTGGAGCGCGTCGCTGACCTGCTTGGACTGGCTGCCGGGAACGTCGAAGCCGCCGCCGCTGAGGTGTTCGGTCTGCCGCGCGGCGAAGGGCAGCGCGCAGACGACGATCAGTACCCAGATGCCGACCACCAAACGCCTGCGGCGGCCGATAACTCCGGCAAGTCGGTTCATCAGGTCGCGCATTGGCTGGTTAGCCAGCCTCGCCGATCGCGGGCCGCTCAGTGTGTGAGTGCCATCACTCGGTGAGCCGCGTCACGCAGCGCAGGCTCCGAGTAGCGCGCCGCGGGGGCGCTACTCGGAGACGAGCAGGTAACGGGCCGAGGCGGCCCCGGCCTCGAGGGCGTCACTGTTGTCGCGCCCCGGGTCGGAGAGCGTCTGCAGGGCGAAGCCATCGCCGACCGCGAACAGGTAGGAGACGACCGCCTCGGCATCGAAGCGCAGGCTCAGCACGCCCTCCTTCTCCTTCGCCCGCAGCACCTCGCCGACGTGGGAGCGGGTGCGCTGGAACAGCTGGCCGACCTCGTGCTGGATGTCGGGATTGCGGCGGCCGGCGCTGAACAGCTCGTAGAGCAGGAGGAAGAAGCCGGGCTCGTTCTCGATCATGTCGGTGAGGCTGGAGACGAGCCCGTTGAGGACGTCATCGACGGTTTTGGCCCGATCGAGCATCTCGTCGAGGCGGGCGATCCGCAACTCGGCGTCGCGCCGCACGACCTCGACCAGCAGCCGCTCCTTGGTCCCGAAGTAGTAGTGGAGGAGGCCGCGGCTGACCCCGGCCTCGCGGGCGACGTGCTCGAAGGTCGAGCCGGCGGCGCCGCGCTGGGCGACGCTGTCGCGCATCGCGTCGACGATCCGCTGCGCCTTGTCGCCGCTGAGCTGGCGCTCTTTGGTCACCGCCTCCTTACTAAGACCCGTTGATGCTTGAGGTGCTGGTGTACTCGAACTCCTCTTCGGCTCCGAAGAGGGCGTCGAGCACGGTCTTGCGCGCGTCCTCGCTGACCACCAGCGCGATCGCGG
>JACDGU010000030.1 GCA_013821475.1 Solirubrobacterales bacterium
CCCCACCTGGCGCCGCCCTTGGGCGTCGGGGAGCTTTCGGGTAGGGGTGAAGCGTCTTGTACTTTTTTGCTGGCGAGCTCCGGGCGACAGCACTGCGGCGACCCTCAAAAAAGTTAAGCGGAACCCCTACCCGAAAGCTCCCCGACGCCTACGCAGCGAGCCGCTCTGGAGTGCTGCCGTTCGCCTCGCCATTGAGCAGGTCGAGGATTACCCCCTCGCGCAGGCCACCCTTGCCGATCTGCAGAGGCTGGCCGAGCAGCTCGGAGATCTTCTCCAGGAGGAGGACGCCGGTGGTGAGGATGCGGACCCGCTGGGGGTCGAGCTCGAAGCGGCGGGCGACGTCGGTGGCGGGGTCGCCGCAGAGGACGCGTATCCCCCGCTCCAGCGTCTCGTACTCGAGCACGGCGCCGACCAGGCGCCGCAGCGAGGTGGCGCTGCCGCCGACGGCGACGGCCTGCGCGGGGTGCTCGAACTCGACGCCCTCGAAGATGTCCTCGATGCGGTCGCGGACCTTGCGGATCTCCGCCGCCGAAGGCGGGTCGGAGGCGATCAGCTCGTCGGCGAGGACGCCCGAACCGACGCGCCAGGAGCGAACCCTGTCGACCCCGCCGGTGACGGTGCCGATGATCACCTCGGTCGAGCCGCCGCCGACGTCGACGACGCCGATCTTGCCCTCGGCCGGGTGGCCCAGGCCTTTGGTCGCGCCGATGAAGGCGAGCCGGCCCTCCTCCTCGTCGCTGAGGATCTCGACCGTGACGCCGGAGGCCTCGGAGATCTCGCGGGCGACCTCCTCGCCGTTGCTTGCGTCGCGGATCGCCGCGGTGGCGACGGCACGGATCCGTTCGGCGCCGAGCTCACGGGCCAGCCGCACCTGGGTCGCGACCAGCTCGGAGACCTCCTCGATCTTGGCCGGGAGCACCTCGCCCTTCCTGCCCAGGGCGCTGTTGATCCGCGTGTAGGCACGCTGCTCCATCACCTTCTTCAACTGCCCGTCGATGGGCTCGGCGACGAGCACGCGGGTGGTGTTGGAGCCGATATCGATTGCTGCGCAGAGCATCAGGGCGTCCTGTTCATGTTCCCAGACCGCCCGGATCTCACACGAAGGCAGCTAGGTGGTGGGATGCGATGCGTCCTCGAACTCCCGGAAGAGGCCGGTGACGACGAACGCCACCTGCTCGCCGATGTCGACGGCGTTGTCGGCGATGCGCTCGATCGCCCGTGCCGCCAGCAGCATCGTCATCGCCCACTCGCGCTTGTCGGCGTCATCGCCGATCTCGATCGCCAGCCGGAAGCAGTCGCGGTTGAGGTCATCGACGAAGTCGTCCTGGCGGACCAGGTCCCGCGCCATCTCGACGTCGCGTTCGGCGAAGGCGCGCTTGGCCTGGCCGATCAGGGTCCGCGTCTGTTTGCCCATCCCCATGATCAGCGCCACCATCTCCAGGTCGGCCGGCGGCTCGTTGCCGGTCAACGGGATCACCTTGCAGATGTTCACGCACTGGTCGCCCATTCGCTCGACGTTCTTCAGCACGTGCAGCAGGGCCGAGATCAGCCGCAGGTCGGTCGCCACCGGCGACTGCGTCGCCAGCAGCGTGATCAGGCTCTGGTGGACCTCCAGGTAGCGGCCGTCGATGCGGTCGTCGTCGGCGACGACGATCTGGGCAAGCTCGACGTCCTGATGCTCGACCGCCTCCAGCGTGCGCTGCAGCGCAGCGCTGACCAGGTTGAGGCCGTCGAGGGCGCTGGCCTCGAGTCGCTCCAGCTCCTCCTGGTACTGGGTGCGGGTTCCGGTCGCCATCAGCCGAACTTGCCCGTCACGTACTGCTCGGTGCGACTGTCGTCGGGCGTGGTGAAGAGCTTGTCGGTGGGACCGACCTCGATCAGCTCGCCGTCGAGCATGAAGACCGTCGTATCGGCGACCCGCGCCGCCTGCTGCATGTTGTGGGTGACGATCACGATCGTCACCCGCTGCTTCAGTTCGCCGATCAGCTCCTCGATCTTCAGCGTCGCCACCGGGTCGAGTGCCGAGCAGGGCTCGTCCATCAGCAGCACCTCGGGCTCGACCGCCAGCGCCCGGGCGATGCAGAGCCGCTGCTGCTGGCCGCCCGAGAGGCCGACGCCAGGCGCCTTGAGCCGGTCCTTGACCTCCTCCCAGAGGCCCGCCCCGACCAGCGCTTCGCGACCCCGGTCGTCGATATCGCCGCGCGAGGCCCCGGTCAGCCGCAGCCCGGAAACGACGTTGTCGAAGACCGACATCGTCGGGAACGGGTTCGGTTTCTGGAAGACCATCCCGACCGCGCGGCGGACGGCGACGATGTCGATCCGCGAGTCATAGAGGTCGAGGCCATCGAGCACCACCTGGCCGTCGGCGCGGGCGCCGTCGATCTCCTCGTGCATACGGTTGATGCAGCGCACCAGCGTCGACTTGCCGCAGCCTGAGGGGCCGATGATCGCCGTCACCTTGTCGGACTCGAAGGCGAGGTCGACGCCGCGTACGGCGTGGGTCGAGCCGTAGTAGGCGTTGAGCTGCTTGAGCTCGACCGTGCCGACGCCGCGATCGCGCGTCGTGCTCCCCTGGGCGGAGCCAGAGGCGGCAACCGTCGGGGCGGTGAACCCGGACTGGGTCTGGGGGTCAGTCTGGGGGTCTGGCCTTGCCTCGCTCATCGGTGCGCTCTCGGTCGAATCACGGCTGACGTCCATCGTAAGGACTCCTCGGGTGGGCGGAACGGAATGGTCTATGCCCCCATGCGCTTGCGGGACCGGGCGTAGAAGGCTCGGGCGACGACGTTGAGCACGAGCACGAAGGCGATCAGGACCAGCGCCGCCGCCCAGGCTTCGGTGTGAGCCGTGGCGCTGGGGGACTCGGACGACTGGAAGATGAAATAGGGGATCGAGGCCAGCGGTTCGCCGGGATCGGTGAGCACGCCCTGGCTGACGATCGAGGAGAGCAGGATGATCGGCGCGGTCTCGCCGGCGACGCGGGCGACCGCCAGCAGGGATCCGGTGATCAGTCCTCCGGCGGCGGTCGGGATCGTGATCCGGACGGTGCTCCGCCAGGGGGCGATGCCAAGTGCGTTGGCAGCCTCCTTCAGGGTGCTGGGAACCAGCGTCAGCACCTCCTGCGCGGTCCGGGCGACGATCGGCAGCATCACGATCGCCAGCGCCACCGAGGCGGCGAACCCGCTCTGATGGTTGCCCTCGACCAGCAGCCCGAAGACGAAGATCCCGGTGATGATCGTCGGCACCCCGTTGAGGATGTCGAGGACGAAGCGGACCGGGTGGGCGATGCTCGGCGGAGCGAATTCGGTGGTGTAGATCGCGATCAGGATCCCGATCGGGATCGCGATCACGGAGGCGATCGCGACGATGATCGCGCTGCCGACGATCGCGTTCGAGATGCCGCCGCCCGATTCGCCGAAGAGCGCCGTCGGGGTGGTCAGGAAGTGCAAGCTGAGGGCGCCGACGCCCTTGAGGAAGACCGAGCCGACGACGATCACGAGGACCGCGACCGCGAGCACGGCGGCAACGGTCGAGACGACCTCGACGGCTTTGTTGAAGCGGTTGCGCCGCTTGAGGTTGCCGCGGTCGAGCAGGAGCGCGTGTTGATCGGCGCTCATCAGACCGGCTGTGCCCGGGTCGCGGGCGCGGCGATGTCGAGATCCTCGGCGTCGGCGTCCCCGATCTGGCCGCGCTGGACGATGACCCGGGCGACGACGTTGACGACTACGGCGAAGACCAGCAGGATCAGCCCCAGGTAGGCGAGCGAGGCCTTCTGCAGCCCGGCGCTGTTCTGGAACTGGGAAGCGATCTGGGCGGCGAGCGTGCCGCCGGTGTGGAAGAGCGAGGCGTTGATCAGGTTGGCGCCGCCGATCACCTGGGCGACGGCGATCGCCTCACCGATCGCGCGGCCGAGGCCGAGGATCGTGGCGCCGACGATGCCGGGCCGCGAGTAGGGCAGGACCACCTGGCGGACCATCTCCCAGCGCGTCGCCCCCAGCGCGTAGGAGGCCTCCTTGAGATCGCCCGGGACGGTCTCGAAGACCTCGCGGGTGACGCTGGTGATGATCGGCGTGACCATGATCGTGAGGATCAGCGCCGCGGTCAGGTAGCCGAAGGCGGAGGGGTCGCCGTCGAAGATCGGCAGGAAGCCGAGCACGCTGTGCAGGGCCGGCTCGATCGTGTCACGCATGAATGGCCCGAGGACGAGGATCCCCCAGAGGCCGAGGATCACGGTCGGGATCGCCGCCAGCATGTCGACCAGGGTTGCGACCGGTCGCATGATCCGGCGCGGGGCCAGCTCGGTCAGGTAGAGCGAGATCGCGATCGAGAGCGGCGCGGCGAAGAGCAGGGCGATGAACGAGGTGACGACGGTGCCGTATAGGAAGGGAGCAGCGCCAAAGCGTTTGGCGACCGGGTTCCAGTCGTTGGTGGTGACGAAGCCGAGGCCGAATTCCTGGATCGCGGGCCAGGCGAGGTGGATGACCTCGTAGATGATGCCGACGATGACGACGACGGCCAGCGCTGCTGCGAGGCCGGAGAGGCCTCGCAGCAGCGGGTCGCCGATGCGATCGGTGAGGTTGCGCCGGGCCCGCAGAGCTGGGTTGCTGAGGGTCCCGGCCTCCATCTAGCCGCCGATCTTCGCGATCGCCTTTTCGGCGGCGGCGACGACCTGTTTGGGCAGCGGCGCGAAGTCGAGGTCCGGTCCGTAGGACTGGCCTTCGGTGATCGCATACTGGATGAACTTCTTCATCTCGGTCGCTTTTTCGGTTTCGAGCGGCACGATCACGTAGGTGTAGGTCGAGATCGGGTACGCGCCCTTGGCGCTGGCGGGAAGTTCGGCCAGCGAGATTTCGTTGTTCGGGCCGATCTTGGTCACCGCGGCCGCGGCGGCTTCGACGCTTTTCACGCCCGGTTCGGGGAACTCCCCGGCCGAGTTTTCGATCAGTGGCACCGAGAGTTCGCTCGAGGCCGCGTAGGCGAGGCCGACGTAGCCGATCGCGCCGTCGGTCTGGCCGATCGCCGCGGCAACGCCATCGTTCTTTTCGGCGCCGACGCCGGTCGGGAACTTGACCTGGGTCGAGGTGCCCACCGTCGATTCGAATTCGGGGCTGACCGACGAGAGATAGTTGGTGAACGCGTAGGTGTCGCCGCTGCCGTCACTGCGGTAGACCGGGGTGATCTTGGTGCTCGGCAGCTGCGCGCCCGGATTCAGTTTGGCGATCGCCGGGTCGTCCCAGCTGGTGATTTCGCCGAGGTAGATGCCGGCCAGGACTTCGCCGCTGAGTTTGAGGTTGGCCGGCGCGCCCTTGACGTTGTAGGCGGGCACGGTGCCGCTCAGGGCCCAGGGAATCTCCTCGACTTCACCCTGCGAGTTCGCTTCTTCGAACTGTTCTTCGGTCAGCGGCGCGTCGGAGGCGCCGAAGTCGACCGTCCGCGAGGTGATCTGCTCGATCCCGCCGCCGCTGCCGATCGCTCCGTAGGTGACCGTGATTTCGGCCTTGGAGCTGAAGTCGGACTGCCATTTTGACATCAGCGGCGCGACCAGCGTGCTGCCGGCGCCGACCAGGGGCGAGGTGGCTTCACTGCCGCCGCCGCTCGCTTCGGAGCTCGAGCTGCTGGACGAGCTGCCGCAGGCCGCGAGCGCAACGGCGAGAGCCAGAGCCGCTACCAGGGCACTGAGGAATCTCTTGGACACAGAATCTCCCTTGAGTTGGTGACGTATCGAATGCGGCCACACTTGCAGCGGACCCAGGGCAGCTTGTTATCTGCGCGTATCGAGGATGTAAAAAGGATGTAAAAGGCCGCCGGGACGAGGACCCTTGCCTCAGCCGTCCGGCGAGAAGCGGTAGCCGATGCCGTTGTGGGTGTGGATCAGCTGAGTGCCGGGCAGCGCCTCGCCGAGCTTCGCTCGCAGGCGGCTGACGTAGACGTCGACCGAGCGGTCGTCACGGCGCGGCCGGCTGCCCCAGACGGCGGCGAACAGTTCCTCGCGGGTCATGATCCGCTGCGGGTGCTCGGCGAGGGTGACCAGCAGCGCCAGCTCGCGCATGGTCAGGCTCAGCGGACGACCGTCGACCAGCGCCGCGTGCTCCTCCGGCCTGATCTCCAGGCGCCCGACTGCCTGTTGCGAAGACTCCCCGGTTCCGATCGCCATCGTCGCTGAGCATGGCGGCGCGAAGCGGCGGGGCGGTTATCCCGCCGTGAAGGAGCTGTGAACGACCTGTGAAGAAGGCTCGGACAGCGGCGCCGCGTCGGGAACCCCGAGTGGCCGCTCGAGCAGGCTCTCGCTGGGCTCGGGATCGAAGCGGTAGCCGACGCCGAAATGGGTGTGGATGTAGCCCCACTCGGGCGAGCGCTTCTCGAGCTTCTGGCGCAGCTTGCGGATGAAGACGTCGACCGAGCGATCGCCGTGGGCCATCGCGTAGCCCCAGACCCGCTGGTAGATCGTCTCGCGCTCGAGGACCTGGCCCTTGGCGCCGGCAAGTAGGTGCAGCAGCTCGAACTCGCGCCGGGTGAGGTCGAGGCTGTCGCCGGCGACGAAGGCCTGGAACTGGTCCGGCCGGATCTCCAGCTCGGCGGCGACCAGCGGACCGACTTCGGTCTCCTGGCGGCTGCGGCGGCGCCGGCGCGAGACCGCTTCGACCCTCGCCATCGCCTCCTCGGGATGGCAGGGCTTGGTGATCCAGTCGTCGACCCCGAAGCGCAGCCCGCGCACGCGCTGGGCGACGGTGGAGCGGCCGGTGCAGACGATCACGCCGAGCTCGGGCAGGGTGTCGCAGACGCGCTCGAGGTATTCCCAGCCTTCGTCGCCGAGCACCGCCGGGTCGAGCAGGACCGCGTTCAGCTTCATCGCCACCAGGTCCTCGGGCGGGACGGCGCCGGCCGCTTGGCGCAGCTGCCAGCCCGCCGCCTCGGTCCGCTTGGAGAGGACCGTGAGGAAGCCACTGTCGGTGTCGATCACCGCGAGGCGAATGGTCTGGTGGGGATTCAAATTTCGGTGGCGCCGGTTCGGGTGGGTGACGCTTGGACCGGCAAGGCCTGACGATTGTATGCGCACCCGATGGCCGAATTGCCTGCGTTCACAGGATTTTCACAGCCCGAAGGGGTCGAAATTCCGACAAAAGAGGGTTAAAACGTCGCCGGACGAGGAGATCGGCAGGAACTCGGTAAGCCCCTGGACGAGACCGAGTAGGAGAGCGTCGAGGTTCGACATCGAGGCCAGAACCTAGGGATGGCCGGCGACACCAGGCTCCGGCGCCCCCGGGTGCGGTAGATTCCCGGCCGTGAAGCGGACCGCCTCAGCCCTGATTTCGATCCTCGCCCTGATGCTGGCCGCCGCCCCGGCGGCGCTGGCCGACAACGGCGTCGGCCTGGCCGGTCCGACCACCGACAAGACGGTCACCTTCTTCTGCTTCGGCGTGATCGCCTTCTTCGTCGTCCTGGTGGTCGTGATGTCACTGATCCAGGGCAAGCTGGAGAAACGCAAGGAGCGCCGCAGGTACGACTTGGAGCGTCTGTCTTAGCCCTGGGCGGCGTCCTCGTCGCTCACGTGCGGAGCACGCTCGCTCCTGCGTCCTGGCCCAGAACTAAGACAGCCAGCTCCAAGCCGTACCTCAGGAGAGCCTAAAGCCAGTCAGCAGTCGTTTCTCGGTTTCGCCCTCGACTTTCGCCACCACTTCGACCTTGCCCTCTAGCGGGGTGTCGCGGATCTTGGTCGCCAGCAGGTCGTCGACCTGGAAGATCCCGGCCGAGTTGTTGAGCTGGATCTCGATCCGCACCGGCCGCTCCTCGCCGGCCTCGATCCGGACCTCGTCGATCGCCGCCGCGGAGATCGAGTGGATTCCCTCGTGGCCGGCCTCGATCGGGATCCGGGTCCGACCCTGCGCCATGTCGAGCGCGTCGGCGACCCGCACCACGCCGGCCTCGAGCGTGTAGGGCTCGCCGCGGCGGCGGTGGCCGATGATCGCATGCAGGATCTCGGCGGCGACGACCGTGCGCTCGGGCTGCTTGTAGGAGCTGGCGAGCAGCCGGTCGAGGGCGCCGCCGGCGAGGAACAGCGAGTACTCCTCATGGTCGGCGCGGTGGATCGACATGCCGACGTCGTGCAGCAGGGCGCCGCCGGCGACGACGACTTCGGCGTCGCGATCCTTCATCCCATGGTCGGCGACCATCGCCGGCTCGACCCCGGCCTTGGTCAGCAGCCGCAGCAGACGCAGGGCGATGTTGAGGACGATCTGCATGTGGACCCAGGAGTGGTCCGACATCCCCAGCCGCTCGGCGTGGACCTGGGCCATGTACCACCAGGCGCGCACCTGCTCGTCCTCGTTGACCGCCTCGAGGAAGCCCTCGAGCTTGCGGTTGCCGCGGGTCGGCGCCCGCACCTTGGCCTCGGCGATCGCCTCTTTCGGCGGCTTGCGAGCCGGCCCCTCGGGGCCGGGGGCGGGAATCTGCTCCTCGGGCGTCATCGCCGCCATCGTAGGGAAGGGGTCGGGTGCCCCTCCCCCGCGAGCCGGGTCAGCCGCAGACGGGCCAGGGACTCGAGCCCGAGCGTGAGTAGAGCAGTGCCGCGCGGTAGTCCTGTTCGTACTCGGGAGCGGCGGCGGGGTCGCCGTGGCCGCCGACCGTTTCCCAGGTGCCGTGGTCGAACTGGTATTTGCCGCGGTAGGTCCCTTCAGAGGAGACCGCGGTCGGGTCGCCCCCGGACTCGCAGGAGGCGATCGATTCGAGCGTCGCGATCGAGACGCCGCCCGGCAGGTCGGCGAACGCTTCGCGGCGCTTGCGCTGCGCCGCCTTCGCTTCCGCCTCGTCGATCCGGATCGCGAGCCTGTGGGCGAGGCGCTGGTAGCGGGCCGGCGGAGCCTCCGCCGTGGCCAGCTTTGCGACCTTGGCGTCCTGGACGGCGACGACCGCACTGGAGCCTTGCGCCCCAGTCGCGGCGATGGCGGCAGCAGGGAAGACGAGTGCGGTGGCGACGATCAAGACAATATGTTTGCGTTTTATGAGCAAGCGGTGAACCGTTGCAGGTGATCGCAAGATCAGTGTGTGCGCCCGATCACACAGGGCTTTTCCGCAAAAAGCGGCATCATTGCTGCCGTCGATGCCCGAGAGCCCGACCTCCCGCCTGCTGCTCGCCTGCCCGGACCGTCCGGGACTGATCGCCACGGTGTCCGGCTTCCTCGCCGAGGCCGGGCTCAACATCGTCGACGTCGACCAACACTCGACCGAGACCGGGCGCTTCTTCATGCGGATGGTCTTCGACTCGCCGCCGGCCGCGGAGCGGGAGGCGCTCGAGGAGCGCTTCGCCGCGGAGATCGCGACGCCGTTCGAGATGGAGCACGGCTTCGCCGAGACCAGCCGCAGCAAGCGGGTTGCGGTGATGGTCTCCCGCGAGGACCACTGCCTCTCCGATCTGCTCTGGCGCTGGCGCAACCGCGAGCTCGGCGGCGAGCTGGTCGCAGTCGTCTCCAACCACCCCGACCATGGCGATCAGGTCGCCGCTGTCGGCGTCCCGTTTCACCACGTCGCGGTCGACCCCGATTCGCGCGAGGAGTCCGAGCGGCGGGTCCTGGAGCTGCTGGCCGGCGTCGACCTACTGTCCGAGCTCGGCGCCCCGGCGATCGACATCCACCACAGCTTCCTGCCCGCCTTCGTCGGCGCCGACCCCTACCGGCGGGCGCGCGAGCGCGGGGTCAAGCTGATCGGCGCCACCGCCCACTACGTCACCGCCGACCTCGATGCCGGGCCGATCATCGACCAGGACGTGACCCGGGTCGGCCATGACGACGAGGTCGCTGACCTGGTGCGGATCGGGCGCGACATCGAGCGCCTGGTCCTCGCCCGGGCGGTGATCGCCCATCTCGACGACCGGGTCCTGGTCGACGGCGACCGCACGATCGTCTTCTGAGCTAGACCGCGCCGGCGGCTGCCGTCTGCGCCTGCTCCCACTCCGCCAGCAGGTCCTCGACCGCCCGCTTGGCCGCGGCGTGGCGTTCTTCCGCCTGCGCGGCGCGACTCGGGTTGGCCCAGGCGACGGGGTCGGCGATCTCCTCCTCGATCAGCTTCAGCTTCGCTTCGGCACGCTCGATCTTCTGCTCCAGCTTTGCCGCTTTGCGGGCGGCCTTCTGGGCCGGCTTGTCGGAGCTGTACTTCTTGCCGCCGCCGTTGGAGCCGTTCGGCTTCGCCGCGGCGAGCGCCGCCGACGTCTGCTCGTCGCGGCGCAGCTGGTACTCCGCCCAGCCGCTGGGGTGACTCTGCAGCCTCCCGTCCTCGCAGACCAGGGTGCGGCTGCCGACCGCCTCGAGCAGGGCCCGGTCATGGGAGACGAGGACGATCGCGCCCTCGAACTCGATCAGCGCGTCCTCGAGCGCCTCGCGGCTCTCGATGTCGAGGTGGTTGGTGGGCTCGTCGAGGATCAGGACGTTGGCGCCGGAGGCGACCAGGATCGCCAGCGAGAGCCGCCGCTGCTCGCCGCCGGAGATGTCGGAGAGCTGCTTTTCGGCGTCGCCGCCGGAGAAGAGGAAGCCGCCGAGCAGCCGCCGAGCCTTCTGCCCGGTGAGGCTCGTCTCGCGCTGGACCGCGTCGATCACGGTGCCCTGGCCGGAGGCGGTATCGGCGTGCTGGGAGAGGTAGCCGAGATGGACGTTGTGACCGGTGCGGACGATCCCCGAGGCGGGCGCGCGGGAGCCGGTCAGGGTGTCGATCAGCGTCGTCTTGCCGCTGCCGTTGGCGCCGACCAGGACGACGTGCTCGCCGCGCTCGACCTCGAGGCTGGCGTCGGCGAGCAGGGTGCGGCCCGGCACCTCGATCTTGGCGTCGACCATCTTCAGCACCACCCGTCCCGGACGCTCGGGAGTGGCGAAGGAGAAGCGCAGCTTGCGGCTGTCCTTGCGTTCGGCCTGGGGGCCGTCGCGCTTTTTCTTGTCGATCTGTTTGATCCGCGACTGCGCCTGTTTGGCCTTCGTCGCCTTGTAGCGGAAGCGCTCGACGAACTTCTCCATCCGCTCGATCTCCGCCTGCTGGCGGTCGATCGCTTTGCCGAGGGCGATCTGGCGCGCCGCCTGCTCCTGGCGCCAGGCGTGCCAGGGGCCGGCGAAGAAGCGGGCGCGCTGCGCCTCCAGCTCCAGCACCGAGGTGCCGACCGCCTCGAGGAACCAGCGGTCGTGGGCGACGAGGACGACGGCGGCGTCGAGGTCGACCAGGTAGCCCTCGAGCCACTCCAGCGAGGGGATGTCGAGGTGGTTGGTGGGCTCGTCGAGCAGCAGCAGGTCGGGCTTGGTCGCCAGCGCCCGGGCCAGCGAGGCGCGGGTCAGCTCGCCGCCGGAGAAGGTCGAGAGCGAGCGCTCGAAGTGGTCGGCGTGGAAGCCGAGGCCGCGCAGGACCGAGAGGACGTCGTCGCGCCAGCGGTAGCCGCCGCCGGCTTCGAGCCGATGCTGGACGGCCGAGTAGGCGGCCATCGTCTCCTCGCCCGCGTCCTGCGACATCTTCGCCTCCAGCCGCGCCAGCTCGGCCTCCGCCTGGAGCATGTCCGAGCGCCCCGAGAACACGTAGTCGCCGAGCGTCATCTGCGCTTCGCGCGGCGGCCGCTGGTCGTGCAGGGCGACGCGCGAGCCTCGCTGCACGGTCAGCGACCCCGTGTCGGGCGCCAGCTCGCCGGCGAGGACGCGCAGCAGCGTCGACTTGCCGGCGCCGTTGCGACCGGACAGCGTCATCCGTTCCCCCAGCTCGAGCTTGAAGGAGACGTCGGCGAACAGCAGCTTGCCGCCGAGGTGGACGTCGAGTGAGGTTGCGGTTGCGATGGCCATAATCAGGGTCGCGATGAACTTCACGACTACTCCGAGCGTAGCCACCCGACATGGATAGCGATCAGCTGCGTGCAATCCAGGCCCCGTTGAAGGAGGGCTACCAGCAGGCGCCGGAGAGCGCCGTCGTCACCCTGGAGGCCGCAGGCGACCTCGGCGAAGGCATCTCCTGCTCGGTCACGACCGGCCGCGCGATCGCCGAGGTCGGCCTCCACCCCGCCAGCGGCGGCGACGGGACCCTGCTCTGCTCGGGGGACATGCTGCTCGAGGCGCTGGTCGCCTGCGCCGGGGTGACGCTGCGCGCGGTCGCCACCTCGATCGGGATCGCGGTCGAGTCCGGCCGGGTCCACGCCGAGGGCGACCTCGACTTCCGCGGCACCCTCGCGGTCGACCGCGAGGCGCCGGTCGGCTTCCGTGAGATCCGCCTCGCCTTCGAGCTCGAGACCGACGCCGACCAGGAGCAGCTCGACACGCTGTTGAAGCTGACCGAGCGCTACTGCGTCGTCTTCCAGACGCTGGCCGCGCCGCCCACGCTGTCGGCGACGGCGACGCGCGCCGCCGGCTGACGCCGGCCTCAGTCGCTGCAGTGCCTGGCGGCGATTTGCTCGATCGTGCCCATCGTCCGCATCGTCCCCACGCCGAGCGCCTTGTCGATCGCCTTGAGATCGAGGTCGGAGTCGAGGGTGCCGCCACTCGGCAGCCAGAAGAGCTCGCGGCCCTCGATCGCCAGCAGGTCCTCGTCGCCGGCAAGGTCAAGTACGGCCCTTCGCGCTTTCGCCGCCGGCACCTTGGCCAGCAGCGAGACCTGGAGCTTGCCCTTCGACGTTGCGACCGCCTTGGCGCGGAACGGCACCTGGGCGGAGATCGTCGCAACCTCGGCACAGCTGCGGAGGAGGACCGGGACCTCGTAACCGAGGCCGTCGGCCAGCCCGGCTTCGATCGTCGTCGTCAGCGCCGACTCGCTGCGCTTCTTCTCGGCCCCGAAGACGACGTTGCCGCTGGCCCGGAAGGTCGCCACCTCGGCGAATTCGAGCTGCTCGAACTCGGCCTTCAATTCCGGATTCTCAGTTATCAGGGTGCTGAATCCGGAGACTGCTGGCGACTGATCAGCACTCGTGCTGAGGCTACGCACCTGACAAGAATTTTAGCCTCTCTCAACTTCATATCCAAGGGATCGGTACGCCTTAAGCCGCTTGGCGAACATGCGCCGCAGCACGGGTAGCTCGGCGTCCACATAATCGTAGATGAGTGCGTCGCTCTTGCCGGGAAATGCACGATGAAGGCGGCCGGCGTACTGGACGACGGTGCCTTTCCAGGCGATCGGCATCGCCAGAAGAAGGGTGTCGAGGCGGGGCACGTCGAACCCCTCGCCTACGTAGCGGCCTGTGGCCAGCACCAGGCAGGGTTCACCATCAGAGGTACCGGCGAGTTGCTCGGTCGCGGCGCGACTCGCGCTCGCCGACATCTCGCCGTGCAGCGTGACCAAGGTCGGGACATGATCGGCGAGATGCGCCCGGAGCCTTTCGAGGTGATCGCGCCGTTCGGTGAGGAGGATCGGCGAGCGGCCCCGGCCGATCAGCTCCAGCGCCTCTCCAGCGATCAGCTTGGTGCGCCCCTCATCGCCGGAGAGCGCGCCGTAGACCTCCTGGATCGAGGCGTCGGTGGGTAGCACCGAGGGGTCGAAGCAGGTATCGCGACGAACGACCCGCTGTTGCAGGGCTTGCTCTGCTTGCGTCGAGCCTTGGTCGATCGTGTGGCGGACGGGGCCGCACTGCATTGCAACGATCGGATGAAGTCCGTCGCGCCGGCGAGGAGTGGCGGTCAGGCCGGTCACGTAGCGTGCCGGTGCGGCTTGTAGGACGCGCTCGGTCGTCACAGCGGGAACGTGGTGGCACTCGTCGATGACCACGTGTCCGTAGCCGGCCAGCAACTCCTCCAGCCCATCGCGGCGCGCCAGGCTCTGGACCATCGCGACATCGAGCAGACCTGTTGGCTTCTTCTTGCCGCCGCCGATCACGCCGAGCGCCGCCGGATCGAGATCGAGGAACTGCGCCAAGCGCTCCCGCCACTGTTCCAGCAACGGCTTGCGATGAACGAGAACCAGCGTCGCTCGTTTGCGAGCTCCAGTCCGATGCCAAGGCTCCCGAGCAACTCCTCCATCGGCTCACGGCATCCGCGAGGCAGCACCAAGAAGTCACCCGCCTCCCCGAAACAGGAGATCACTCTTGGGGTGCGCGCAGTGGAGAACCGCATCCGCTGGAGCTCGAAGAATTTCGGGTTGGAGAAGCAAGCCAAGCGTCGCAGCGCATCGTGGAGTGCCGGCGGCAGGTCTACGCGCTGCACGTAGAGACTCTGGGCGAGGGTCGCGTGAAGGGTTTCGGGGAGGGTCGTCGTCGCGAGGCGATCGGCGAGCGGTCGGGTTGGCAGCCACGGCGCTGCCTTGTCCGCCGCCTCCTCGCCCAGCCCGAGCACGCGGAAGTCGCACTCGCCGTCAGTGACGAGCTCCTCGACGCGCTGAGGGTCGATCGGCGACATGGAGTCGAGGTAGGCCCATTGGTCTGGGTAGGGCTCGAGTCGCTCATCGAGGAAGAGTGTGTTGCCTGCTCGGCGCGCCTCCTGCTGAAGCGGGAGCGCGATCAGGTTCCCGAAGCCGCCCCTCGGAAGAGTGTCCTGGCTCGGAAAGAGGCGATCGTAGGAGGCCATGTCGAGGGTCGGGCACCGCGTCATGGCGTTCGTCAGGAGCATCAGCCCGAAGCGACGGGCGGTCGTCGCCGGGACCGCCTTGCTGAAGAAGAACCAGACGTGCGCGCCCTTGCCCGAGCGGGAACGCTCGACCGCGGGTTGGACTACGAGCTCCTCACAGGCTTCGCGGATCGCAGTGACGTCCTCGCGCCAGCCATGCCCGTCGAGGTCGATCGCCAGCAGGCGACAGGTGTCGTCGGTCAGCAGCGGGTAGACGCCATCACCTGGCGACCTTCGAGATGGGCTCGCAGCTCGCGGTCCTCAGGCGCGACGAACGCCTGGTTCGGGCACTCCCCGCACTTCACCCTGGGCTTCTCGCACACTCCCGGCTTCCACTCGTTCGCGCAGCGCGGCGCCCATCCGCTGCGACCTTTGGCGGTGTTCTCCCAGCGTTTCGGGAAGACATCCGGGCGTCCCCGGAATAGATCTCCAAAGAGTTTGAGCTTGCGCTCGAGCGGCCAGCTGTCGCTCGACATCGTGGCCTCCTCCGCTCCTGCTTCGCCTGCGCCGTCCTGGGTGGCGCATAGCTCGTCCAGGCGACGACTGGATTCGTCGCGACGACGAGTGAGCTCGTCAAGTCGAGCTTCCTCAGCGAGGATCTCCTCGGCAAGATTGAGATCTCGGCCAGCGGTCACGTCGCTCCATTCTGCAAAGCCGCCCGGCGTTATGAGCGTCCGGGCGGTTCGTTACGTGGGAGGGACCCGGTGCGATCACCTTCGGCTGCGACGGCCGGCCGCACTACATCAACGGTCCCGATGACGATCCGGAGCGCATACTTCGCACTCTTCGCCGTACAGTCGGGGACGGAGGGTTTGGCCACACGATCGTGTACGACCTCGGCGACCTGCGCATGACCGGGTGAAGCCGTGGTCGGCTCCTGCTAGAGGCACGATCGCAACTGCTGCCGGACCGTCGCAGCTGCCGGTGCTCCGGCCCAATGGATAGCGTCGTGGTAAGCGGTACCCTTGGCGCATGGCCAAGGTGATCGAGAAGCGTCCGGACGGGACCACCGTCGTCGTCGTGTCGGCGGCCGATGCCTCCGGGTTAGAGGTTGGCGCTGCGGTTGATGTTCTGCCCAAGCCCGCTGAAAACGGTCAAGATCGGCCTTGGCCGGTCGGAGCGCTCGCCGACAAGCTCCCGCCGATCGAGATCGCCGACATCAAGGCTGCTAGGCAAGAGGCGCTATTCGGCAAGGCCGAGTAGACCCGCGTGTGGCCGGCGTCGTTGCCGACACCCACGTACTGCTGTGGATGCTCAAGGGCACCCTGCGCGAGCGCTCGCCGAGCGGTGCAGACGCCGTCGATCAGGCGCTGGCTGCCAAGATGCTCCATGTCTCAATCGGCTCCTTCCTTGATCTGCGCTACTTGGTCGACTCGGGCCGACTCTCGACGAGGTGCTCGATGACGCACGATCAATCGTCGAAGGAGATGCCTTCACAGTCGTGCCGCTCGACCTGCCGGTGCTCGACGTGATGGCGGCGGTCCCGAGGGAGAAGGTGCCCGATCCCTTCGATCGCATCATCGCGGCGACGGCGTTGACGCTCGGCTTGCCGCTCGTCAGCGCCGACGAAGACATCCGAGGTGCAATCGGCGAGCGGGTGATCTGGTAGCGAGGAAAAGCGTGTCCCGAAATATGTCCCCGACTCCACCGATCTAGGCTGAACTCAGCCGAACTCCTTGGACTCAACAGGCACGAGCCGACCGGAAACGGCTTGCTAGAGCCAATTCTTGATCCGGCGGTTACCGAGATTCATCCCGCGCAGGAAGGCGACGTAGCGATCCACCGACTCAGGGTATGCGGCCACCGCGGACGATCTAGGAGAGGACCGACATCATCGGCCAACATTGCCGGCCCTCCCCTCAAGTAGCGAAGCCCGAGTCGGACCCCATTACCGATACTGAGCATAGAGTTAAACTCAACCGCCGGTTGGCTGTCTCTCACTCCCTCGAACTCTTCCGCGAGCTCGGCCAGGCGCGGCAGAGTGACGCTGAGGCCCGCGGCGATCCTTCTCACGTTCCCCCAGGTCGGGTTGATCCGGCCGGACTCGATGTGGGAGATCCAGGTCGGGTGGATCTCCGCGCACAGCGCGAGCCGCTCCTGGCTGAGCTCCATTTCGGTCCGCAGCTTCCTGATTGCCTGGCCGAGTCCGATCTGGGGATCTACGCGCCGAGGCATCTAAGTGAGGGAAAGCGCCTCGTGCCCCCACGTCCATAGAGGTGAACTCAAGTGCAGCGCAGAAGGCCGCGCGGACCATCTTCCGGTACGCACGGATTCGCTGCCTTTCCGCATCTGGAGAGTCCAAAGACCAAAAAATTCATCGGTACCAGCCAGTCCACATGCGTCGATACGGTTCGCCTGTGGAAGATGCCCTCCCCGACCTGCTCGCACCCGGCCTGCCGCTGGTCTTCTGCGGCAGCGCCGCCGGCACCGCCTCGGCCCGGGCCGGCGCCTACTACGCGGGCCCCGGCAACGTCTTCTGGGAGGCGCTCTACGAGGCTGGGCTGTGCCCGGAGCTGCTGGCGCCGGACGAATACCGCCGCCTGCCCGAGTTCGGGATCGGGCTGACCGATCTCTGCAAGGTCAGCCACGGCTCCGACGCCGAGGTCGCGGCCGAGTACGACGTCGACCGGCTGCGGGCCGCGATCGCCGAGGCCGAACCGATGCGGCTCGCCTTCAACGGCAAGAACGCCGCCCAGGCCGTGCTCGAGATGGCGGTCGGCTACGGGGTCCAGGAGGAGACGGTCGGCGGCGCCGAGGTCTGGGTGCTGCCCTCGACCTCGGGCCGGGCCCGCCGCTTCTGGAAGATCGAGCCCTGGCGCCGGCTGGCCGAAGCGCTCGCGGGCGACAGCTCCCCGGGCTGAGCCGAGGAGCTGTCGTTGATGGAGGCGCCGAGATTCGAACTCGGATCCGCGGACGCGGCGCGAGGGTGTCTACAGGTATAGCCGGCGCTTGATTCTCGGCTCCCGGGGTCCGCGCCAGCAGGCACTACGGGAGACAAAGCCCTCTGAAATTTCCCCTGGAAGACGGGGCGATCCGCCTGGGTAAGCCCGCATTCTGAAGCCGGCTACCCACCCCACGGGCGAGGGTGGACCGACTCTCACAAGCGCTTAGTTTTTAGCTAAGCGGCGAGGGCGAACTCATGGTCCGCACGTATTGGTTTGTGCCGGGGTTTAACGAGGCCTCCGGCAACCTCGACCTGCAACCTTTCGCACGAATCGACCACGTCGAAGCCTGTCGCCCCCGTGCGTGCTGCTTCGAATTGTACGCAGTCGGGCATGATGAGCGTGTGAGCGAGAAGACCTACGACGCGATCGTGCTCGGCGCCGGCCCCGCCGGCGAGGTCTGCGCGGGGCGTCTGGCGGACGGCGGGATGAGCGTCGCGATCATCGAGCCCGACCTGATCGGCGGCGAATGCTCCTACTACGCCTGCATGCCATCCAAGGCCCTGCTGCGCCCCGCCGACCTGCTCGGCGAGGCGCGCCGCGTGCCCGGGGTGCCGGTCGACGCGGACAGCGCACTCGACCCGCAGGCGATCCTCGATCGTCGCGACGAGGTCATCCACAACGGCGACGACTCGGCCCAGCTGCCCTGGCTGGAAGAACGCGGGATCGAGCTCTTCCGCGGCGCCGGGCGCTTCGACGGCGAGCGCCGGATCCGGGTCGGGGACGATCTGCTCAGCGCGGACAAGGTCGTCGTCGTCGCCACCGGCAGCGGCGCGGCGATGCCGCCGATCGACGGCCTCGACGGCGTCCGCGCCTGGAACAACCGCGACGCGACCACGGCCAAGCAGGTTCCGGAGAGCATGATCGTGCTCGGCGGCGGCCCCGTCGGCAGCGAGCTCTCGCAGGCTTGGGCGAGCCTCGGCACCAAGGTCACCCTGGTCGAGGGCGGCGAGCACCTGCTCGCGCGCGAGGAGCCCTTCGCCGGCGACGAAGTGGCCGCCGCGCTGCGTGGCCGCTTCGGGGTCGACGTCCGCACTGGCGCCGAGCTCGAAAGCGTCCGCCCCAGCGACGCCGGTGTGATCGCCGAGCTCAGCAACGGCGGCTCGGTCGAGGCGGCGGAGATCCTGATCGCCGTCGGCCGCACCCCCCACACCGCAGAGCTCGACCTCGACTCGGTCGGGGTCGAAACCGACCAGCACGGCTTCCTCGAGACCGATGATCGCCTCCGCGTCGGCGGCAGCGACTGGCTCTACGCGATCGGCGACGTCAACGGGCGAGCGCTCTTCACCCACTTCGGCAAGTACCAGGCATGGGTCGCCTGCGAGAACATCTTCGGTCGCAGCGCCGAAGCGATCGCGGAGGGCATCGGCCCGCCCCGGGTCACCTTCACCGACCCCCAGGTCGCCGCAGTTGGCAAGACCCTCGCCCAGGCCGAAGAGGAGGGGATCGATGCCCGCGCGATCGACGTTCCCACCGACGGCTCGCCCGGCGCCAGCTTCCAGGGCAAGGACACCGGCGGCGTCTCACGGCTCGTCGTCGATCAGGCGAGTGGGACGATCGTCGGCGCCACCTTCAGCGGCTACGACACCGCCGACTTCCTCCACGCGGCGACGATCGCGATCGTCGCCGAGGTCCCCCTCGCCAAGCTCCGCCACGCAATCGCCGCCTACCCGACGCGCAGCGAGATCTGGCTGAAGCTGCTGGAGAAGTACGAGGGCTGAGAGCGGCGGCTGTCTGGAGGGACTAGCGAAACTCAGGTGTGCGGCTGGCGAGCGCCGGACCAAGCGGGACAAGGACGCAGGAAGGTCGAATAGCAGCGCTATTTGGCCGACCGAGGACGCCGCACCGCGACGTGTCCGCCGCCGCCAGGCGTGCGCCGGGAGTTGCGCTGGTCCCTCCTACTAGACGGTCGAGCGACTCTTCACGTCTTCGAGCACGTCGTGCGGGAAACCGGCGACCTGGTCGAGATCGTCAACCGAGCGGAAGCCGCCGAGGCGCTCGCGGTGGGCCAGCAACCTGGTCGCCTGGGTGACCGAGAGGTTCTGGGCCCGCAGCTCCTCGAAGGTGACGGCGTTGAGGTCGATCTGACCACCGGCGGCGGGGGTAGGCGGGGCCGGCGGCGGTGGAGTAGGCGGCGCGAAGGACTCGCTTGCCGCCGGCGCCGCCGGCGCGAACGGCTCGTTCGCCGCGGCTGGCGGAGGCGGTGGCGGCGGTCCCGGGGCCGGCGGTGGCGGTGGCGGTGGCTCCACCGGCCCAGCGGGGAATCCCGGCTCGGGATGTGCGGGGGCGGGGGAAGGGGTCAATCCCGGGGTCGAAGCCGGCTCCGGGGACTGCGGGAACGAGGGCGTCGGTGCCGGTGCGGACGGCGAGATCGGCGGTGTCGGCTCGAGCGTGGTGACCGGCGGCGGCGGCGCGAACTCCGAGGTCGGGGAAGTGAGCGGCGCGGCCTGCCCACCCTGGACCGAGCGGAGGATCGCCTGCTCGGCCTCGACCGCGCGGCGCTCAGCCTCGCGGGCACGCTCCTCGGCTTCGGCGACGCTCTGTTGCATCTCCTGCAGGCGCTGCTCGTGGGACTCTTCCTCGGCCTTCAAGGTCTCCAGTCGTTTTGCCTCGGCAGCCCGCTGTTCGGCCGCTTTGGTTCTCTCGTCGATCTGGCGCAGCTTCTCCTCGGCCTCGGCCATCGAGCGCTCGCGCGCTTTGCGCTGCTCTTCCAGCGCCTGCTCGGCGCTGTGTAGATCGGCCGGCGGCACGGGCGGCGGCGGGGGGGGATCGGGCTCCGCCGCAGCGGCAGGGGGTGGCTCCGCTGCGATCGGAGCGACGGGCTGCTGCTGCAACTGCTCCGCGCTTTCGAGCCGGCGCTCGGCCTCGGCCCTGATCCGCTGCTCCTCGACGCGGACCTGCTCGACCTTGTCGCGCACCCGCTGTTCGGCGGCGACCGGGTCGTACTCCTGGGCCGCTGGGGCGACGGCCTCGCCTACGGGAGGCAGGGCGGCAGCCGGGATCGGTGGCTGGTCGAACGACGAAGGCGACAGCGGCGGCGCCGGCGGAATCGGCTCCGGCTGCGCGGGGTCGACGGGCAGTCCGGCCTGGGCCTGGGCGAGCGCCCGCTCGTTGGCGGCGCGGGCCGCGGCCAGCCTCTGTTCGGCGGCGGCGGCTTCCTGCTTCTGCTTGCCGCCGCCGTACTTGATCCCAAAGAACTTCTTCTGCTTGGCCGGGGGCGATGCCGGAACGCTGCTCGCGGCCACGCCTGGCGTCCCGCCGGCCGGGGGTGCGGCAATTGGCGGCGCGGCAGGGGGCGCCACCGGGGCGGGGCCCTTGCCACGTTTTGCCGCACGCTCGGACTTGCGGTGCTTGATCTCCTCACGGCGCGCCAGACGCTGGGCGTTGCGCTGGGCGCGCTGCGTGTCGCGTTCGCGACGGCGCTGCTCGCGAGCGCTCTCGGGCGGTTTACCGGGTGCAGACGGTGGGGCGGGCAGACCCGGAGCGGGCGGAGCTCCGACGGCGCCGATAGCGGGCA
>JACDGU010000031.1:0-7944 GCA_013821475.1 Solirubrobacterales bacterium
GTTCAGAGCCGGCGGCGAGCAGGCCGCTGCCGGTGGCACCGCGGGCGATGCCGGAGCGCAGCTCACCGACGGCGCCGGCGGCGCGGCGCAGGCCCGGCCCGAGCTTGCTCAGCTGGGCCGGGCCTTGCGAACCCCGGGAGGCGAGCTTGTTGCCGAGCTCGTGCAGCGGAGCGACACGGTGGGCAATAGGGGCCGGGCCGATCACCGCCCGCACCCCCGGCTGGGCGGCGATGCGGCGCTGCCAGCGGGCCAGCTGCCCGAGGTGAGCCTTGGTCGTGATCGGCCCTTCTGTAGTGGCAGCGACGAGGACGAAGGGAGCCTCCCAACCGGGGCCGACAGCGCGGTCGATCGCCTCGGCGCCCTGGCGGGCGGAGTTGGAGCTGGGCAGCTCGTCGATCCCCGGGGCGCCGGTGGTGAAGCCGAGCGCCGGCAGGGCCAGAAGCACCAGCGGCACCGCGACCAGGCAGGCGGCGAGAGCGGGCTTGCGCAGTGCCGCCGTGGCGGTGGCGGCGACGCTGGAGCGCGGCGGCCGAGCTGAGCGACGGGAGCCGATCCGGCCGGCGTTGATCCGCCCACCGAGCAGCGCCAGCAGCGGCGGCACGGCGAGGGTCGAGACGACGACGCTGATCACGGTGACGACGCCGGTGGCGGTGGCCAGGGAGAGCAGCAGCGAGCCCGGCTGCAGGGCGGCGGAGAAGACGATCGCGACGATCAGCGTGGCGCCGGCAAAGGCGGTGGTGCGACCTGCGCTGGCGCGGGTGACGGCAGCTGCCTGGCGCGGCTCGAGCCCCCCCTCGAGCTCCTCGCGGAACCGGGAGACGATCAGCAGCGAGTAGTCGACCCCCAGGGCCAAGCCCATCATCGTGCAGACGACCAGCGAGAGCGCGTCGATCGTCATCACCCCGCTGAGCAGGGCGAGGACGCCGCGGCCGGCGAGGACGGTGAGGGCGCCGAAGGCGAGCGGGATCGCCGCCGCGACGACGGAGCGAAAGACGAGCAGCAAGACGAGGATCAGCAGCGGCGCCGCCAGCAGCTCGGCGCGCTCGGTGGAGTCCAGCGATTCTTCCTGCAGCGCCCGGGAGACGCTGGCGTAGCCGGACTGGGTAGCTAAGACCGGCGCGTGAACGTGAGCTTCTAGGGTGCGTTCCAGTGCCGGCACCGTGTCGCGCATCGCCTGGGCCAGCGGCACGTGGAAGTCGATGAGGATCAGTGCCCGTCCCGGTCCCGGGCGCAGCGCCGCGACGGAGCCCCGGTCCCAGGGCGAGATCACCGTCGCGGCAGGCTGGCGGCGCAACGCCCTGACCAACGCCGGTCCCTGGCGCTCGACAGCAGCGCCCGGTCCGCGCAGCAGCACGGCGAAAGGCGAAGAGTCGCCGAAATGGGCGGTGGCAAGGTTTTCGCCGGCGGCGGCCGAGGTGCCGGGCACGCTGAGCGAGAGCGGCGCCAGCTTGCCCTCGACCCCCAAGCCCAAAACGCCGAGAACGGCGCAAGCCGCCAGGACAATTGCAAGGCCCGCGAGGGGCCGGCGGTACATCACCTACCGAAGATCCCTCCCATTGGGAGGAAAGTCTACGTCAGCAGCAGCCCGGTGGCGGTACGTCGATGTCCCTATCAGAGCGAAAAAAGCTGCGGTCCCGACAACGTGTCGATCACTTCCAAAGCACCGTCACGTCATAGGCGTCGAAGGCGGGATCGGCGGTGAGGATCGGCAGCCGCTCCACCTGCGCTTGGGCGATCAGCAGCCGGTCGAAAGGGTCGCGATGGTGACGGGGAAGAGCTCGCACGTGCCAGGCGTGCTCTGGCGCGACCTGCAGCAAGCCGAAGCCGAGCTGCTCGACACGCTCGTGCAGATCGTCGGGCGCCTCGAGCTTGCCGAGGGCCTTCTTGATCGCGATCTCCCAAAGGGAGGCGATGCTGATCAGAACCTCGGCGTCATCGGCCTCGATCAGAGCCGTCGGCTCGGAGCCAAGACGCGGGTCGTCCAGTACGTGCCACAGCACAACCTGGCTATCGGCCAACAGCCTCAACCTTGATCGGGCTGCGAGTTTTCCCCGGGGAAAATCTCGCTTTCCTCGAACATCTGCTCGATTTCCCTGTCGACCTTCTTCATCTCCTCATCGGAAACGATCCAGATTTCGCCCTTCATCGAACCGCGGCCGGTCACCCCGCCGCTTTTCTTCTCCAGCGGCACGATGCGGGCGACCGGCTCGGAGCCCCGACGCACGATGATCTCCTCGCCCGCCTCGGCACGGCGGATGAGCTTGGAGAAGTTGGTCTTCGCTTCGCCGATCGGGACGGCCTTGGCCATGCGATCAGGCTACCAGCACTTGGTCAAGTTGGTCAAGTGGCCAGCGCTTCGACCAAAAGGCGAGTTCCTGCGGCTCATCCTTGTAATTCTCAATCTAAGGTTTAGAATTACATGGATGATTGAGAGGCGAATCGGGTCGGAGGTGAGCGCTCTGCTCGCGCAGTCCCCCGCGGTCGTCCTGACCGGACCGCGGCAGGTGGGCAAGACAACCCTGGCGCTGGAGATCGCCGCGGGGCGCCCGGCAACCTACCTCGACCTCGAGTCGGCGCCCGACCGGGCGCGACTGGCCGAGCCCGAGCTCTACTTCGCCGACCACACCGAGGAGCTGCTCGTGCTCGACGAGATCCAGCGCCTGCCCAATCTCTTCGAAGCGTTGCGGGGTGCGATCGACCGGGGCCGGCGCGAGGGTCGGGGCAGCGGTCGCTTCCTGCTCCTGGGATCCGCCTCGCTCGACCTGCTCGCCCAGAGCGGCGAGAGCCTGGCCGGGAGAGTGGCCTTCGCCGAGCTGGCGCCGCTGGACGTCACCGAGGTCGGAGCCGACCGGCTCGACCGGCTCTGGGTTCGCGGCGGCTTCCCCGAGAGCTTCCTCGCCGCCGGCGAGGAAGCGAGCCTGCGTTGGCGGCGCGACTTCATCCGCACCTACCTCGAACGCGACATCCCCCAGCTCGGCCCGCGGATCCCGGCCGAGACGCTGCGGCGGCTGTGGACGATGCTTGCCCACAACCAAGGGGGTCTGTTGAACGCGGCGAACATCGCCCGCGGCCTCGGCGTCAGCAGCACCACCGTCGGCCACTACCTCGACCTGATGGTCGACCTGCTGCTGGTGCGACGGCTGCCACCGCGCCTGGCCAACGCCGGCAAGCGAGCGGTGCGCTCGCCCAAGGTCTACGTGCGTGACAGCGGCCTGGTCGGGGCGCTGCTCGGCATCGCCGACAAGGAGGCGCTGCTCGGCCACCCGGTTCTCGGCGCCAGCTGGGAGGGCCTCGTGATCGAGAACCTGATCGGGATCGCAGGCGAGCGCGCCGAGGCCAGCTTCTACCGCACCGCCGGCGGCGCCGAGGTCCACCTGGTGCTGCGCTGGGCCGACGGGGCCGAGTGGGCGGTTGAGGTGAAGTGCAGCCTGGCACCGAAGTTGGAACGGGGGCTGCGCTCGGCGCTTGCCGACATCGAACCCGAGCACAGCTTCCTGGCCTACCCCGGCGCCGAGCGCTACCGGCTGGGTGCGGGGATCGAGGCGATCGGCCTGGCCGATCTGTGCCGCGAGCTCGCGAGCCGCGGGGGTCGCAGTTCCTCCGGAATTTGATTGGCGGAGCACCAGTAACTACAACGTAGTCGTCTCGCTACACTGCTCTCATGGCCGCCAAGTCGAAGCCGTTCAGCATTCGCATCTCCCCCGCCACCGAGGAGCTGATCGCCGCCGAGGCACGGCGCACGCATCGCAGTAAAGGCGCAGTGGTCGAGGGACTCGCCGAGGAGGCTTTGCGGACGCGGATCTTCCCCGGCATCGCCTTTCGCGGCGAGGATTGGGACCGCCGGCCCTGGGTGATCGGCACCGCCTTCGACGTCTGGCAGGTGGTCGACGCCTACCGCGACGTGGGATCGGTCGAGGCGATGGTCGCTGAGGGCAACTTGAGCGAGCGGGCGATCCGGCTCGCGCTCGCCTACGCCGAGCGCTTTGCGGAGGAGATCGAGGAGGCGATCGCCCAGAATCACCGCCCGCTTGCTCAGCTGCAAGGCGAATACCCCTTTATAGAGACCTATTCGCCTGCCGAGAAGTAGCTCGCCTTGCGCCTGCTGCTCGACGCCCACATCTCCGGGCCGCGGATTGCCAAGGCGCTGCGCGAGGCGGGCCACGAGGTTCGCGCGGCCGACGAGGAGCGCGAGCTCGACGGCTGGGCTGACGAAGAGCTGCTGGCCCTGGCAGCGGAGGAGGAGCGCGTCATGGTCAGCTTCGACATCAAGGACTTCCCCGGCATCGCCCGGCGCTGGGCCGAGGCGGGGCACCCCCACGCGGGCCTGGCGATCGTGGTGGGGATCGACCACGGCGAGTTCGGGACGATCCTGCGCGTGCTGGAGAGCCTGTTCGAGGAGCACGCCGATCCGGGCGCGTGGAGCGAGTGCACCTACTTCGTCTCGCGCGGCGTGGGGCCCTAGCGGCACGTCAAGGCCTTGGAGCTACTGACGATCTGAAGCCGGCCTATCAGCCGCGGGTCATTCGCGCGCGCTCCGGTGCTTCTGAGCGGGCTTGCCGCGGTCGGGGCAGGCCGTCTTGACGTAGGGGCGGGTGTCTCTGACCTTGGCGTTTTGCGCTGTGAGCTGGACGGCGGCGCGGGGCCTGGCGGCGCATAGATCGGTGTCATTGACGAACAGACCCCTCTTCCCCCCCAACAGCGCCAGTCTGAGCCTGGCGAGAGGGATGTCGGGGATCGATCCGAAGCTGGCGCGGATGCGTCCGCCGATCGAGTCGACGCGGGCGGCGAGGTTGAGGTGAATCTGGCCGGCGAGCGAGGCGGCAAGGTCGGGCAGCTTGTGCCGGCTGGCGCGCAGGTAGATCGTTCCCTGCAAAGGCTTGTCGAGCAGTGGGCTCCAGGCCTCGGCGTGGCCGACGGCCGAGGCGGCGGGACAGCGGCCGGCGCTGAAGCGGGCTCGGGTGCAGACCGCCTTGATGTGGGCGTTGTCGAAGAGCTCGGTACTCGGCAGCGTAATCGCGGCCTTCTTGAGATTGGCGTTGCCCTTGCTGGCGATGACGGTCGCCTCGAGCTTGGGGTAGGCGCTGCGGTGGGTGGGCCCGGAGAGGCGCAGCGCCAGCTTCGGCTTGAAGCCGAGCTTGGCGCAGTCGCCGACCTGGAAGCGGTTGGTGGCCTTGGCGGAGACCTGAACGGCCGGTGAGGCGGGGGCGGAGCCGGTCAGGGTCGAGGTGAGCGTGGAGGGGTTGCAGGAGGTCGGATTGAGAGTGAAGCCCGGCCGGTCGAGGAGGAGGCGGATATCGCGGAGGTGGAGCGGGATGCCGTCGAGGATGCGGGGGATCGGTTCTGAGCCGGTGGAGTCGAGCGAGACCTGGGCGGTCCTGGGATCGATGCGCAGGGCGAAGCGGGTGAGGATCGTGCCGAGGTCGAGCGGGCCGGGCCTGGCGGGCGTGATCGCGGCGATCGAGAGCGGACTGCCATCGTCGGGGCCGGCGAGATAGAGCCTGCCGGGCACGTAGGCAAGGGTGCCCCCGACGCCGACGCCGATCAGGCTGTGGCCGACTTCGCTGGAGGCAGGGCAACTCGGGTGCTCTTCCTCCTCGACGCCGGCGGCGGCACCGGCCGCCGCGAGCGCCGCCGCGGGACAGGATGAGACGCCGGCGAGCTTGGCGGCGACGCCGGGGGGCAGCGTGGCCGCGAAGGAGGAGATCTCCGCTTCGGAGTCCTTGCGGGCGAGATGGATCGAGAAGGGGCTGTAGGCGCCGGCCCTGGGGTTGAGGGAGCCGGCGCGCAGATCGGGGTGAAAGGGAGGTGCGCCGGCGCCGGGGCAGGGACCGCCTTCGGGACCGGCGGTGATGGCGAAGGTCGAGGTTCGCTGGAGAACCGCGACGGGGTTGGAGCGCGGCGTGAGGTCGGCGGCGATCGCGGCGGACCCGCAGGCCGGCGGGCTGACCAGGAGGCTGCGGGGCCCCGAGCGGAAGGCGAGGTGAAGGCCGGAGAGCGGCAGCTGCGGCAGTTCGTCGAAGCTGGCGCTCACCTGGCCGGTCCCCTGGTCGAGTTCCACCTTGCCGGCCAGCTTGACCAAAAGGCCGAGAGTGGGATTGCGGGCGACGACGTAGAGGGCGAGCAGGCTGCCGAACGGGTTCTCGCCTTGGGAGGCGAGGTAGATCGAGCCGGCGAGCGGCTGGGAGGCGAGCGGGCTTTCGAGGGTGACGCTGCCGATTTTCGATTCTTCGGGACAGCCGCTCGTCGGCGCAAAATCGACGCTCGTCGCCCCAAACTGCGCCGGGGTGCAGGAGCGCAGGCCGACGGCGACCGAGGGGTTGACGCTCATTCCCTCGGGCAGGGTGACGCTGAGCCGCTGGGCCTGGGACTGCGCGAGCCCCTGCGGGGCGAGCAGGCCTTCGTCGTCGAAGTCGAGATCGAAGCCGAGGCCGGTCGGGGAGGTGGCGGCGTCGGAGGTCGGTTCGGACTTGATCGTCGGGGCGAAGGGGAGGCGGTTGCAGCCGTCGAGGGCCGGCAGCGGCACGGTGGTGGCGAAGGGTAGGAAGTCGCCGGCGCCAGGCCAGGAGTCGACTTCACCGGAGGCCTGGAGGGGTCCGGTGCAGGCGGTGGGGAGGGTCAGCAGGGGCGGCGGCTGAGCCTCTTCGAGGGGCCGGCAGGGAGCGTGTTCTTCGACGGATTCGCGGGCTTCCTGCAGGCAGTCCCTGCCGCGCGACTGATCATGGCGGGCGTCGCCGGGGACGCCCCAGAGGGTCAGGGTGGCCCCGAGCAGGGCGGTGGCCTGGGTGACGTTGTCGATCGCGATGGTGAGCTCATCCGCGCCGGGGCCGGGAGCGGAGACGTCGAAGAAGACCGGTATCCCTTCGCTCAGCAGGCCGAAGCGGGCCGCCTCGCCGGGCGAGGGTTCGAGCTCGAACACCGGCAGGGCGAGGGAGGTGACGCCCAGGGTCCCCGGTTCGTTGACGCTCACCGCCGCCACCCCGACGGCGGAGCCGGGCGGGCAGCTCTGGAGATAGAACTGGGTCACTTCGCAGGGCGGGAAGGGTCGCGGGTTGCCGAGCAGGCCACGCGGCAGCTCGAATCTGAGGTCTTTCGGCAGCGCGACGGAGTACGCATCGGCGGTCTGGTTGAGTTCGAAACTTGTCGTCAGCTGGAAGGGATGGGAGCCGGCCTGGGTGTCGAGGCCGCCGCCCTCTTCTTCGGGGCTGACCTCGTAGCTTGCGACCCCGAACCGCGCCGGTTCGGGGCCGAGCGCGAGCGGGCGCGAGAGCGAGACTGCGGGGGCCAGGCCGCCGGAGACGGAGACCTGGTTGCGTTCACCCGATTCGGCGCCTGGCAGTATTTCGACCTTGATCCGGACTTCGATCACGTCGAAGGGGGGCAGGGTGCCTTCGAAGCTGCAGGTGAGGGGTGCTTTTTGACAGAGCACCGGTCCGCGGCTTTCGAGACCCGTGCCACCGGCGATGGCTTCGACCGCACTCAGCTTGAGGCCGGCGGGAAGGGTGTCGGCGATCACGATCGGGGCGCCGTCTGGGTGTTCGGGGGTGGCTTTGCCGACGGCGAGATCGTCGCCGAGGTTGGCGACGGTGAGGGTGATTTCTCCTTCTTTGCCGGCTTCGGCGGGAAGGACGGTGGGCCGGGCGGCGGAGCTGAGATGCCACCAGGGAGAAGCGGCCGCGGCCGCGGCTGGAAACATTCCCAAAGCGCCGAGCGCCAGCCCGACAGCGGCGTAGACAGCACGGTGCCGCACTCCGAATCTCACCCGATCCCTCTCATTCCCCACCTGCGGGCAGAGACGGATGATACAGGCGGTGCTTGGCTTACCGGTGCTGGCTTTGGTGCGGTAGCCGTAGATCCCCTCGTGGATCGTTTCGATCACGACGGGGACGATGTAGGTGGTCGGGGCTGGGACCCGGAGGTAGGCGTGGGCCAGGACCGTGGGGTCGC
>JACDGU010000031.1:7954-20782 GCA_013821475.1 Solirubrobacterales bacterium
TGCTTGGGCGGGCCGTTGAAGAGGGTGATCGGCGAGCTGGCCTTGATCGCCCCCTGTTCGGGGAACTTGACCACGGCCGAGCCGAAGCCCTCGCCGACGATCGCACCGGGGCAGGTGCTGCGAGCGGTCTTGGTGTCGGTGGCCGCGAGCTTGCCTTTGCTGCAGACTTCGAGGCCGGTCGTCACAACCGAGCCGTCAGAGCGCCGCCAGAGCGATCTTGCGATGTGTCATCGAGCCCCTCAGAAGAGGCCGGTACCCCCCACCTTGCCAACCGGCAAAAGCCGGCCGGCAAGGTGTGAGTCTGGGCGAGCGTGGCGCTCACCCCTTTCCGGTGCAGGTCCGGACCACTTCGGCCGAGGCCTTGGTGCCGTCGCTGAAGACCGCCGTGCCGTGGGCCTGGATCTTGCCGTCGGGGCATTTCAGCGTCAGCACCCCGGGCTTGGTGATCGCCAGGCTGAACGAGGTGACCGAACCCGAACCGCCGGCGATCTTCGGGATCGAGGCGATCGCTTCGGTGCCGAAGCGGCCTTTGTGGATCTTCTTGATTTTGACCGTGGTGACGATCGCGGCCGGGGTCGGGACGGTGATGTAGGCGTGGATGTAGAAGGTGATGACACCACCCTTTTCGCCGCCGTTGAAGACGACCAGTTTGGAATGAGCGGGGATCGGCGCCTGTTCGGGGAAGGCGATCTGCACGTCGGTGGTGCCGGCGCCGATGATCGCCGGGCGACAGATCGCTTCGGCGTGCTTGGTGTCTTGCGATTGCAGTTTTGCCGCGCTACAGGTGGGCAGACCCTTGACATTGACGGCGCCGTTCTTGTCGGTTTCGAGCAGGAATTCCTTCAGCGCCGGGGGATGGGAGCCGTCGAGCGTGGCGATCTTGCCGGAGACGTTCAGCTTGATCGGCGTCGGCTTGGTCTTGGAGAGGACCTTCGGCGTGAAGCCGCCGTTGAAGGTCAGTTCGAGGTTGCCGGCGCGGACCACGGTCGGCTTTTCGGCGCTGGCGATGCCGGCGATCGCCAGGGCGATGAAGACGCCGAGGGCGGTGATGAGGCCCAGATGGGCGGTGCGTTTGGGTCTGGTCTTGGTCATTGGGTACTCCGTTTCTTGTTGGTGATGGATGTGCGGATAGGGCGCCCTACTGCCCCTGGGCCCCGAAGCTGAGCGTCCCCAACGCTTCCCCGTTCTTGAACACTTCGCCCTTGCTCAGAGGTTTGGCGAAGATTTCATTGAGGAGGGCGGCGGTCGAGGCCGGGAGGGTGAGGCTCGCGCCGGTGACGGTGACCGTCCTCGCCTTGGCGTCGGCGACGGCCGCCGTCGGGAGGGCGAGCGCGGCGATCGGGGTGCGCGGGGTTTTGCCGGCGTAGGGGGGCGAGGGCTCGGTCTCGACTTCGGCGGAGAAGGCCCCGGTTGCCAGTTCGATCCACGGTTCGTGCCAGAAGACCTGGCCTCCCCCCTGCTGGATCAGTTCCAGGGTGCCCTGGGTTTCGACCGTGCCGGTGGAGGCGCTCGGGGCGATCGTGCCGGCGAAGATCGGCAGGGTGAAGGGGCCGGGGTGTTCGGCGGGGAAGATCGGGTTGGTGGCGACGAACAGGGAGGCAAGCTTGGCGGCGAAGGCCGGGTCGAAGCTGAGCGAAGCCTTGTTTTGCCCCAGGACCGAGGTCGTCACCGGCTGAGTCTTGGTCAGGGTCCGGCCCAGGGGCTGGCCTTCCTTGAAGACGCCCCGCAGGTGCAGCTTCTTGTCGAGCCGGGTGGCGACCTTGGCGCTGAGGGTCAGCGCGGTGACCTTGACCTTGTTGGCGAAGCCTTCGCGGGTCACCGCCAGCGACTTGGCGGCCGCCAGCTTCAGCTGGCCACCGCCGGCTTTGACCGAGAAGGGGGTGTGCTTGGAAGTCGTTTTCAGCTGCAGGGCGCTCAGCGGGACCTTGCGCGCTCCCGCCTTGAAGAGCAGGCCGCCTTCGTGTTCGACCGTGCCGGCGGAGGTGGTCGGGTCGAACTTGCCGCCGGAGACCGGGAAGGAGAGGGTGGTGCCCTTGAGCTTGGCGGGGGCGAGGGCGCTGAGCTTGACGCCGTTTTCCTTGAGCAGCGCCAGGAAGCTCTTTTCGACCGTGAGCCTGGTGGCCCCGGAGGCGATCGGGTCGTAGTTCGCCTGGGCGGCGGCGGGAGCGAAGGCGAGCAGGGCGAGCAGGGCCGTGACGCAGGCGGTCGCGACTCCCCCCCTCTTCTCTTTGCTCTTCTTGGCGATGCGGTTCATCTCTCTCTCCTGTGTGCTCAGGGCGAAGTGGTCGGTGGGGCGCCGGGCGGGTAGACGATCGGGGCTGCCTGGGTCGGTTTCCAGGTATTGCCTTCATGCGCCATCGGCACGATGTATTGCTGGTGGCCGGGGCCGTAGAAGAGGGCGAAGGCGTTTTCGCCTTCGATGCGCAGGGCGAGCAGAGAGCCGGTCAGCGGGTCGCTGAGGTCGGCACCTTTGGAGAGGGCGCCGAGGACCTGGGCACAGCTGAGGCCTTTGCCTTTGGCGAGCTTTTCGAAGCCCTCGCGAGTGGAGGCGGCGAGGTAGCGGCAGGCGGTGGCCCAGTCTTCGCCGGCTCGCGCCCGCAGGTAGGCCTTGAGGCCGGCTTCGGCCTTGACGCGCTCGGAGGCGGCGCCTTCGGAGCCGAAGGTGGGGACGCTGTTGTCGGCCTTGGGGGAGACGAAGGGGGCGGCCTTGCCGGCCTGGCGGCGTTCGGCGGCGGTTTCGGCGGCCGCCTGGGCGGGGGTGGGCTTGGGGGCGGTGCCCGGTGCGGTGGTGGCCGAGGTGGAGGTGGAAGAGGTGGAGTTACCCTGTTCGCCGGTGGCGTCCGTCGAACCGCCCCCTCCGCACGCGGCCAAACCGAGGGTGAGCGCGGCGACGGCGAGCAGCGCGAGGACAGATCTCGGACGGCCCCTGCTCAAGTAGCTCATTCGCCCTTCACCCGACAGGCCTTGCTGACCGTCGCGCTGAGGCTTTCTGAACCGGCGAAGTAGAAGCTCGCCAGGGCCAGCGGGAAGGAGGCGGTCTGGGTCCCCTTCGGGGCGGGGCAGGCGGCGTTGAAGTAGGAGCGCTGTTTGCCCTGGAAGCTGTATTTGCGCCGCAGGGTGAGCTTGATCCGGTCGACGAAGCCCCAGTTGCCGAGTGCCTGCGGCAAGGAGGCGCTCAGTTCGGTCCCGTAGGGGCCGGAGCTGATCTTCTTGAGGCCGAAGGTGACGACGAAGGATGAGGCGAAGGGCTGGGTGGTGAAGATGTGGGCGAAGACCACCGGCTTGCCGTTGCGGCGGCCGTTGAAGACCAGGAGCCGACCGCGGGTCGGGTAGGGGCGCTGGTCGGGGAAGACGACACTGGCCCAGAAGCGCCCGGACCCGACCAGGGCGTCTGAGCACTCTTCCAAGGCATGGTTGGTAGAGCCGGGCTGGATCTGTTCGAGTTCGCAGGAGGGCAGGCCCTGGGACTGCAGGAGGCCGTGGCGGTTGACTTTGACGGTCATTTTCTGCAGCTGCGGGGGGACTTCGCCGTTGGCGGTGCCGACGTGGCCGGAGATGAAGACGGCGATCGGAGCCGGGGTCTTGCGGGGCAGCTTGAAGGGCTCGACCTGGGCGAGGACGGTGACGCGGAGGTTGCCGGATTGGATCACGGCCGCGCTGGCGAACGCCGTCGTCGCCAGGACGAGCAGGGCCGCGAGCAGTCCTCCTGCCTTTGTCTTCCTGGAGCGCATTGGCTTCTTGGCGCGTATCAAGTGAACCGCGACGGTTCGAGGCGGCAGTAGTGGAATTCGAAGGTGAGGGCCTGGTTGTTGGCCTGGTTGGCGGTGTGGGTGAGGAGCTGGGCGGTTGCCACTTTGAGGGCCTTCGCGGCCTTGGCGAACTGGACCGAGGCCGGACCCAGCCTGTTGGCCTTGACCTCGGCTTTGACGCCGCCGAGGATCTTCTCGTTGGCGGTGGTGTTGGCCTTGCAGATCGGCTCGACCGATTCGCGGTAGGAGTCGCGGGTTACTTCGACAGCCTGAGCGGGGACGGCAGCGAGTATAAAGAGAACTACGAGAAAAAAAGCGCCCTGTCTCATTTCTCGCATCGAAAGATCCCCTCCCTCGTTCCCTGTCCTGAATTCAAAACACGTCCGGGTGGCAACGGAGCCGCACCCGGCCGAGGCGAACTCTAGGGGCGGCGGCCTTTCTTGTCCTTCCCGTGCCCCTTGCCCTTCTTCCGCACCTTGCCGCACGGCGCCTTCAGCACCGGGTTGGTGTCGTAAACCTTCCCGTTCTGCCCGACGAAGTGGGAATTTGAGATTTCGGCGCCCGAGTGGGGCGAGGGCGATTCGCAGCTAAGCGGGGATGCGCTCGTCGGCGGGCACGTAGTGCTGCAGCTCGGCGTCGTGGCCGAGCGCGAACGGGATGCCCTCTTCGGCAAGCTGGAGAACCTCGGCGTAGGAATCGCCGGCCGCATACCAGCGCTCGACGTCGGGTGACTCGGCCCACCAGCTATCGCCTTCGTGGTGGTAGATGATTCGCACGATGTCCATGCGCTCAGAGTAGCTTGCGGGCCTCGTCCTCCGCAAGTCCAACCTTGTCCTTGCGGCACTCGGCCGGCGCTCGCCAGCGCTGCACGTCGGCTCGCGTCGTGGGCACTAACTGCAACAACAAAAGATTTGGTGAGGGGGGGCGAATCTGTGGTGCTCGGCGTCTTGGCGGCGAAGATGGACGCAAGGCACTCATCAGCGGCAGGGGTTGGCGCTACCATTTCTTCGATGGCTGCCTCACCGACGACGACGGTCGAGATCGACAGTGGGCTGCTGGCGCAGCTCCGGCAGCGCGATCCGCGCAAGAGCGACCGCGAGATGCTGGAAGACCTGGCGGTGATCGCCGTCGGCGACGAGACGCTGCGGGCGCTGCAAGAGCGAAACGCCGATGCCGACGAGGACGAGGTGATGGCGGAGGCGGTGAAGGCGGTACGCGAAGTGCGCCGGGAGATGGCCGGCGAGCGGCGAGCCAGCGGTTGAGGCGCGCCGTAGTGCGCCGGTTGAGGCGCTTGCGAAGACGCCGCCGCTTGAGGCGCTTCGTGATCGACCCCAACGTGCTGCTCTCGGCGCTGCGCGGGCCGCCGCACAGCCCCCCTGCCCTGCTCCTCGCGGCCGTCCGAGCCGAAGAGGTGGAGGCGGTGGCCTGCCCGAAGCTGGTCGCGGAGGTCGTCCGCGGGCTGGAGAAGCCCTACTTCCGCGAGCGCATCGACGAGGACGAGGCGCGCAAGTCCGTGGCGCGGATCGAAAGGATCGTGGCGATGGTCGACGATCCTGCAGAGATCGAGGCGATCCTGCGCGACCCCGCCGACGACTACCTCGTCGCGCTGGCCAGAGAGGCCGACGCCGAGGCAATCGTCTCGGGCGACAGAGATCTGCTGGACCACGGTGGGCTGGAGCCCCGAGCTATCAACGCCCGCGAAGCCTGTGAGCTGCTCGGGCTGATCTGAGGTCGACCTCCTAACCGCACAGGTCATTTGTGAGCGCTCCGGTGCTTGCTGGCCTTCTTCCCCTTCTTGCGCGCCTTCCCGCACTGAGCCTTCAGCACCGGGGTGGTGTCGTAGACCTTGCCGTTCTGCCCGACGAAGTGGGAGATCGCCTTGTTCTTGTGTTTGCAGACGTTGGTGCTGTTGACGAGGAGGCCCTTCTTGCCGCCCTGCATTTCCAAGACGAACTTGGAGACCGGGGCGTCTGGGACAAGACCGCCGGCCGCACGACCCCGCGCGCCCGGATGACGCGCATGGCGGCTTCGCATCTCGGCGTCCTCGGGCTTGCGCTTGGCGCCACCAAGCGCTGCGCCCTGCGTCCTTGATCTGCTCGACCACACACGCCCCCGGTCACACGCGGCCGTGCGGCCGGCGGTCGTTTCGAAGGTGTTGCGGATGCGGCCGTTGGCTTGGCCAATAGCCGAGGCGATCATTTGTGAGCGCCCTTGTGCTTGTGACCCTTGCGGCTCTTCTTGCCGCACTGGGCATGGAGAACAGGGTTCGTGTCCGACAGCTTGCCGTTTTGCCCCACGAAGTGGGAAATGGCTCGGTTGGTGTGAGCGCACAAATTCGTGCTGTTGACTAGCAAGCCCTTTTTCCCGCCTTGCATTTCCAGCACGAATTTGCTCACAGGTGCATCCGGAACACTTTCGAACGTGTTCCTAATGCGACCGTTCTTGATGGAGTCGATTCTGCCGTCGAGGGCGATGTCGACCTGTTTGTTGTGCAGGGCAGCAACCAGGTCGGGGAGGTTGTGGCTGGAGGACCTGAGGTAGACCGGGCCTTCCAGCGGTTCGTCGAGCAGCGGGCTGACCGCCCGGGCACGACCGTAGACCGAGGCCGCCGGGCACTTCTCGCCGGGGACCGTGCCTTCTTTGAACTGGACCCGGGTGCAGACGGTGCCGATGTGGGCCTGTTCCAGGAACTCCGAATGCGGCAGGGTGACCTGGGCTTCGCGGATGTTGGCGTAGGAGCCCTTGGGGTAGGTGAGGACGGCTTTGAAGCGCGGCGTGTCGCCCCGCTTCGTCCCTCCCTTGAGGCTGAGCGCGAGCTTCGGCTTGAAGCCGAGGGAGGCGCAGTCGGCGGCCTGGAAGGGCGAGGACACCGTGACCGGCTGGTCGTCGGCTTCGGAGGCGAAGTTGAGGCCCGAGCCGAGGACCGTGGCGGCGGTCGAGGTCTTCTTGCAGCTGGTCGGGTTGAGGACGAACTGCGGCTTGTCGACGTAGGCGCGGATGTCTCGCAGGTGGACCGGGATGCCGTCGACGATGTGGGGGATCGGGTCGGAGGTGGCGCCGTCGACCGAGACTTCGGCGGATTCGGGATCAATTTTGAGGGCGAAGCGAACGACGACGGTGCCGAGGTCGAAGGGGCCGACTTTCGCGGCCGTGACGCTGACCAGGCTCAGCTGGCTGCCATGGTACGGGCCCGCCAGATACAGCTTGCCCGGCGCGTATGCCAGCACATTGCCGACGCCGGCGCCGACCAGGGTGTGGCCGACTTCCGAGTTCTTGGGGCAGGACGGGTTGGCTTCCTCGAGCCCGCCGCCGCCTTCGACTTCACGGGATTTGGCCGCCGCTATGGCCGCGTCGGAGCAGCTGCTGACGCCCGCAAGTTTTCCGACGACGCCCGGGGGGAGCTTGATCGAGAAGCGGGTGATCTCCTGTTCGGAGTCCTTGCGGGTGATGTGGGTGTAGAAGGGGCTGTAGGTGCCGGCGGCATTGTTGATCGTGCCGGCTTCGAGGGCCGGGTGGAAGGGCGGGACGCCACCACTCGGGCAGCCCAGTCCTTCGGCGCCCTGGGTGATTTTGAACGAGCTTTCCTGGTGGACTGGGGCGCTGGGGTTGGAATAGGGATAGAGGTCGGCGCTGACGGTGTAGGTGCCGCAGGCGGGCGGGGTGACCAGCGGACTGCGCTGGCCCTGGCGGAAGGAAAGGTGGAAGCGGCTGAAAGGCAGCTGGGGGACGTTGTCGACTTCGGTGACGAGCTGGCCGGTGACCGGGTTCGGCGTGACCTTGAGCGCCTGCTTGACGAGAATCCCAAGTTCGGGATTGCGGGCGACCAGGTAGATCGTCAAGAGATTGTTGTAGGGGTTCTGGTGCTGCTGCGCGACGTAGAGACCGCCGAGCACTTTCTTACCGGTAACCAGCGGAGATTCGATTTCGACGTCGCCGATCTTCGATTCTTGGGGGCAGCCGGTGCCTTCCTGGACGGTCGCGGCTCCGTAGGCGGCCTGCGGGCAGGCCTTGAGGCCTTCGGCGACCGATGGATTGGTGGTGAAGCCGACCGGCAGGGTGACGACGGCCTTCTTCATCTGTGACTGGGCGAGGCCGTTGGCGTTGACCAGGCCTTCGTCGGCGAAGTTGAGGTCGAAGTTTAGGCCGGTCGGCGAGGTCGCCGCGTTGGAGGTCGGTTCGGAGTGGATCGTGGGGGCGAAGGGAAGGCGGTTGCAGCCATCGAGGACGGGCATCGGCGGGGAGGCCAGGGCGCTGGCGAGGATGCCCGGTTGGAGCCAGGAGTCGGTTTCGACGGAGGTGCCGAGGGGAGCGCCCGAACAGGCGGTGGGCAGGGTGAGGAAAGCCGACGGGTGGGGTTCTTCGGAGGAGTTGCAGGGAAAGTGCTGGGTGCCGCGGGCTTCGGCGAGGCAGGCCCAGCCGCGGGAATTGTCGTGGCGGGGATCGCCGGGGACGCCCCAGACGGTGGCCTGGGTGGAGAGGATCGCGGCAAGCTGGGAAACATTAGTGGTGGAGATGTTGATTCCGTAGTCTTCGCCGTTGCCGGAGCGGATGGAGGGGTCGATCAGGACTGGCACGCCGGCGGCCCCGACGTAGAAGCCGACACGGGCAGGCTCGCCCGCCACGGGCTCGAGGTTGAAGATCGGGACAGGGAGAGTGGTGAGACCGGTGTCGAAGCGTTCCTCGAAGGTGACGGTAGCGACGCCGACCGCGGTCTGGGGCGGACAGGTGTTGATGGTTTCTAGACCCTGATCAGTGGTTTTGAGGAACTGGCCCAGGGTGCAGCGGGGGAAGGGACTTGGATTGCCGAGCAGGCCAGGGGGCCAGTGGAAATTGACGTCCTTAGTCAGGGCGGCGGGGATCGCTTCGTAGCCGAATTGGTTGGCCGTGGTGGCGGCGAGCTGATTGAAGGTAATCGAGGTGGTGAACTGGAAGGGATGGGAGCCGGCTTGGGTGACGGGGCCGCCACCCTCTTCTTCGGGGTCGAGTTCGTAGTCTTCGACGCCGAAGGGGACGGGTTCGGGGGAGTAGTCGAGCGGACGAGTGCTCGAAGCCGGAGCGGCGGTGCCTCCCGAGACGGTGAAGTGATTGATTTCACCGGTCTGTGCGCCGGGTTTTGGCTTGACTTTGATTCTGACTTCGATTTGATCATAGGGAGGCAGGGTCTTACGAGTGGATTCGGAGTTGTCGTTCAGGTAGGTGCCGCCGAAGACGCAGACGGCGAGGTTTTGAGCCGACTTCGCCTGGCACACAACGGGGCCACGATTAGAAAGGGCAGCGTGGCCCCCGGCTTCGGCCGAGACAGAGGCGACTTCGACGCCGGCAGGGAGCTGGTCTTCGATGACGATTGGTGAAGTAGTTCCGTCGGCGGTGGCCTCGCCGAGGTTGGCGGCGGAGAGAATGACTTCATCCGTCGTGTCTTCGCCAGCCTGGGTCTCTTCGATCGTGGCCGATGCTTCACCCCCAGAGAGAGGGACGCCGCCAAAGATGCCAGCGTCGGCGACGAACGGAGGACTCACTTTTTGACCAGGGAAGGTGATCGTGAATACCCGCGTGTCGGCTTCGCCGCTCGCTTCTTCGATCACGGTGGCGCTCCTGTTCGGATAAACGGCTTCGAGCGCCTGAGCGACTTCGGCCGCGCTGGCGTCGAAGGGAAGCAGTTCGATGACTTCGGTGGCGAGGTTGGCGATCAGGTATTCGCCGCCGGTTGCACTCACCCTTAGGCGCTGAAGCTCGTCTTTGCCGGAGCTGGCGGCGAGGTGGGTTGGGCGGGTGCCGGAGGTCAGATGCCACCAGGGGCTCGCCGCGGCGGCCGGTCCGGCGGCTAGCAGACAGGCGAAGGATACGAGTGCGGTGAGCAAGGCTAGCCGACGGACTGCGCTGCGGCCACCCCTGACTCGGCGCATCTTTGCGTCCTCGGTCGGTCGAGTGCGGAGCACACCTCCCGCCCTCCGTCCTCGAGCTGCTGGGTCGGGGACGGCCTCGCCGGCCGCACACTTGAAATTGAAGGCAGAGAAGAATCGAGCCATCGCGGTGTGGTTCTCCTTAGTCACAATGGAAGTTTCAGTGGGAGTGTTGTGACGCGAGGTCATTTGCCACCTCCGCGGTTGTGACCGGCGGGTTGCCTGCTCCTCTTGCCGCTGCCCTTCTTCTTGTGCTTGTTCTTTTTCTTGTGATGCTTCTTTGGCTTGTGCTTCTTGACGCACTTGCCGCTCCTCTTGACCTTGCCCTTGGGGCAGTCGAGGAGGTTGCCGGCGCCGTTGAAGGTGAGGGATCCGGGGGTGGCGTCGTTGGGGGGAGTCGCCGGCGCTTGACAAGCGTCGCCGGAGCATTCGACCGGCTTTGCCGGTTCGGGGAAGCCGCCGTCGACGCGGGCGTCATAGACGTCGTAGCTGGTATCGGCGTCCGACTTGGCGAGCTGGCCAGCGGTGAGGAAGAAGACATCGTTGCCGGATTCGGAGGCGTCGAGGAAGGCCGATTCTTCCTTGGAGGCTCCGGAGGAGATCAGATCGACACAGCCCTGCGATTTGGAGCTGAAGGTGGAGGTGGATTCGGTGCATGTGTCGCTGGGCACAGAGGTTTCGCCGCCCTGGGGCGGCTCGTACTGGTAGACGTCCTCGGCCCCGTTGGTGTCGGAGGGAACGAGGGCGTCGGACGTATTGAAGAAGAGACGACCGGCGTCGGAGAGATAGCGGGACTGATAAAGGCTCGACAGTAGATCCTCGGGGGTCCAGCCGGGGATGTTGGCGGCAAGCCAGGTGTGGGGCTCCCAGACGCCGGAGCCGCCAGCAAGGGGGAGAGAGTCGAAGCCGCCGGGCGACCCGGGGTGATATTCGACCCCGTGAGGACGGGCGCCGGTGGGGTCACAGGAGGCGCAGACGAGTCGGCTTTCCCCGCCGGGAGAAGCTGGGGCGTGGAAGAGGTAGACCTCTTGGTCTGGCTTGCCGGAGGTGGCGTCGCGGTTGTCGTAGCCGGTGATGGACCGTTGAGACATGAAGGCGAGCCAGCGGCCGCCGGGAGAGACGCGGGCGGTCAGCGACGGAAGGTTCTGGTCATAGCCGCTCCAGTCCGGGTTATCGGCGGCGGAGAGGGAAGCAAGGAAAGTCGTGGTCCCCCCATGTCGGAGGTAGAGATTGCAGGCCTTGCCCAGGGGGGGCTGGGCCTGGGTGCCTTCGGGGCAGCTACCGGGTTGCGCTTCTTCCTGACCACCGCCGTTGTCGACCTTGTTGGGGGCGAGGACGCCGTTGGCTACGAAGTAAATCCAGGAGCCGTCTTCAGAGCTCCCGACGACAAGTCCCTGGACAGCGGCGGATTCGCCGGCGGCAGCGGGAGTGAGGTCGGTGAGGCGTTCGCCGAGGGGCTTTTCGAGGTCATACTCGTAGAGGTCGCCGCGTGCGCCGGAACCGGGGGTGAGCTGCTGGGAGTCGGTGAAGAAGATGCGGGAGGCATCGGCGGAGGCGGTCTGGAAGTGGGGCGAGGATGCCTCAGAGCCGCCGGGACCGCCTTGAAGAAGATCGAGTTGGAGCGTGCAGGCCTGAGCCGGTTCGGTGCACTGGCCGCCAGCGACCTGGCTCTGCGGAGTGGACGCGTTGTAGCGGAGGTAGAGATGTCCTCCTCCCGAGAAGATGACCCTGGAGCCGTCGGTGGAGATCGCGTTCCGGGCATTGTGAGTCGAAGTGTTGCCGGTATCTCCGAAAGTGACTTGCGCGGCGACGGGTTCGCCGCTAGGGAGGACGCTGAGAAGCTGGAGCTGGTCGCTCGGTGGCTGGGCGGAGCTCCACTCGTATAGAGCTCCGGAACTGGGAGGCAGTTCGGTTGAGGTCAGGGCCACATTCGATTTGATGACGACATGGGAGAGGTCGGGAGAGGCGCCCACGAATCCGGGACCGCAGAGCGGGACTTCGCTGCAGTGTTGGCGATCGGCGAATTCAGTCCCTGGGGGGACGTTGGCGACCCCTTCGGCGGCGGTGACGAGGGGGTGGTAACAGGAGGTCGCGCAGAAGTCGGAAGGTGTAGCAGGCGGGAAGTTCGTGCGAAGGAACGGCGTCTGTTCGGAGGCCTGGGGCGAGAGCTGGGGATCGAAGGGGCCGTTGGGCTGGAGGAGCGCGTGGCTGAGGTCGGGCGAGAAGAAGCGATCTTCGGGGACATTGGTTGCGCCAAGCGGGACCTGGTGAGGAGGATTGAGGTCAAGCGAGGACCAACCGCCGGCGCCGCGGGCGGAGAGCACCTGATTGTTGCCGGGGTTGCCCTGCGGCTCGACTTCAGTCGGGGCGCTGGCGAGATAAGTGACCGCGTCGCCTGTGGTGGAAGCCTGAATTAGACTGCGGTCACCCAGGCCCCGCAAGTTGGCGCCGCGCTTATCGAGCGGAGAGACCTGCTCCCACGCGCGGCCATCGGGCAAGCCGAGGCTGGCAGGGAGCTGGGTGGTGAAGGAGTGGACGGCGCCGAGGACGGGACCGCCATGGGCTTCGGAGACGGCGTTGCGGACGACGACACGGAAGCGGTAGACAGTGTTCGGCTGGAGGCCCTGGAGATGCTGGGAAACGGCGACGTCGGTCGAGCCGGCGCCGAGGGGGGCGTCGGGGACAGGGATCGAGGTGGCCGGAATGGGGCCGGTGAAGCTTTCGCCGTTGGCCTGGAAGTCGGCTTCGGTGAGGTATTCGAAGCGGTAGGTAGTGGCGTCGCCGAGCGGATTGATTTCGGCCTCAAGGGTGGCGGAGTCGGCGGTCACTTCGGCGGCGCCGGCGGAGTCGACCGCGGCCGATGGGAGAGCGGAAAACTGGGCGGCTTCGCTGTCGATGCCGGCCGGGGCGTCGGCGTTGGTGGCAACGGCGCGGAAGCGGTAGGCGGTGCCGGGGACGAGTGGCGAGATCGGCTGGCAGATTTCGTGGGGTGAGAAGTCGGAGCCGATCGAGGCGGACTCGGCGGTGGAGACGGTGCCGGCGCCGAAGCTGTCGCCGTCTTCTTTGAATTTGGCTTCGGTGATGTAGTCGAAGTGGACGGTGGTGGATTTGCCCTCGGGGTTGACCTGGGCGCAGAGGGTGGCAGTGGTCTTTTCGATCGCGGTGGCCCTGATCGTGCC
>JACDGU010000032.1 GCA_013821475.1 Solirubrobacterales bacterium
GACCTGCCCCGCGAGCTGACCGAGTCGATCGACGGCTGCCTCGCCCCGCGCCCCGGCCGCCGCCCCTCGCTGGAGGATCTCGGGACCGCGATCGAGGACTCGCTCGAGTTTCTCGCCGACCACCCCCAGGCCGGGCAGCGCGGCCACCTCGGTGCCCGGATGGGCGCCCTCGCTCTCGCCGCCGCCCTCGGAGCCTGGCTCGCGCTCGGCCATGGGGTCCTTCTCCCGTAGGATTTCGCCCTCGCCCTCCGCTTCCGGAGGACTGACCCTGCTCGCCAAGGAGCCATTCCGATCAGCGTCCTACGCAACCTTGAGTCCCGCATAGAAGGCCTCGTCGAGGGAGTCTTCAGCCGCGCCTTCAGCTCCGAGGTGCAGCCGGTCGAACTCGCGCGCAAACTGGCGAAGGAAATGGACGCCCACAAGACCGCCTCGGTCCAGCGCGTCTACGTCCCCAACGAGTACACGGTCTTCCTCTCCAAGCAAGACCGCTCCAAGCTCGAAGGCTATGAGCGCTCGCTGGAGCAGGAGCTCTCCGGCTACCTGCTCGAGCACGCTCGCCGTCGCAGCTACGACCTCCTGACCCGGCCGGCGGTCGAGTTCGAGACCGACGAGCGGCTGCGGCTGGGCGAGTTCGGGATCCAGGCCCGCCTGGTCAAGCCCCCGGCGCACGAGGGAGAGGCGCCCAAGCAGGGCGAAGAGGGGCACACGATGGTCTACTCGGCGGTCCGCGAGCGCGACCGCGGCCGCCCGAAAAGACCCGAGCAGGCGGTCGGTGCGCTGGTCTCCACCCGCGCCGTCGTCTCGCTCGACGACCGCCGCTACGTGCTCGACGGCCCGCGGGCGACGATCGGCCGCTCGAAGTCGGTCGAGTGCGTGCTCGCCGACCCCAACGTCTCCCGCCGTCACGCCGAGCTGCGCCGCTCGGAGTCCGGCGACTGGCAGATCGTCGACCTCGGCTCGACCAACGGAATCAAGGTCAACGGCCGCCGGGTAGCCTCGACTCGCCTCAGTCCCGGCGACGAGGTGACGGTCGGTACGACGACTTTCCTCTTCGACATCGAGCAGTAGCGGACGCTGTACGTAAGGTGCGAGGCGCGTGGCCTATGACCCGATATCCGTAGCACTGAAGTTCGGCTTCCTCGCCGTCCTCTATCTCTTCCTGCTCGTGATCGCGCGCAGCGCCTTCAAGGACCTGCGTCGGACCACCTCGCCGGCCCCGGACGCGACCGGATTCCACTCGGCCCCGGGCTTCGCGGAAGCGCCTGGCGGGGTCGATGCCTGGCTCGTGGTCGAGCGCGGCGGCGGCCTCGAACGCGACCAGCGCTTCGACCTGATCGGCGGCCTCTCGATCGGGCGCTCGAAGGACTCCGACGTGCAGATCGAGGATCGCTACGCCTCCGGCCTCCACGCCCGGGTCTTCGAACGCGGTGGGCGCTACTTCGTCGAGGACATGAACTCGACGAACGGCACCCTGCTCAACGGCGCCACCCTGAAGGGAGAGGCGGAGCTGATCGACGGCGACACGGTTCAGATCGGCGACACCGAGTTCCGGCTCGAGGTCCAGTGATGCTGCGGATCGACGACCAGGCATTCCGCACCGACACCGGACGCCAGCGCAACGCCAACGAGGACTCGCTCTTCGTCCGGTCGCAGGTCTTCGTCGTCGCCGACGGGATGGGCGGCGCCCAAGCCGGCGAGGTCGCCTCCAAAGCCGCCGCCGAGTCGTTCGAGCGGCCGCTGCCGAAAGCGCCTCCGGAGCGGATCCTGACCGAGACGATCGAAGCGGCGAACCGGACGATCCACGAGCGCGCCGTCGCCGACCCCGAGCTGACCGGGATGGGGACGACGACGACGGCGGCGATCGTCGACCTCGAGGCAGAGGAGATTGCGATCGGCCACGTCGGCGACAGCCGCGCCTATCGCCTCCGCGCCGGCAAGCTTGACCGGCTCACCCGCGACCACTCGCTGGTCGAAGAGATGCGGCGCAAGGGCCAGCTCACCGACGCCCAGGCCGAGGACCATCCCCAGCGCTCGATCATCACCCGTGCCCTCGGCCCCGAACCCGAGGTCAAGGTCGACGTGCAGACGGTCCCGGCCCAGGCCGGCGACGTCTTCCTGATCTGCTCCGACGGCCTGACGACGATGCTCGACGACGATCACATCGCCCGCCTTCTGGCCCGCGCCTCCTCGATGGACTCGGCGGTCCGGGCGCTGGTCGACGAAGCCAACCGGGCCGGCGGCCGCGACAACATCACCGTGATCGCCTTTCGGCTCGAGGATGCGGCCGCCCCGGCGCGCGACCCCGAGGGCGCGACGCTGATCGGGCCCTCGGCCGAGGAGGCCGGCCTGACCGCGACCGAGGTCCGCCGCCGCGCCGCCGCCGAGGCCGCTCAGAAACGCCGGCGCGAGCTCGAGGCGAAGCCCAAGCGCCACCGCCTGCGCACCGTGGCCAAGGTCCTCGCCCTGCTCGTCGTGATCGGCGCCGTCGCCTTCGGCGCCTGGTACGGCAACCGCCAGGTCTGGTTCCTCGGCACCGATTCCGCCGGCCGCGTCGCCCTTTACCGCGGGTTGCCGTACGAACTGCCCTTCGGCGTCAAGCTCTACGACCAGCGCTACTCGGCTCCGATCCAGAGCGAGTCGCTGCCGCCCAAGCGCCGCGACGCGGTCACCGGCCACGACCTGCGCTCGCAGAGCGACGCCGTCTCCCTGCTGGAAGAAATCCAGAAGAGCCAGGGGGTCCCTTGAGGTCCGGGACCAGGAACCGGGAGCTGGCCGCCCTGGTTCCGGTTGCGCTCCTGCTCACCGCCGGCTTCGCCGCGGTCTTCGCCCAGGAGAGCTCGCGGCTGGGCAACCTCAGCGTCATCTACGGCGCCTACTTCTTCGCGGTCTGCCTCGCAACCCACATCTACCTGCGGATCCGCCTTCCCGACGCCGACCCCTACCTCTTCCCGCTGATGGCGCTGCTGACCGCCTTCGGGCTGGTGATGATCTACCGGATCGACGAAAGCCTGGCCCGCGACCAGGCCAACTGGTTCGTCCTCGGCCTCGTCCTCTTCGCGCTGACGATCCAGTTCCTGCGCGACTACGAGATCCTCGAGCGCTACCGCTACACGATCGCCGCGATCGGGTTGCTGATCCTGATGGCGCCGCGGCTACCCGGGATCGGCGAACAGGTCAACGGCGCCTACCTCGGGGTCAAGGTCGGCCCGCTCTCATTCCAGCCGGCCGAGTTCTCGAAGATCGCGATCGTCATCTTCCTTGCCAGCTACCTGCGCGAGAACCGCGAGGTGCTGATCGTCGGCGCTCGGCGGATCCTTGGAGTGACGCTGCCGCCGTTGAAGCATTTCGGGCCGATGCTGGTCGTCTGGGGCGCCTCGATGTTCATGCTCGTCTTCATCCGCGACCTCGGCAGCTCGCTGATGTTCTTCGCCGCCTTCCTCGCCCTGCTCTACGTGGCGACCGGCCGCTTCTCCTTCGTCGTGATCGGGATGGCGATGTTCGTCGTCGGCGCCTGGTTCTTCGCGACGACCGTGCCCCACGTCCACCAGCGGGTGGAAATCTGGCTGCATCCCTACCACGACCCACGCGGCGCCGGGTACCAGATCCTGCAGTCGATCTTCGCCCAGGCGGACGGCGGGCTCTTCGGCAAAGGCTTCGGCCAGGGCCTGATCACGATCCCCGGCGCCCACCCGCCGGCGGCGCTGCTGCCGGCGGCGCAGACCGACACGATCTACTCGCTGATCGTCAACGAGCTCGGCTTGTTCGGAGCCTGCGGCGTGATCCTGATCTACCTGCTGATCGCCGCCCGCGGCTTCAAGGTCGCGCTGCTCGCCAATGACGGCTTCTCGAAGTTGCTCGCCACCGGCCTCACCGCGGTCTTCTCGATCCAGGCCTTCGTGATCATCGGCGGTGTCACCCGGGTGATCCCGCTGACCGGCGTCACCCTGCCCTTCGTCAGCTACGGCGGCAGCTCGATCGTCGCCAACTTCGTGCTGCTGGCGCTGCTGCTGCTGGTCTCCGACCGCGCCCGTCGCGAAGCGGTGCAACCGGCCGGCCGCGACCTGGCGCTGGGGGTGACGTGAACCGGCAGATAGTCAAATTGTTCAGCTTCATCGTCGTCCTCTTCGCGGTCTTGGTCGCCTTCACGTCCTACTGGTCGGTCTTCGACGCCAAGAACCTCAAGGCGCAGGAAGCGAACCAGCGCCCGCTGCTCGAGCAGCAGCAGATCCGCCGCGGCCGGATCCTCGCTGCCGACGGCACCGTGATCGCCAAGTCGGTCGCCAGGGGTCAAGGCGACGGGCTGCGCTTCATCCGCAAATATCCCGAAGGTGCCCTCTTCGGCCACCCGATCGGCTACAGCTTCGTGCAGTATGGCCAGTCCGAGTTCGAGCAGTCCCATGACGAAGAACTGACCGGTGAAGAATCCGAATTCGGCTCGATCCTCGACCAGCTGACCGGCCAGAAGCAGGAAGGCGACGACATCGTCACCAACCTCGACCTCGGTGCCCAGCGGGTCGCATCGGAAGACCTCGAAGCGGCCGGCTTCGGTGCCGTCGTCGCAATCGAACCGAGCACCGGCGAGGTCAAGGTACTGGCCTCCAACGCGCCCTACAACCCAAACGAGGTCCCCGAAAATCTCAACAAGCTGTTTAAGGAGAAGATCGCGACCCCGCTCTACAACCGGGGTACGCAGGGGCGTTACCCGCCCGGGTCGACGTTCAAGGTGGTGACCGCCGCCGCCGGGCTCGAATCCGGAGCCATCACCCCGGAAACGACGATCAACGCGCCCGGCTCGATCGACGACGAAGGGCACGAACTGGCGAACGACTTCAACCAGGACTGGGGGTCGATCAGCCTCGACACGGCGCTGACCAACTCGGTCAACACGTGGTTCGGCCAGCTCGGCCAGAAAGTTGGCCAGGCCGACCTCTTCACGACGATGGAAAAGTTCGGCTTCGGGTCGATCCCGCCGATCGACCTGCCCGAAGACGAGCTCTCCGAAAGCGGCGTGGTCGGCGAAGCTGGCGAAATCCTGCGACGCAAGGACCCGGTCGACCTGGCCCGGGTCGCGATCGGCCAGGAGCGGCTGCTGGCGACGCCCTTGCAGATCGCGATGGTCGCCGCCGCGGTCGCCAACCATGGCAAGCTGATGAAGCCGCAGATCTGGAACCGGGTCGTCGACTCCGACGGGCGCATCGTCAAGAAGCTCGCCCCCTCGACCTACAGCGAACCGGTCAGCGCCAAGACCGCCGAAGAGCTGACCACGGCGATGGAAGGCGTGGTCAGCGAAGGTACCGGCACCAATGCGGCGATCTCCGGCGTTCCGGTGGCGGGCAAGACGGGGACGGCGGAAACGCCCGGCAACGAAGCCTGCGGCGGCGGCGAAGAAGAGAACCAGGCCTGGTTCATGGGCTTCGCCCCGGCCGACAATCCGAAGATCGCGATCGCGGCCTCGGTCGAGTGCACCGAACAGTTCGGCAACGATGTCGCGGCACCGATCTTCCGCGACGTCGCCGAAGCGATCCTGAATGGGGAATGACGTGAAAAGACGAGGAGGCGCGGATGCCTGACGTAAACGAGGGAAGCGTCGTCGACGGCCGCTACCGGGTCCTGCAGCGGCTCGGCTCCGGCGGCATGGCCGATGTCTGGCTCGCCGAAGATACCCATCTGCAGCGGCGCGTTGCGCTCAAGGTCCTGCACCGCCGCTACGCCCAGGACCGCGAGTTCGTCGAGCGCTTCCGCCGCGAGGCCGAGTCGGCCGCCGGTCTGCAGCACCCGAACATCGTCTCCGTCTATGACCGCGGCGAGTTCGAGGGCACCTACTACATCGCCATGCAGTACATCGAGGGACCGACCCTGAAGCAGCTGATCGAAGGCGGGATCTCGATCGAGCAGGCGGTCGCGCTGATCCGCCAGGTGCTCGAGGCCGCCCGCTTCGCCCACCGCAACGGGATCGTCCACCGCGACCTCAAGCCGCAGAACGTGATCGTCGACGGCGAGGGCAAAGCAATGGTCACCGACTTCGGCATCGCCCGCGCCGGCGTCTCGGAGATCACCCAGACCGGCTCGGTGATGGGCACCCCGCACTACCTCTCGCCCGAGCAGGCACAGGGCTTCGAAGTGACCTCGGTCTCCGACCTCTACTCGATCGGCGTGCTGCTCTACGAGGTGCTCACCGGCCGGGTCCCGTTCGAGGCCGAAAGCGCCGTCGCGGTGGCGATGAAGCAGGTCTCCCAGACGCCGCAGCGGCCGAGCTCGATCAACCCGCGGGTCTCACCGGCACTCGACGCGGTGGCGATGCGGGCGCTGGAGAAGGACCCGGGCCAGCGCTTCCAGAGCGCCGACGCTTTCATCGCCGCGCTCGACGCGGCGATGCGCGAACCGGGAGTCGGCTCGGGGACGGCAGCCTTCGCGGCGCTGCCGCCAGTGGTCGCGGCTCCGCTCGAGGAGGAGCCGGAGGAGGAGCGCCGACGCTGGATCTGGGTCGCGGTGGCGATCGCCGCGGTGATCGGGATCCTGATCGGGCTGGCGCTGACCCGGGACACGACGACCGACGTCCCCAACGTGACGGGGCTGAAACTCGGTCCCGCGAACGAACTTCTCCGGGACGAAGGGTTCTCAATTTCCTCGCCGGCCACTGTCGAACGCAACGTCGCGCCGGAAACGGTGCTCGAGCAGGATCCGCCGCCGGCCCCCCCGGGCGACGAAGCCAACCTCGACTGCTCCTTCCTCACCTTCTTCTGCTCGAAGCCGAAGGTGACGCTGACGGTCAGCTCCGGTCCCGGCAGCGGCACCGTGCCCGCCACCGCCGGGCTCCCGGCCGAGGAAGCGACCAGAAAGCTGGAAGCGGCCGAATTCGTGGTCAGGGTCGAAAAGGCGAACTCCGAAGCGGTTGAAGAAGGGCTGGTGATCCACTCCGAACCTTCCGCCGGCAGCTCCGCGACCCACGGCTCCGAGGTCACCCTGTTCGTCTCCAGCGGGCCGAAGCCGGTCAAGATCCCGGTCCTGGTCAGCTCGCAGCGCTCGCTCGCCGTGCAGCAGATCCGCGGCCGTGGGCTGGAACCGATCGTCGAAGAAGAAGAAAGCTCCTCGCCGTCCGGCGAAGTCCTGCGCCAGACGCCGAGCGCCGGCACCCAGGTGCCGCCGGGCTCGCCGGTGACGATCGTCGTCGCCAAGAGCAAAAAGCAGGCAAAGGTGCCAAACGTGATCGGCAAGCTCCGCCGCCAAGCGGTCGAAGCGATGCGCGCCGCCGGGCTGATCCCGACGGTCGAAGAAGAAGAAACCGAAGTCCCGAGCCAGGTCGGACGGGCGATCGACCAGTCCGAACCGCCCGGCGCGGAAATCGAACCGGGAACCGAAGTCACCATCTACGTCGGCAAGAAGGCGATCGCCACGCCTGAAGAAGGTGAAGTCCCGTGAGCGGCCGCCTCAAGGTCGCGGTTCTCAGCGGGGGACGCTCCTCCGAGCACGACGTCTCGCTGCGCTCCGGCGCCGCGGTCGGCCGCGGTCTCGAAGAGGCCGGGCACGAGGTCGTCCCGGTGCGGATCGGCCGCGAGGGCGCCTGGGACCACGACGGGCAGGCGATCGAGCTGGTCCCCGGCGGCGGCCTGCTCGGCGCCGACGTCGCCTTCCCGGTCCTGCACGGCGCCTTCGGCGAGGACGGCAGCCTGCAGGGCCTGCTGGAGATGCTCGACCTTCCCTACGTCGGCTCCGACGTGCTCGCCTCGGCGACCTGCATGGACAAGCTGACCCTGAAGCGCCTGTTCGCCCAGCGTGGCGTGCCCCAGGTCGATTTCGCCGCCGTCGGCGACCCCGGCTGGCGCGAGCGCTGCGAGCAGATGGGCCTGCCGCTCTGGGTCAAGCCCTCGCGGATGGGTTCGAGCGTCGGGATCACCCGGGTGGAGAAGATCGACGAGCTCGAGACCGCGGTCGAGTTCGCCCTCCGCCACGACCCGCGGGTGATCGTCGAGGCCTCGGCGATCGGCCGCGAGGTCGAGTGCTCGGTGCTCGGCAACGAGAGCCCGCAGACCTCGTTCCCGGGCGAGATCGTCGCCAAGGCCGGCTGGTATGACTTCGACTCCAAGTACGCCGACGGCGGCATGGAACTGCTGGTCCCGGCGCCGATCCCTGCGCTCCAGGAAGAGCGCATCCGCGAGCTCGCCGCTTCGACCTTCCTGCTCGCCGGCTGCTCCGGCCTGGCCCGCTGCGACTTCTTCGTCGAGCCCGACGGCGAGGTCCTCGTCAACGAGATCAACACCATGCCCGGCTTCACCGAGACCAGCGTCTACGCCAAGCTGCTCGAGGCCTCCGGCACCTCCTACCCCGACCTCTGCGACCGCCTGGTAGGCCTCGCGATTGAGCGTCACACCCGGGCCCGCTCCTACGAGTTCTGACGCCGCCTATTCGACCAGCTTCACTTCGCTGATCTCCACCTGGTAGCGCCCTTCCTGATCGGCGGCGGGCGACGCCTTGTTGAACCAGATCAGGAAGTACCTGGCGGCGCCCGCGAGGTGGAGTTCGACTTCTTCGCTCTTGCCGGCGCCGGCTACCTCGCCGACCGGTTCGCCCCATTCCGAGAGCGCTTCGGGGGGTTCGGAGGCCGTCGCGAAGATCTGCGCGTCCCAGCCCGGAGTCGGGGTCTGGATCACCATCTCGGTCGGCGTCGCCGGCGAGGCGGTGGTCACGTAGAGGCCGACGCCGGGGTCGGGGCCGGTCTTGGTCCCGGCGAAGGTCTCGGTGTCGTAGTGCTCGCTGCTCCAGGCGGTCGAGAGGTTGCCGTCGACGGCGAGGCTGATCGTTTCCGGGTCCTCTTCGCCGTCGCCCTGGGGGTCGTAGTCGGTCGCGGCAGTGATCGTCACCGCCTTGCCCTTGTCCTGCAGGGCCCCGCCGCCTGCGCCAGGTACCTTGCCGTTGCTGATCAGCTGCACGGCGAGCAGCGTGCCGCCGCCGACCAGGACGATCAGCGCGATCGCCAGCCAGGACCAGCGGGCGCGGCTGGAGAGCTTGCGCTTCGCCGGCGGCACCGCATCGAGGATGCTGGTCGCCTCGCCGGTCGAGGAGCCGGCCCGCGCCGCCTCGACTTCGAGCGCGGTCGAGAGGTCATCGATCATCTCGCCGATGTCCTGGTAGCGCTTGGCCGGTTCCTTGGCCGTGGATCGCTCGACCACCAGCGCCGCGGCGGCGGAGATGTCGGGGCGCCGCTGCTGGACGTCGGGCAGTTCCTCGTTGACGTGTTTCATCGCCACCCCGACCTGGCTGTCGGCGTGGAACGGGACCTGGCCGACAAGCATCTCGTAGAGGACGACGCCGAGGGAGTAGATGTCTGAGCGGGGGTCCGCGCCGTGGCCCATCGCCTGCTCGGGGGCGACGTAGTCGGTGGTGCCGAGGACGCGACCGGTTGCCGTCATCCCGTCCTGCTCGAGCTGGCGGGAGATCCCGAAGTCGGTCAGCTTGGCCCGGCCCTCGGCGTCGATCAGGACGTTCTGCGGCTTGATGTCGCGGTGGACCATGTTGCGGGCGTGGGCGACGGTGAGGCCGCGCGCGATCTCGATCGCGTAGGCCAGGGCCTCCTGAGCGTCGAGCGCGCCGATCCGCGCGATCCGCTGCTTCAGCGTCTCCCCTTCGACATACTCGAAGACGATGTAGGGGAAGCCGCTGTCCTCGCCGGCGTCGATCACGGCGACCACGTTCGGGTGCGAGAGCTTGGCGACCGCCCGCGCCTCCTGGCGGAAGCGCTCGAGCTGGTCGGGCTGCTCGGACATCTCGCGGTGCATCACCTTGACCGCGACCTGGCGATCGAGGGTCGAGTCGCGGGCGAGGTAGACAGTTGACATGCCGCCGCTGCCGAGCTTCGCCTCGAGCTTGTAGCGGCCCGAGAGAACGGTGCCGATCATCTGCGAGCTGGTCGAGGCGGGGTCCATCAGCGCTGGCGGCAGACGTCAGGAGGCACGGCGGGGGCTGTCCATGGATTTGAACGCAACATCTCGATACAGATTCGCTATTACACCGACCCGGCCTGCCCCTGGTCGTGGGGAGCCAAATCGGCCCACTTGTTGCACCGGCTCAACGTAACCGTTCGGCCCGGGATGCCGCGCGATCCGCCGCCTTGCGCGGCCCACCCGAAGCCGGCATCGGTTGGCAGTTCAGCCGCGCTGGACCCGGCGCGGGCCCTCGACGGCCCGGCCGATGCGCCTGGCGACGGGGTAGTGCGCCTGGAGCAGCGCCAGCGCCTCGTCCTCGTCCGCTGCCGGCACGATTACGCAGAATCCACAGCCCATGTTGAAGACCTCTTCCATCTCCGCGTCGGAGACGCCGCCGCGCTCCTGGATCAGGCCGAAGATCGGCTGCACCGGCAGCGGCGCGTCGATCTCGTAGCCGCCCTCGCCCGCCAGACGCAGCAGGTTGCCGGTGCCGCCGGAGGTGATGTGGGCCAGTCCGCGGACCTCGACCTCGGAGCGCAGCAGCTCGACGACCGGCTTGACGTAGATCTCGGTCGGCTCGAGGAGCACGTCGCCCAGCGGCCGGCCGAGGCGGTCGTCGTCGAGGTCGATGCCGGCGAGGGCCGAGCGGGCGAGGGTGTAGCCGTTGGAGTGGATGCCGGAGGAGGGCAGCCCGATCACCACGTCGCCCGGCTCGACCGTAGACCCGTCGATGATCGCGTCGAGGGCGACGGTCCCGAAGCAGGCGCCGGAGACATCGACGCTGCTGACCAGGTCGCCGAGCTGGGCCAGCTCGCCGCCGGGGATCTCGACCCCGGCCAGTTCGGCGCCGCGGGCGAGGCCGACGCCGATTTCCTCGCAGACGGCCGGGTCGGCCTTCCGCACGGCGATGTAGTCGAGCATCGCCAGCGGCTCGGCGCCGACGCAGATCACGTCGTTGACGTTCATCGCCACGCAGTCGATCCCGACGGTGTCGAAGCGCCCGAGCTCCTCGGCGACCAGCAGCTTGGTGCCGACGCCGTCGGCCGAGAGCGCGATCCCGGTCCGCTCGTCGATCTTGATCACGCTCGCGTAGTGACCCGCCAGCGGCACCTGTGCCGAGGGTCGGTCGAGCTTGATCGCCGCCAGCGCCCGGACCAGGCCGGCGACCGAGGCATCGGCGGCCCTCTGGTCGACCCCTGCTTTGGCGTACGCGTCGGTCACTTGCCCGATTCTCTCAGGAGCGCCGGGAGGTCGGGCGCCGCCTGGAAGCGATGTCGCCGGCTCTTCCCGCGCCGCACGAGTAACCCGCGCTTCTCCAACTGCCGCACGTCGGTTCGTGCGGTCTCGTGCGACACCCGATTAGTGGCCGCGTGGCTCTCGAAAGTGAAAGAGAGATCGGGGTGTCTCACGGCGTCGGTTAGCAGCGCGAGCTGCCTGCCATTCAGTCCCTTGTCGCCCTGAAGGAGAGACTCCACATCTCGCCTTTCCGAGACCTTGCGGCGCAAGTAGGCGTGCCAAGTTTCTCCAAGAATTTGGAACTGTTGCTCAGTTCCAAATCAATTCCCAGCAACTACAAGAATTTGGAATTAGATTTGGGAACGCAGTTTGACCAGAACTGCGACGGCCAGCGCGGCCCGGTAGGCCGCGTACGGCCAGAGCGCGCGGTCGCGCTCGACCAGGCCGATCAGGCGCTGCGAGGCGAGCGTCGAGGCGAAGGAGGCGCCGGCGCCGATCGCCAGCGAGCGACGCAGCTCGGGCGAGGCGCCGCGCGTGGCGAGCCGGCTGCCCTTCAGCGCCGTCGCGCCGACGATGATCGGCAGCGCGATCGTCCGCGAGAGCAGGTTCGCCTGGTCGCGGGAGAAGCCGCGCCAGCGAGCGGCGGCGAGGGTGATCCCGTTGCGGGAGACGCCCGGCGCCAGCGCCGTCGCCTGCGCCACGCCGAGCGCCAGGCCGTCGGCCGCGGTCGCTTCGCCACGACCCCGCAGCTGTGGCCGGGTGTCCCCGGCGAGCATCGCCGCCGCGCCGGCGAGCAGACCGTAGGAGGTCGCGCGGGGCCCGCCGAGGCGCTGCTCGATCGGACGCTCGAGCGTGTAGCCGACGATCGCCGCGGGCAGGAAGGAGAGCGCCAGCAGCAGCGCCCGTCGCCCGTCGAAGGCGCGCAGCTCCTCGCGGATCAGCTGGCGCTGGCCGATCAGCAGCGCCGCCGCGGCGCCAGTGTGCAGTGCCACCTCGAAGCTCTTGCGCAGCTCCGGGTCGATCGTCTCCCAGTCCCAGCCGGCGAGCCAGGGGACGAGCACGATGTGGGCGGAGCTGGAGACCGGCAGCAGCTCGGCGGGGCCCTGGATCACGCCCAGCGCCAGGGCGCGGGCGACCGGGAGTCCCGCCCCGGCGCTCAAGCCCCGGGGGTGGCGGCCGGCGCGCGCGTTCCCTCGGGTCCCAGCTCGTCCTCTCCCGGGGCGCCGCCCTGGGGGCGCTTGACCAGCCAGTAGACGACGAGCCCGACGATCGCCGTGACCACGAGGTCGTTGATGACGTTGACGCAGAAGTCGACGATCGGGCCGGTGAGGCTGGCGTAGAGCAGCGGTTGCGGCATCGTCAGATTCGGGATCCTACGGCCTCAGGCCCTAAACTGACCGTTCAGATGAGCCGGTTGAATCACCCGGTGTACCGCAACCGGGTCCTGCAGGTGGCGGCCGATGCCGTTCTCGTCGCGCTGGCCTTCTTCCTCGCCTTCCAGCTCCGCTTCCTCGACGAACCGCACGGCTGGCCGCACCGCTACCAGGTGCTGTTCGCGCAGACGGTCGGCTTCGTCGTCGTCGGCAAGCTGGTCGTCTTCGCCGCCTTCGGGCTCTACCAGAAGTGGTGGCGGTACGTCAGCGGTCGCGACTTCATCCTCATCTTCCGCGCCGTCGCCGTCGCCAGCGCGATCCTCGTCGTCCTCTTCGCCGTCGCCCACCCCTTCGCCCACGCCCTGCCGCGTGCGGTCGAGGTCACCGACTTCGTGCTGACGATGATGCTGATCGCCGGCGCTCGCCTGGCGGTGCGGTTGATCGTCGAACGCCCGACCCGCGGCTCGCGGGTCCCCAAGCATGAGGTGCTGGTTATCGGCGCCGGCTCCGGCGGCCAGATGGTCGTCCGCGAGCTGCAGCTCAACCCCAACCTCGGCGCCACCGCGATCGGCTTCATCGACGACGACCCGCGCAAGCGGGGGATGCGGATGCTGGGGCTGAAGGTCCTCGGCTCGACCGAGGAGATCACCACGATCCTCGACGAGACCGACCCCGACGAGGTGGTGATCGCGATCCCCTCCGCCCCGGGGACGCTGCGCGGACAGGTCGTCGCCGCCTGCCGCGAGCGCGAGATCCCGGTCCGCACCCTGCCGACCGTCTTCGAGCTCCTACGCGGCGGCGTCCAGCTCAACAAGCAGCTGCGCGAGGTGCGGGTCGAGGACGTGCTCGGCCGCGAGCCGATCGTCCGCGAGCTCGACCGCGTCGGCGCCTACCTGCACGACCGCATCGTCCTCGTCACCGGCGCCGGCGGCTCGATCGGCTCCGAGCTCTGCCGCCAGATCGCCCAGGTCAAACCGCGGCTGCTGGTGATGCTCGACCACGCCGAGGACAACCTCTTCCAGATCGACCGCGAGATGATCGAGGAGCGCCACTTCACCAATGCCGAGTCGGTGCTCGCCGACTGCAAGGAGCCGCACCGGATGCTGGAGGTGATGCAGCGCTTCAAGCCCGACGTCGTCTTCCACGCCGCCGCCTACAAGCACGTGCCGCTGATGGAGGCCAACCCGCTCGAGGCGATCCGCAACAACGTGATCGCGACCCGGATCACGGCCGAGACCGCGGCCGCATCCAAGGTCGAGCGCTTCGTCCTGATCTCGACCGACAAGGCGGTCAACCCGAAGACGGTGATGGGCGCCTCGAAGGCGATGACCGAGTGGATCGTCGAGTCGGCCGGCATCAACCACCCCGGCACGCGCTTCGCCTCGGTCCGCTTCGGCAACGTCCTCGCTTCCTCGGGCAGCGTGGTACCGATCTTCCGCAGCCAGATCGAGCGCGGCGGCCCGATCACCATCACCCACCCGGAGATGACGCGCTACTTCATGACGATCCCGGAGGCGGTCCAGTTGGTGATCCGCTCCGGCGACATCGGCGCCGGCAAGGGCGAGGTCTTCGTCCTCGACATGGGCGAGCCGGTCAAGATCGTCGACCTCGCCCACAACATGATCCGCCTGGCGGGCTTCGAGCCCGAGCGCGACATCGCGGTCGAGTTCACCCAGCCCCGCCCCGGCGAGAAGCTGCACGAGGAGCTCTTCGACAGCGACGAGCAGCCGCAGCCGACCGCCGCCCGCCGGATCAACCGCGCCGTCCGCCAGCGGCCGCTGGACGCCGAGTGGGTCGAGCAGACGTTGAACGCGCTGGAAGGCCTGGTTCTGGCCGGGGACGAGGCTAACTTGGCGGTGCGAGTGGTCGAGTTGATTGCCTCACCGGGCGGCGACGCCGCGACAGTCGTCTACGACGAGTAGCCTCTCGCAGCCACTTGGTCCGGGTGATCGAACAAATCGGCGCTTTCGCCGGCCTGGCCGCGTTTCTCGGCCTCGCCGTCCTAGCCCTGCTCTCGTTTGCCCATGGACGAGACATCCGCCGCCTGCGCGATTGGGCGGGCTCGGCGCCCGAGCGCGACTCCGAGCGCAAGGAGACGACCTCGACGATCGCCGCGCAGCGGGCGGAGGAGTTGCGGGCGCTGGAGGAGAGCCGCACCGCCGAGCACGAGGTGGTCAGCCGCCGCGAGGAGCGCCGCCGTCGCCGCGAGGCGGGGGTGCCGGCGACGGCCCGCGGCGAGCGTCTGCGCGAAAGCTTCTCGGGGATCGGCGAGCGTCTCTCGCAGCCGCTGGCGCTGGTCGCGATCTTCGTCGTCGTCCTGATCGTCGGCGGTGGCATCGCCTACGCGGTGAGCAGCGGCGGCTCCGGCGAAGGCGGCGGCAAGGGCGGCAAGCAGGCCGCGGCCAAGACCAAGCCCGACGAAATCGAAGTCTCGGTCCTCAACGGCACCGCCGTCCCCAACCTCGCCGCCACCTACGGCGACATGGTCCAGAAAAAGGGCTTCAACCTCGGGGCGATCACCAACAGCAGCTCCAGCTACGAAGCCAGCGTGGTGATGTTCAAACGCGGTCACAAGCCGGAAGCCGAAAAGGTCGCCAAGCAGCTGGGCATCGACAAGAAAGAACTGATGAGCTCGGAAATCGAATCCGCCTCGGGGAAGGCGAACATCGCGGTGATCGTCGGCGAGGACAATGCCTCGGCGGCGAGTTGACGAGGGCCTTTCGCCGCGGGTCCCCGCGGCCATCGTCTTCGCGCTTCTGGTCCTCGCCACGGTCGCGGCCTTCGCCTGGGCGCAGCGGGTCAAGCGCGACCCGCTGGTGCTCGACAAAGTCAGCTACGTCGCCGTCCCGATCCTCCATCCGCAGCATCCAATCCACCCGTTCACGCCCAACGGGGACTGCCGTGACGACCGCCTACGGATCCGCTTCCGCACCACCCGCTCCGACCGTGGCACGGTCCAGGTGGTGGTGCCGAGCGGGCGGGTCGTGATCACGCTCGCCCGCCACACCTTCCTCAAGCGCTACCACTTCCACACCTTCGTCTGGGACGGGCGCCAGCGCGGCGGCGGGATCGCCGCGCCCGGCCGCTACAAGCTGCGGGTCGAGCTGCTGGGTCAGGAACGGGTCCTGGTCCCGCCCGGCTCGATCCACCTCCATCCCTCCTCGCCGGCTGCCCCCGGCGCCTGCCGGACCGCCCCGAGGAACGGGCCTTGAGCGGCATCCTCGCCGGCGCCGGGCTGCTGGCCGCGGCCGCCGCCTGCGCCGTCGCGATCCTGCTGCCCCCGGGCCGGGCCCGCTCGGCGGCGATGCTGCTCGCCCTGGCGTTGTTCCCGTTGCTGATCCTCGGCGACCAGTGGCACACCCAGCAGATCGTCGACCTGCGCCACAGCGGCGCCCGGACCGCGGCGCTGGCGGCGAGCGGCTTGGTGGCCGTCGCCGCTCTCGCCTACCTCTTCCGCCGCTGGCCGGTCCTGCTGCCGCTGGCGATCGTCGCCGCGGTTCCCTTCCGCATCCCTCTTCACTCCGGCGGCGACACCGCCAACCTGCTGGTGCCGCTCTACCTGGTGATCGCCGGCGGCGTCCTCGCGGTCTTGCTGCGCGACTGGCCGGCTTTACCGGCGGGTGGCGCGGAAGGGGAGGCCGAGAACGGAGCCAGTTTGCCCCGCCCGCAGGCCTCCCCTTCCGTGGCACCCGGGGGCGTGGCTGCCGTGTGGCTGCCACGGATCCTCGCCGCGGTTGTCGTCGTCTACGGCGTGCAGACGCTGTACTCCGAGGACTTCTCCAAGGGGCTGCAGAACATGTGCTTCTTCCTCGTCCCCTTCACCGTCGCCTTCGCTCTGCTGCAGGACGTCGAGTGGGACAACCGGGTGCTGCGTTGGGTGCTGTTCGTGGTGATCGGCGAGGCGCTCGCCTTCGTCCTGATCGGCGGCGTCGAGTACGCCAGCCGCAGCCTGTTCTGGAACGACGCGGTGATCAGGTCGAACGAATTCCACACCTACTTCCGCGTCAACTCCGTCTTCTGGGACCCCAATGTCTACGGGCGCTACCTGGCGCTGGTCCTCGTCGTGGTGACGACGGCGCTGCTCTGGGCGAAGCGCAGGCGCGACTTCTGGCTCTTGGCGGTGGCGATCCTCGTCCTCTGGGTCGGCCTCGCCCAGACCTTCTCGCAGTCGAGCTTCATCGCCCTCCTCGCGGGGCTCGCGGTCCTGGCGGCGATCCGCTGGAGCTGGCGCTGGACGCTCGGCGCCGTCCTCGTCGGCCTCGTCGCCGCCGTCCTCGTCGTCACCCTCGTCGGCGGTTCGGGCAAGATCAACTTCTCCCGCCTCAACATCGACACCAGTGGCCGCGCCAACCTGGTCCAGGGTGGGGTCGACCTCTTCGCCGAACGGCCGCTCTGGGGATATGGCTCGGGCTCCTTCCAGCACGCCTACGCCGACCACGGCGACAAGAGCGTCCCGGTCTCGGTCTCCCACACCGAGCCGGTGACCGTGATCGCCGAGCAGGGCCTGATCGGCCTCTTCTTCTACCTGGCGCTGATCCTCACCGCACTCTGGGCGATGACCGCCGGCCTGCGCGGGCGCCGCGCCGGTCGGGCGGCGGTGCTGGCCGCTTTCGTCGCCCTGCTCGTGCACACGATGTCCTACGCGGGCTTCTTCGAGGACCCGATCACCTGGGTGCTGCTCGCGATTGGCGCCGCCCTGGCCAGCACCCCGTACGTCCCGGCCTCGGTCCGCGACCCGGCTTAGGCTCAGGCCGTGTCGGGATACCTGCGCCGCCTCGCGACGACCGGAGCCGCCTACACGGCGGCAAGCATCCTCTCGAAGCTGATTGCGGTCGGGCTGCTGCCGCTCTACACGCGCTACCTGACCAAAGAAGACTACGGCGCCGCCGAGGTGATGTTCGCCGCCGTCGTCTCCGCCAGCATCGTCGTCCGCTTCGGCCTGATCGAGGCCCTGCTGCGCTTCTACTACAGGGACGACGAGGACCCGGCCAGGGTCGTCTCCAGCACCTTCGCCGGCCTCTTCTGGTTCGCGACGATCGGGGCCCTGGTGGCGCTGCCCTTCGCGACGCTGATCTCCGAAGCGCTGCTCGGCGAACCCGCGACCGAACTGGCGCGGATCTCGATCGGCGGCCTCTGGGTGCTGACGATGTTCGAGTTCATGCTCACCCTGTTCCGGCTCGAGGAGCGCGCCCGCGCCTACTTCGTCACCACCGTGCTCAACGTCCTGGCGACGATCGGCCTGACCGTCGTCCTCGTCGTCGGCGCCGGAGAGGGCGCCCGCGGCCTGCTGCTCGGCAGCTACGCGAGCGGCGCCGCCTTCGTCCTCGGCCTGATCGTGCTGCAGCGGCGATGCCTCTCGTTGCGCTTCGACTCCTCCCTGCTGCGGCGGCTGCTGCGCTTCGGCCTGCCGACGATGCCGGCCGAGGCCTCGCTCTACCTGCTCAACTTCGTCGACCGGATCATCATTGTCCGCTCCGCCGCCACGGCCGCGGCCGGCCTCGCCGCGGCCGGCCTCTACTCGCTGGCGGTCAAGTTCGCCCAGGGGGTCAACGTCCTTGTCCGCGGCTTCCAGCTCGCCTGGCCGCCGCTGGCCTACTCGATCCGCGACGACGACGACGCCCGCAACGCCTACGCGGTCGTCGTCACTCTCTTCTTCGCCACCTGCGCCTTCGTCGTCACCGGGATGTGGCTGCTGTCGCGCTGGATCGTGCGGGCGCTGGCGGCGCCGGAATTCTTCGGCTCCTACAAGGCGATCGGCCTGATCACCCTCGCCGTCACCCTCTACGCGCTCTACATGGTGATGGTCGTGATCCTCGGCAGAACCGGCCGCACCGAGTTCAACTTGCCAGCCGCGATCGCCGCCCTCGTCACCAACGTCGTCCTCAACCTGCTGCTGGTGCCGCCGCTCGGGATCGTCGGCGCCGCCCTGGCTCTGGTCGCCTCCTATCTGGTCGTGGTGGCGCTGATGTACGTCTTCACCCAGCGCCTCTTCCCGGTGCCCTACCAGTGGGGTCGCCTGGCCCGGGTCGCCCTCACCGCCGCGGTCCTGGTCGGGGTGGGAGAACTGGCGATGCCGACCTCGGGCTTCCCCGGCCTGCTCGGCCGCGCCGCCCTCTTCGCGCTCTATCCGCTCGCCCTCCTTGCCAGCGGCTTCTTCACCCCCGGCGAGCGCGTCTGGCTGGCGAAGCTGCGCCACCCGGCCGAGCTGGCGGCGGGCTTCGCGGCGCTGCGGGCGCAGCCGAGCGCCGTCGACGGCCAGATCCCCGAGATCTACGAGGCCGAGCGGATGGACGACGACGCCCGGCTCTGAGCCTTGCCTTTGATGCTCTCGCCGCGCTCGGGATGCAGCGCCTGGCGGGCGTGGGCGCGGTAGATCTCGGCGGGCCGGTCAGGAATGAAGATCGCCGCGAGGGCGCGAACGGCGTATGACCAGGCGGTGAGCCAGCGCACGATGCGCGCCGCGCCCGGCGAGTGGTGCTTGCGCATGTAGAGGTCGCGATTGCGGTGGAATTCGACGATCCGCGGCAGCCCGGCGGCGAGGTCGGTGGAGAGCTGGTCGTGGTGGGTCGCGGTCGCATCGGGCACGAAGAGGCAGTGCCAGCCGGCGTCGGCGAGGCGCTTGGCGAAGTCGCACTCGTCGTAGTAGACGAAGAAGTTCGGGTCCAGGTAGCCCACCCTGGTGGCAGCCTCGCGGCGGACCAGCAGCGCGCTCGACTGCGCCCACTCGACCCGCCGCGTCTCCCAGCCGGTGCTCTGCACGGTGAAGGCGCGGTGCAGAAAGAGGGCGCCGGCCAGCGCCGTGCCGACCCCTGGGAAGCGCCAGGCGCAGGGGACCGGGTTGCCGTCGGAGTCGAGCAGTCGCGGGGTCGCGGCTGCGGCTCGGTGGTCCTCGTCGAGCGCCGCGATCAGCATCGCGGCCGCGCCGGAGCGGATCTCCGAGTCCTCGTTCAGCAGCAGGCAGTAGCGGCCCGTCGCCTCCTTCAGCAGGGTCGAGTCGTTCTGCGCCTTGCCGGTCCGCTGCTTCAGCGCGAAGAGTCGGATCTCGGCGCCCAGCGCCCGCACCGCGTCGGCCGAGCCGTCGCTCGAGGCGTTGTCGAGGACGAGGATCTCGTGCTCGATCTGCGGCGGATGGGTCGCCTCGATTGCCGCCAGGCAGGCGAGCAGGTACTCGCGGCCGTCGGTGTTCACGACGCAGTAGGAGAGCGTGGGCGCCACGGCGGTCACGATAATCGCCCGTTGAATGCCAACGCGACACCCCGTTAGCCGATGAAAGTCCAGCTAGTCGATCCCTCGGCCTTCACGCCGCCCTACGACCGCGCCCTCGCGGCGGCGCTGGCCCGCGGCGGCGCCGAGGTCGAGCTGCTCACCACCCGCTTCCTCTACGGCGAGGTGCCGCCGGCGGAGGGCTACCGGGTCGATGAGCGCTTCTACCGCCGCAGCGCCGGGCGCGGGCTCGAGGCTTTCGGCCGTCTCCCCTTCAAGGCGGCCGAGCACCTGCCGGACATGCTGCGCTTCCGCCGCGACGCCGACGCCGACGTCGTCCACTACCAGTGGCTGACCGTGCCCGGGCTCGACATCCGCCTGCTGCCGGCGACGCCACGGGTGATGACTGCCCACTACATCCTGCCGCCGCAGCCGAGCCGCCGTCAGGTCGCCTCGGCGCACCGGACCTTCGGCGCGATGGACGCCGTCATCGCCCACTCCGAGCACGGCGCCGCCCGCCTGCGCGACGAGGTCGGGCTCGACCCCGGGCGGGTGCGGGTGATCCCCCACGGTGCCTTCGACTATCTGACCCGACTGCCGGAGGAGAAGCCGCTGCCGGCCGAGCTGGAGGGCGCCGAGGGACCGGTGATCCTCTCCTTCGGCCTGCTCCGCCCCTACAAGGGGATCGAGAACCTGCTTGCCGCCTTCCGGCGCCTGCGCGGCGCCGAGCTCTGGGTGGTCGGCAACCCGCGGATGGACGTCGGGCCGCTGCGGGAGCTGGCCGCCGAGGCGGGCGGGCGGGTCCGCTTCGTCACCCGCTTCGTCGAGGACGCCGAGATCCCGGCGATCTTCCGCGCCGCCGACCTCGTCGCCCTCCCCTACCTTGACGCCGAGCACTCCGGCGTCCTCTACACCGGGCTCGCCTTCGGCAAGCCGCTGGTCCTGAGCTCGGTCGGCGGCTTCCCCGAGGTCGCCGCCGCCGGCGCCGCCCGCCTGGTCGAGCCCGGCGACATCGACGCCCTCGCCGCGGCGCTGGCG